>NZ_CP045369.1:4138000-4445000 GCF_009363535.1 Microbulbifer sp. THAF38
CGCCTGCAGGTCCGCGGCGATTTCCTCGGCGGCCGCCAGCAGTTGCCCGTAGCTATATGTGCGCTGCTCGCCCCGCAGCGCCAGCTGTTCGGGGTGATTTGCAGCCTGCTGGCGAATTTGCTCTATCAATTGCATAGATTGGCTCCTCCCGCCGAGGTTTTGAGGACAGGCGACATAGCCTGGGCCGTGGCACGACAGGCCAGCAGAGTCTCGCGGGTGCGGGGATTTGCCAGCAGGGCGCGATGCTCAGCGACCATATCGATGGCGGTCACCGCCGGAGCCGACTCGTAATAGCGACCCCACTCGTTCAGGTTATCCCCCAAACGCCGGCCGTCGGCTTCACATAAAACCGTCTGCCGACCCACCAGTTTCTGCAACAGGCCGCGCACTTCCGCAGTTGCGGTATAAATGGCCCAATGCACACCGGCGGCGGCAAATAATTCAAATAACATCAGGAACAGCATCTGGCTGCCACCGCGGCTGGTGGAGATCAAATTGCCGATCTCGACAATCTCCGTGCGTCTTACCGCACTCCCACTGAAGGCGGCGATCTCCTGTTCCACCGGCTGATCGAGGTACTGCTCCAGGAACAGCGGTCCACTATCGGCGCGGCGCAGCCCGAGGGCACTGCTGAACGCGCTCTCCTGCCAGGCGGATAGCAATAGCGGGGCAAACTGGTTCACCTGCGCACCATAGGTATCGGCAAACTTCTGCGCGATAAATCCCTGCACCCGGCTGTGACCTGCCTGCCCTATACGGGTCAGATCGAAATCCAGTTTGCGCCGCCACAGCCTGCGCTTGGGCAACGCACTCTGGTCCAGGTATTGATAATGTCTTTGTAGCGCCATTGAAAACCCTCTTTGGGAGTGTCACGGCGAGAGTCTACGGAGGCAAAATTAAGGCAAACTTAAGAAACACTGAAAAAACCCCGCCGAGGGTTTCCCTCCCCACCTGGCACTAATCGCACCGGCGGCCGGTCTTGATCTGGCTCAATACAGTCCTTCCCCATTACTTCATCATGCGCCGGCATTAGGGGCTGACTGGCGCGTTATTCAACGTATTAAGACGACTAATTCTCCGCGCCTGAGGCCCCCCGTGATAACGTAGACCCAGGAGTCAACTGCACAAGGCAGGGACCGGAAACACCCATTGATCTGGAGGAAAGATGGAGCAGCAGAGCACCGTATTCGTGGTCGTGGACCCCAACGATGACAAGCATGTGGCCCTGGAGCGGGCAATGAGCACTTCCCGCGGTCGCAACCCGCAGCCGCGCTTGGCGGTGTTTGTCGCGGTGGACGGCGAGGCAGTGGATACCCGCGCGGTGAACGACCACCTATTCCGCGATGAATCCTGGTTCCGCGAGCAAATCCGTGAACCCATCTCCGAGGCAGGGCTCACCTGCGAGATCACCGTGTGCTGGTCCAGCGACTGGCAGGCGGCCATTGTGCAGGAGGCCAAGCGCTGCGATGCGGAAATGATCTACCTGCCGGTACACAAGAAATCCAGCCGCCGTTTTACCTTCGCCGAATCCAAGTGGCGGGTGTTGAAAACCGCACGCTGCCCGGTGGTGCTGATTCGCCCCGGTGCCAAAGCCGCGCGCAAAGTGGTGCTGGCCACCGTCAACTACCAGGCCAAAACCCTGGAGCAGCGCCAGCTGAACCGCCAGATCAGCGAGCGCGCCACCTATATTGCCGGCCATTACGGCGCCGAGCTGCACCTGGTGAACGCCTACCTGGACTCCATGCGCTATCCCGATCGCGGCGCCCTGGCCAAGCTGGCCGATAAAACCGGCGTGCCCACGCACCGCATTCATGTAAAGCAGGGCTATACCAGCGATGTGGTGGAAGCGGTGGCCAAGGAAATTGATGCGGATTTGGTGGTAATGGGCACCCTCAACCAGTTCGGCGAAACCGGCTCGCTGCTGCGCGGCAATACCGCCGAGCGGGTGATCGGCCAGTTGGACGTGGATGTGATGGTGTGCAACCAGTTCACCAACACCGATGTGTAAATTCCGCTAGAAAGCTCTACGAAAAAGCCCGGCAATAATTTGCCGGGCTTTTTCTTTCTCGGGCCGGTTAAAAACCAGGGCTACTTTGCGTTAGCTGAAAGCAGCAACAGATCCCCACCGGTATTAAAAGTCACACTGCCACTCTCAACTTTTGCACGCTCACCGGAATAGTAATCCGTTAACACCGTGCCATCGGCAAACACGCCTTTTACAGAAATACGCTTCTCCCCAAGGGGCAGCTCCATTGCCACTACCACCGGCTGCTCCCCGGCTAAAGTGCGAGCAAAAGTGTAGGGTTTATCGGCGAGTTTTTTGTGCACACCGGCACCCACGGCGGGGTATGCTTGGCGGAACTGGCCGAGCTTCTGCCAGTGGGCAAGCAATGCGCGGGTTTCAGCTTTTTTCAAGTCGTCCCAATTCATGGGGCTGCGCATGGCCGCATCGCCAAAGGCACGGGCATCGGTCATGGGGCGCGCCAGCTCATCGCCGTAATAGATCTGCACCGCCCCCGGTGCCAGCATCAGTTTACTGGCGGCACTGCGGGTCTGTTGGCGCTCGCGGTCGAAGGAGTGGTGGTCGTCGTGGGACCCCAGGTAGTTGAGTACTCCCAGCCCCTTTAACGCGCCGTGATTCAGTGCGGTGGAATAACTGGAGAAAATTTTCTCTGCGGGCTCACCGGCCACCTGGGCAAAATCGAAGTTGATCAAGCTGTCGAAACCATACTGGTAAAAATCCACTTGCTGATCACTGTAATCGTAAATACGGCCGACAGTGGGGCCATAGTTATTCACACCAAAGTGATAAACTTCACCCAGCATAAAGAAATCGCGATCGTCGAGTTTCTGCTGTGGATGTTTTTCTTTCCACTCGGCCAGAGCCAGGTCCGCCTCTTTTTTCAGGATTGCCCAGGATTCTGGCTCGACATGTTTTACCGTGTCCACACGAAAGCCATCCACGCCGTACTCCCGCACCCAATCGGTCAGCCACTTGATCAAGTAATACTTGGGCGCGCGCGGATAGCCGGTGCGTGCGAAAAATGCATCCAGCTCGCTCAGTTCCTGTTGCAAGCGGCCCTCTCGCTGCCACTTATCCACAAGCTGCGGCGGCAGCGCCACGGGCTTATCGCTCTCGGTGAGGATGTCGGTGAGATTAGCGTGGATCGCGCACTCCACATTACCGGCGTAATCAGACCAATCGCACTGCGCGCCTTTGCGCAACCAGCTGGCGGGCCACTCCGGGTCCTTTGCGGTTATCGGGCCGGTGTGATTGAGAATCACATCGAGTAACACACGAATACCGCGCTTGTGCGCGGCCTCTATCAGCTCCGCTAACTCGGCCTCAGTGCCAAAGTTGGCATCCACTGCGGTCCAGTCTTTGGGCCAGTAGCCGTGGAAGGCATAGGTGCGCTTGTCAGCGTCATTGTGACCGTGGATATTCTCGATCACCGGGGACATCCAGATGGCATCTACCCCCAGATCGTTGAAATAACCCGCCTCAATCTTCTCGATCACACCACGCAGATCGCCGCCGGCGAATCCACGCAGGTGTGCCGCGTCATCCTTGCGGCCATAGGGAAAGTCATTGCTTATGTCGCCGTTATTGAACCGGTCCGGCAACATGAAATAGATAGTGGCATTGCGCCAAAAAGGGTCGACCACTTCAGCGGCTGCAGCAATCTGCACAACCCCCAGAAACAGGCCCATCAGTAGGCTGGTGAATTTAACCATTGTTCCCTCTCTTATTCTTCGCGCTCAACCGCTCTTATGCGACGCGCACATTTTCACTGGTCCACTCTAATCCGCAATGGAATTCATACATCCTCCCAAGCGGGGGCGTAATCGGTAGGAAAGAGGGAGCCGAACAGAATCTGTAACAATCTACGCAACAGGCAGAGAGTGAATCAAATCCCCTTTGCGATGGGCTCCTGTGGAGAGTAAGGTAAAACCCAGGCATCACGGAGAAACCGAAGCGCTTTGCCGTGGTCAAAGGGTCACATTCTGATAGCAGCAAAAGGAGGCAGGGAATGTCGGAACAACAGTCTAGGCATGGGTGGATCATCGGAATTATTGTGGTGATCGTCGTCGCCGCGGCAGCCTATTGGCTGTGGACTGGCGAAGAAAAAAAGAAAGAGGTTCCCCCTACCAAAATCATTGAGGAGCCCCAAAGCACCCCTGAACCAGAAACACTGGAACAGCCTCAGGAACAAGCCGCCACCCCGGAGCCCCAGGAACCCGCACCGGTGGAAGAACCCAGCAGAGAACCCCCACCGCCTCTCAACGAAAGCGATAAGGCCGCTTATGACGATCTGATGAGCCTGGCCCCAGACAACGCCCTGTCGCGCTGGCTGGTGAACGATGAGGTGGTGCGCAAGTGGGTGGCCGCGGTCAACTCTGGCTCACGGGGAGACCTGATCCACAAGCACCGCCCACTGAAAACCATTCGCGGCCCCATTATTGTTACCGGTTCCTCAATGGAGGGCTATGAATTATCACCGGACAATTATCGCCGCTACGATCAGCCGGTGCGCCTGTTCGCCTTGATGGATACCGACACCGCGGTTGGCCTCTACCAATATTGGTATCCGCGCCTGGCGCAAGCCTATGGTGAACTGGGTATCCGCAATAAAACTTTCCACCAGGTGGTGATCGAGGCAATTGATAAGGTACTCGCGGCCCCTGAGGTCGAGGGCCCGATCAAGCTGGTACGCCCGTCGGTCTACTATAAGTTTGCCGATCCCAAGCTTGAAAAACTGCCTGGTGTACAAAAGCTGATGATTCGCATGGGCCCGGATAACGCCGCACGCGTGAAGGAAAAGCTCAAGGAGCTGAAGCAAAAGCTGGAGGCTATGCCGGTTCAGCAGCCGGAACAGGCCCAGTAATCGCTTGAGTATCATCGAGCCCTCCCGTAGGAGGGCTCGATGTAACACGTCCGTTCTTCCCCATTCACATCCCCCCAGATCCGCCACCGGCTCAATATATTCTGCTTAGGGGTTGGGGTATATTACCGGCACACTTGGCGGTTAACGAAGTACTGCCGCCCGGCTCTGTAGCAGGATCTACAGGCGACTATCGAGAGGCTCAGGAGGAGCTAGCGGTTTGCCGGAACCGACCGGTAATTGCCTTCGCTTCCTCTTAGCTCCTTTAGCTCCCTCCGTACCTTGAATGAGTGCCTGTTAACGCCCGCTGTCAAAACTATTGAGGCTCACCTTGAAATATCGTTTCCTCGGCCAATTGTTGGCTGCCACTCTTTTCCTTGTCACCTCATTTGCACAAGCTGCCCCGGAGCTGTTATTCAGTGCCACGCCAGAATGGGTGGAAATTTTACAGCCGGTGGAATCAAAGCGCCCGGCGCAAGGCAGCGTGCGTGTGCACCTCTCCAATTCCCAGATCCGCCACAGGGGAAAAGAGCAGCAGTATTACTTCCAGGTAATGGTTGAGCCCCTGAATCAGCAAGGTGTCAGTGAAATTGCCGAGCTGAGTTTCAGCTTCTTCCCAGCTTTCCAAAAGCTGTGGGTGCACGATATCAGTGTACAGCGTAACGGTGAGCGACTGGATCGCCTACAAAAGGATGGCTTCAAGCTTTTCCAATCTGAGCAGGAGCTCGCGAATAAACTCTACTCCGAACAATGGAATGCACTGTATATACTGGAAGATATTCGCCCCGGCGATATTATCAGCTACGCCTATACCATTGAGGGCAGCAACCCGATTTTTGCCCGCAGCGACTTTGGCCGTTTGTACCTCTCCTGGCCCCAGGCGGTAGATCGCCGCTTTGTGAAAATTAGCAGCGACAAGAAACTTAATTACCGATTTAACCATCGTGAATATCCTGTCCACAAAACCCAGCAACAAAATAATTACGCTTACACCCTGGACTTGCGCGATGTTGCGGGAGTGCCAATGGAAAGCGAATATCCATATTGGCACGACCCGCTTAATTACATCCAATACTCCAGCTACGACAACTGGGGGCAGGTGAACGACTGGGCCCTGGGGCTCTACCAAGTCGACCGCTCATTGCCAGAGGCATTAAAAAGAAAACTGGATAACTGGCGGACACAGCTGGGGCTTGAGGCTGCGGTCAGCAAGGCTATTGAATATGTGCAGGAGGATATTCGCTACTTTGGCATTGAGTTGGGTATTAATTCCCACCAACCCAGAACACCCCAGGAAACCTTGGAAAAACGCTATGGGGACTGCAAAGACAAAGCGCTTTTACTAACTAGTATGCTGGCACACATGGGAGTGCAATCCTACCCCGCCTTGGTCTCCTCTTCCCGTGGGCGGGATATCGGCGAGGATATTCCCTCCCCCGAGACTTTTAACCATGTGATCAACCTGATCGAACTAAATAATCGGGAATACTGGGTGGATGCCACGGCTTCAGGTCAGGGTATCGATATAGAGAATAAGGGCTTTTTCGATTATGAATTGGCACTTCCCATTGCCAAGCAGACCCGTGCCCTGAAAACCGTAGAACCTAGCTCAGAACAGGTCGCCAGCTACAGCGCCCGTATCGAAGAACAGTATGATATCAATGCGGCGGAAAACCGTGCGAAACTCCAAGTACGCTCTCATTTCTCCCACCTGAAAGCCGAGCAGGTGCGCCAATTCTTCCTTACTGCAGATTCTGAGCAAATCAAAAGTAGCTATACCAATTTTATCGCCGGTTATTATCCGAGCGTAAGCACCAATCCAGAGATCACCTATAAGGATAGCCTGCAGGAAAACCAGCTGGAGGTATCCGAGCATTACCAAATCGGCGACTTTGCCCAGCTGAGTTCCGCGCGCAAGATATTTTCCTTGTATGGCTCCGCTTTGGTACCCTATTTATCCAAGCCTCAACGCCCTATTCGCCAAAGCCCCCTGGCGCTGACACACCCAGTCGATGTCCAACAGAGTGCGACTGTGAATATTCGCGGGGAGCTTCTCTGGCAGGAGGAGCTGGGTACCACCACTATCGACAACCCCTGGTTCACCTTTACTCGCAATGCCAAACTGGATAACGGCGCACTTCTGGTGGACTACACCTTCAAATCCAAAACCGATCATGTGGAACCCCAAGATGTGCCCAACTATTTGGCACAGTTCAATCAGCTCGACAAAGCACTGCAGTATAAGTTTTGGGCTAAAGGGGAGGCTTCCTCCGAGCGCAATAGAAGCCAGGAAATGAAAAACCTGATTAAATCCCTAATCAGGAAGTAAGCCATGAAGAAGCTGCTGATTTTACCCACCCTATTCTTACTGGCTTCCTGCGCCTCCCAGACCGCGGTCCAAACACCCGCAGATCCACTGCAGGCTTTAACCGAGCAGGTTGCGCAAGCACCGGATTCGGTGCGATATGCTACCTATTGGAGTGAATATTTAAAATCACCCCAGCCTCTCAGAACCTTAGAGGCACAAGATCGTTACCAGTCAGAAATGATAGAGCTGGAAAGCGGCAGGAAAACCTGTACAGAAATAAATTGGGAAGAAATAACCCTGCTCAACAGTATCTCGCTACTGCCACACCTGAGCGCCGCCGAATGCTATGAATCTGCTGGCAATAGTGATCAGGCCAACTATCACCAGAATATTTTTAACTTTATCGCCACAGGAATACTGTCATCGCGCAGGGGCGATACGTTCTATAGCGCCTATGAAATAGCCAGTTGGGCCGACGCTGAGGACCTACTCAGCATGTCTGGCTATGAAATACTCGATAACTATTTTGAATTTGCCGCGAGTCGAAGCGGCCTGTATCGAGTTTACAATGTGCGCGATCCTGATAGCGGCAAAGTACGCAAAATATACTTTGATAACAGTCGTTTCCTCCATCGCCTGCTCGAAATTCAATACCCCTTTGCCGGTCTCTCTGACTCTTTGTATAAAAGCATCATTCAACCGTTGGCAGAGTCTGACTATGCCGCACGCCACGCCGTTGGACAGGTTCAGGAAGCTGAGGGGGAATTCCAGCAGGCGGAGCAAACCTACTTAGAAGCCATTGGCATGGGCTCTCTCACCGCGAATATTAGCCTTGGCAATCTGTGCCTCGAAGGCAACAGCACCATGTTTGCCGTGGATGAATGTGCCCAACTCTTTGTTGCCGCTGCAGATTTGGGGCTACAGGAAGGTAAAATTCTACTCGCTTATATCACCACTATTGGACTGGGTATAGAAGTCGATACAGAGTTGGCCAGGCAGTTGTTGGCAAGTGCTGCAGTCACCATGCTCAAGGGCGAGGCCGAGTACGCAATGGCGCTATTACTGGCATCGAATCAATACAATATGCCGAGAACGGAGTTAGCAGAGCACTACCTGCAACTATCCGCCCAGCAAGGCTATGCCCCGGCACTGCTGGATCTCGCAGGCTCTCATATGATAGGTAAGCCGGGACAAGAGGAAATCTTCGCAGACCTGATTAGCCAGGCGGCGGAAAAGAACTATCCCCCTGCACAATTTTACTATGGGAAATATCTGCTTGAGGTCGCTGGAAACGACCAGATTCAGGAGGGAATACATTTTCTACAGCAATCGGCCGGTGCCGGATTCCCCGCAGCACTTTATTTAAGGGGAAGAATTGCAGAAAACGGTCTCTACCAACAAAAGGAAGATGAACAGTCCGCGCTACGGGACTTCGAAAAGGCAGCCCTAAGCTGGCACCACCCAGCACAATTTCGTATGGGGGTACTCAATTCCACTGGAAAACTTGTACCGACCAATCACGAACTCGCCTATGGCTGGTATGCCCTCTGTGCCAAGATAAATAATCTCGAATGCGTGACCAATCTGGGCTATGCCTCTGCTATGGGTGCCGGTGTAGAGCAGGATTACCATCGGGCAATTAAAATCTATCAATACGCCGCACAGCAGGGATCGGCCAGGGCCAGCTACAACCTGGGGTTACTCTACCAAAACGGACAAGGTGTTGAAAAAGATCTACATCAGGCGAGGCAATATCTAACGCAAGCCGCCGAGGCGGGCTCCACCGAAGCAATGAACGCTCTGGGGATACTTTATCTCAACCAAAGTGAAGGCACACAAGATTATGCAGAAGCATTAGCCTGGTTTGAACGCGCTTCAAAACATCACTCCATGTATGGTCTTTATAACCAGGGGCGAATGTATGAACAAGGGTTGGGAGTAAACAAGGATCAGGAACAAGCTCTTGAATTATATAAAATCGCTTCTGAACTCGGCCATACGGGAGCCTCTTTAAAGCTGGCCAGAGCTTACAGCTCCGATGAGCTTAAAGAATATGATCTGCAAAAGGCCCTACATTTTTTAACATTGGCCTCTGAGCAGAGCGGAAACAACATCGTCAGAGAAACCCTACTTAACTGCCAAAAAGCCCAATATTGCAGTGAGTTGGATATAGGCAAATTGGTTAGTCTCTTATCAAAAGCTGAATAATTCCCCCCAGATTTACTGGTAAAGCGGCCAACCGTCAAATTGGTCGCTTTACTTCCACCTATGTACATTAGTGACAAACTGGTGACATAAAGAGCAATTTTTAGCCTGAAATTACAAGGCTATAAGAATTAAATAAATATTCTGATAGGTAATTCAGAAGGTAATTTCCTAGATTATTTTTACTTTAATTTCGCCAAGAGTACCTAATAGGTATCAATTCCTGAATATTCACAGTAAAGCTCCAATATCCACCCGATTTCACAGAATATGCAGATCTCTAGCCTATAATCCTGCGCAAAATTACAGATGGATATCAAGAGCAATATGAAAGATTCGATAAAACTATTTTCAACCATCAGCTTGGCGGTATTCTTGACTGCTTGTGGTAGTGGGGGCGGTGACGGTGGCTCTGATAGCGCTGCAGGAAATGGCAGTGGCAGTGGCAGTGGCAGTGGCAGTGGCAGTGGCAGTGGCAGTCAAGAGACTGGCATCGGTACAATTAGCGGTGGTGAAGGCAGTGTTACCGAAGACCGCACAGTCTCTACGAGTGGCAAGCTCATTGATGATGCCAACCCCAGCCAGATCTTTGAAAATAGTAGTTTTCAAGGCACTTATGGCACCCTGACAACCTCAATTGATGGCAGCTGGCTCTATACCCTAGATAGCGCTCTCTCCGATCCCCTGGATGCAGATGAGCAGGCCACCGATTCGTTTACCCTCGGTGTGGGTAATGGCAATGACGTCACAAAAATTAGCATTCAGATAACCGGCGCTGACGACCCCTATTCTTTCAAACCTAGCATGCCCCTCTCTTCATTGGTTTTTAATGACAAAGAGTACGCCTCTGGTAAGTTGGAAATCGATGATGTCGACGGTAATACCCCCCTCTTCAGTGCAGACTCCATTGAGGGTAAATATGGTCAATTTACCCTTCAGAGTGATGGAACCTGGGAATACTCACTTAATAGCAACAGCGAGGCATTAAAAACAGGAGAAACTAGTGAAGACACGATCAAATTTCTACTTACAGATGGCAGCCAGCAATCAGTAGTTTTTTCAATTGCTACAACAGCCTCGTCTAAAAACAGTATCGTTTTTATATTTATGAATTTCTCCGACGCTATCGCCACCAGAGAGGCGGGGGTTAGCGAAATTGCCGACATGGTCTTCAATGAAGTCGATTCTCTTGATAATGCCTATCTGGAAAATTCCCAGGGCCAACTCAAGTTCCTTAGGCACCGAATCGATAACGATACTCTGCAGCATTATTGCTATGGTGAGGAGGGTGTAGAAAAAAGCTCTATTGACTGTATTACATACACTATTCCAGACCCTCAAAATGGGGGAACATTAAGCGTTGCAGATGCACAAGCTCGCCAAGGCCAGGGTGGCAAGTACACCGATGGTGGTTTTTCCTGGAGAGACGATGCCCATCAATGGGCCAAAAATAACTTGGTTGATGATAACGGTCAGCCTTTGAACTTAAGTGATTGGCGCCACCAAGTGTATATCTACCCTTCAGAAGCCGAAGATGCCGGTTTGATTGGTACTGGTATTGCCTCTGTGGGTGGCAAGTGGAGTATTGTTGCCGCACGCACCGATCAATTGGTGATGGGGCATGAGCTGGGTCACAATATTGGCCTTGGCCACGCAGGCTGGGACGAAGATAACGATGGTACAGCCGAAAATGAATACGGTACCGCCGGCTCCCTAATGGGCAACCGGTCAAAATCTCGCCTATTTGGCAGTGCCCACCGGGAAGTTATGGGTTGGTACAAGTCAAATCCAGAGTACACTACAACCGTCAGCCAGATCGCTGGCAGTGCCCAGGATATAGAGATTCAGGCCATAGAGCTGACAGCAGGTGAGCTCTCCGGGACACTTCCTCAACAACTTAAAGTGCAAAGCAATGGTAGTAAAAATGGTAAAGATTACTACTATGTTAACTATCATATTGGCCACAACATTCTAAATCCAAGGTCTCATTATGCCAATTCAGTGACCATTCACTATTTGCATGATATAGATTCAAACCATGTCGCCGTACTGGAAAAACCAGGTGATTCTTTTAAAGATGACAATGTCGGCCTCATGATTACTTACAAATCTAACAGCGAGCCTGGCCAATCTGCAGTGATATCGGTCGAATATGATAAGTAAGGATTATGAAAACAGTCAGAGAGTTACTTGAGCCATCAATCATTTTATTTAGAAGGTAGTCTTAATGTATAAGGTTTTATTAATCGTATTCACCATTACTTTTAGTCTTTTCTGTCAAGCAGAGGAAGTCGTTACTGGGACTTTAGAGGAAATTATCTCTGAAGACTTTAAAACCGGTAAGGTAGAACGTCGTTTCAGCATCAAAGATGAAGCTAGCGGTAATTATTATTTTATTGACGCTAAAGAGGTTAAGCAAAAGGGCATGAAATCTGGGGACCGGGTAAGAATTCGCGGTGAACGGGGCGATAAGCGGATGCTGCACATGAAGGAAACCAAGAAGCTGGAAAAGACTGTAGAATAATAGGTTCCTCAGAGCCGGGCTAATGAAAAGTATCCGGCTCTATCTTTTCCCTGAAAATCTTCAATTCACCCTAAGATAGTTTCAAATGGACTGCAACATCCTTAAATGTTCGCAGTGCGATCCAAAGTTCAATGCGCAACGTCTATTGAACTCCCGAATATCTTCAATTTTATATTTATTTGCCAAGTCACTGCCCGGGCGCAGCTGTTGCTGATCTGGGTAGATACCCTTGCCTGTCAACAAGCAGTTCCAGGATACATTGGGAAAGTAGATATCCAGATTTTGATTTAGCAGTTCATCGGTAATATTCTTACCGGCCATCCAGGACTGCAATATAGACCGCAGAGATTGTGAGATTTTTTCATTGGTGCTATTGGCAATCCAGTAATCAGTATCCCTACGCGAACTGATTCGGTAGTGACAGACGATGTAGTCACGTACGGCATCAAAACGGGCGCTGATGCGATTATTAAATTCGTCCCTATATTTATCGGTGTAGTCGCCATTGTTATAGGCTTCGATAAATCGCACCACGGTCTCTTGAACCATATCCAGGGCTGTCGCTTCTAGGGGTTCTATAAAACCCTGAGAAAGCCCCACGGCTAGGCAGTTTTTTGCCCAGTGCTGAGCTACCCGACCAACTTTGAACTTCAACTGACGAGTCTCTACATCACTATCCAGTAGTCCCAGATGGGCACGAATTTCTGTTTCCGCTTTGTCAGCATCCACAAAACTAGAGCTATAAACATAGCCATTGCCATTGCGATTGGTCAGGGGAATTTTCCATGCCCAACCATACTTCATCGCTTTAGATATTGTGTGAGGAGCAAAATTTTCTTCTTGCTCGGTCGGAAACACTATTGCCGAATCATTAAAGAGACTCTCCGCACAACTAATAAACGGCACTTTCAGTGTTTGCTGGATTAGGTTCCCACGGAAACCCGAACTATCGACATACAGATCCGCTTTGAGAACCTCACCATCAGTAGTTTTCAGGTGATCAATATTCCCCTGTGCATCGAGCATGGCGCCAGCCACTGTCGCCTCCTTATAGCGAACGCCTTTCTGTTCTGCAACACGCCGCAGGAACTGGCCCAATAAACCAGAATCAAAATGGTAGCCATAGGCAATTTCAAAAGGGAAGTTTTCCGGCGCGACTGGAGATAATTTTTGCCGGATCATCTCAGTTGCCAGAAAGAACTGATCTGGGTGCCCTTCCAGATCGATGCCTTTTCTACGTAAGAAACTATTATGGAAAAATGCCGGGATAGTGAATTGATCTGGTTGAGCGACAAAAGGGTGAACATACTCGGTGAAACCTGGCTTCAGTGACCAGTCTTTAAAGGTGATTCCCACCTTGTAAGTCGCATTGCATTCCGGCATCCACTCCGCTTCGCTAACACCAATCGTCTCCATGAAGCCTTTTAAAGGCGGTGTCGAGCCCTCCCCTACGCCAATAATGCCAATATCCGGTGATTCCACCAGGGTGATTTCAAACCCTTTATCCTGCCAATGGGTCGCCATCAAGTTAGCGGTAATCCATCCGGCGGTACCGCCACCCAGAATAATAATTTTTTTATTTTGACGGTTCATTTCTATTCTCAAATATTCAGAACCTGAACGAAATATCAGGTATTGAGGAATTTCCAACAAAAAACCACCCGGCAAGCAAGGCTCAGCGGGTGGTCTTTTATTACTATTCCAGTTTACACCGGATTAACTAGAAGCACTTAATAGCTATAGTTTAATCCGAGATAAAACTGACGCCCGAATTCAGTATATTCACCGAGGGCACCATCCACCCCGTAAGATTTCACATCCGCTTCATTGGTCAAATTATTGCCGGATAAAACAATATCAATACCATTTTCGAAAGCATAGGAAATCTGTGCATCCACAGTTGTATATTCACGAGCAGGAACTACTGTAGAGCTACCAGGGATTGACATTACTTCTGTAAATTCATCTCTATAGCGCACATTTACATGGCTGCTGAAGTTTCCGATATCCCAAAATACCGTAGTACTCCACACGTTCTCAGATAGACCTGGTAAGGGCATTGTCTCGCCAGCGAGATTACCGCCGGTAACCTCAGTCTCACTTTCTGTGTAAGAATAACTAGCGGTCATACCAAGCCCAGATAGAACTCCTGGGAGCTGATCAAAGGTTTTCGTACCAGCCAGCTCAATGCCGCGAATATAGCCACCCTTATCATTGTTCACGTAGGTTTCAAATGCACCAGCTTCAAAGCCTACCGGAACATCGATACCCAAAGATTTAAACAGAGCTGTGCGTTCAGACTGGCTGTCGAGATAAATATACTGCTTCTCGATCAGACTCTCGATATCTTTCCAGAAGATTGCTGCAGTGACCGCACCACCATCTTCAAAGTAGTGTTCATAAGCTAAGTCAAATTGATTCGCACGGAAGGGATCTAGGTAGGGAGATCCTTTGGTCCAAACATTATAATCATTCTCTCCCGCTGAGTTCCAAGAACCTGCACCGCCCTTTAGCTGGCCAACCGGCGGGCGTCCCATAACTTTTGCTGCGGCGAAGCGAATGTAATCTTGTTCTGATAACTCAAAGTTTAAATTTAATGAAGGTAAGGTATCAGTATATTCAGGGCCATACTCGACATGGCCATAGTCGGTGCTAGTCACACCCAAATCATCAGTGATCGCGGTACCAAGTCCATCACCAATTTTTTGGATGCCTTTTGATTTAACGTCTGTTTCGACAATACGCACACCAAAGTTACCGGTTACAGGTATGCCACCCAATTGGGTATCAATATTCGCCATCGCATAGTAAGCGAATACTTCTTCAGTAACAGCTCCAGACTCAACAAAAGTCCAATCCTTACCATTACTGAAAGTTTTTACACCATTGTAGTTACCAGCACCAAAAATGCTTGATGCAAGGCCATCCATATCAGTGATAACGAAATGATCGGGAGCACCTTCAACGGATTGAACTTTTACGAAACCATCCAGCTCCTGTGGCATGCATTCAATTTCTGAAAGGTTGTCTTCACAGTAACCGTTATACTGCCCATCGCGACTACCATATAGGAAGGTTCCACGATCAGAATCAAAAGTTCTCTCAGAGTAACGAAGACCAGCTTCAATAGAAGCGATTGCGCCCCATTCCAAATCAAATTGGTAGTCCAGTTTGAAGGCTTCAATCTCGTCAGTGTACTCGTGAGGATACTCCTCATAACGAGAAAGACGCATGGTATCCAGGTCAGTAAAATCTACCCCGGCAAAAGCAGCTGAAGGTATACCATCACCTTTCATTGAGTAAGCAAAGCTTTGATTTGCCGCTTCCTGCCAAGTCTCCAGCTCACCGCTATCGTCATACCCCAAGTCATACGCATGCATGGACACAATCTGGTCCTTGCGAGTCTTGGTGCCTTCGCTGTATGAATAATCGAAAGTTAAAGTATGCTGATCAGCAAAACTCCACTCCAAATTCAAGCCAATACTGTCGCTATCTGCCTGGGTGGATTGATCTTCGGAGCGCGCTTCAAACCAGGGACCAATAGTTGTATCGGTGACAGTTGCTGTGCCTGAGGTTGCAACCCCCCCATCTATTATTCCATAAGGGGTGTAACCATCGGTCTTTTCTAAGTTGCCAACAGTAATACCGTGGCGAGTATCAATCCGCTCAAATTCAGACTTGAAATAGTCAAGCTGAGCCTTGAAGTTATCTGTAGGCTGGAATACAACACTGGCCAGATAGCCATCGCGAGTATCTGTACCTGTTCCAGCCTGCCATTGGAAGGCTCGAGGTACATTTACTTCCTCTTCATCTTCCGTAGTTCCGGTGAAGTATCCGAGCTGATCGTCAGCACCTGCACGCGCTTTGGTAAAGTTGTTCGGCTGCTCAAGGTGAGAATAACCCAGAGCTACGCCCACCTTGTCATCCATAAATTTACCCATGTACGACAGCGTAACACGCTCACCGAACTCGTCGGCACCGACGTCATCGGCTGCGTCGTTAAACGACATGCGTACATTGGCATTAAAGTTGTGTTCTTTGTCGGCATCGAGAGGGTTGGCCGTTTTCAGCTCTACAGAGCCCGCTACACCACCTTCGATATGAGAGGCTTTCGGAGTCTTGTAGACCGCCGCCTGATTAATCAGCTCAGCCGGGTATTGGTCAAAAGAAATCCAGCGAGTACTTTCGGTATAACCACTTGTAGAGGCCTGCTCACGACCATTCAGGGTCGTCTGCAGGAAATCGCCGTTCATACCGCGGATATTTAGCTGTGAGGACTGACCGTTGGAGCGCACGGTGGTTACGCCGGGCAGGCGGCCCAGGGCGTCGGCAATAGATTGGTCGGGAAGAGATGACAGAGCACCCGCATCTACCACATCGGCCACCACATCGGCGGCGCGCTTGGCTTCAACGGAGTCCAAAACGCTGGTGCGAATACCGGTAACTGTTACTTCTTCCAGTGTTTCCTGCTCCTGCGCATAGGCCCCAACCGAGGTGGACACGGAGGCCGCGATGGCAGCAGATAGCAAAGTGGGTCTGAGCGCCCCTTTACCTTTATTGGATAGACTCATCATCTTCTCCCTGGACTTATCGTTATGTTGAGACCCTGCATCCTAGGCCGGCCCCCTATCCATAACATCCTCCCCCGAGGGGGGAGGAGGCGGGAGAAACTGTGACTTCAATCACGCTGGTATGCCGCATAATTACACGCGATGCGGCGAAGGTAAATTGCATCTAACAAGGTAGGTGCAAAGGGAGGTGTGGCTTGTAAGAGAAGCTTTAAGCCTTGCGGAGCCCCTGAAAAAAGTGACGATTTAGCGTTAACTTTCCCAAACGTTTTATAGGTGCCCCTGAAACAAATGAACTGATCTATTTCAGGAGCGCAGCAGGCAAATCAACCCTCCAACTGCACCGCAGCACCGATGAGGGCCTGGTAGCCGGCATTCAAGGCATAGACCGGCACGGCTTGCATCCACTGTGCAACCCGCCCCTTGGTGAGAAAGCGCTGCTCAAACTCGCTTTCGGGCAACAACTCTGCGATACGAGGCAGTATACCTCCCCCCAGGAATACTCCACCACGTGCGCCCATATACAGCGCTGCATCTCCCGCGACACTGCCGAGGAAATTGAGGAAATCCAGCAGAGTCTCACGACACATAGGGTCGGAGTTATCCAGGCCACGAGTGCTTACATCCGGTGGTGTCAGCGCTTCAGGGGGTCGACCATTCAATTCGCAGACGGCGCGGTACAGATTTACCAAGCCATTTCCAGAGAGGACCCACTCATTAAAAACTGGTGTACGGCTCTTCATGAGGATCTGAAGTAATTGCAACTCGCGCTCGGTGGAGACTGTCAGGTTGGCATGGCCTCCCTCGCCTGCGAGCACATGGTAGCGTCCATCCGCCTCAACCAGGCCCGCCACACCGAGGCCAGTACCCGGTCCCAGTACCACCATGGGCGCCCCTTGTGGGCGGGGCACATCTCTCAGTACCTTATAATCGCTACTAGTCAGGCGTGGCAGGGATTGAGCCAACGCAGCAAAATCGTTGATCAACTCCAGATGGGGAAACTGAAACTCCTCGGCCAGGGCCGTGGCATCAATACTCCAGCCCAGGTTGGTCATGTAAACGCGACTACCAGAGGGAGTCTTTTCCAGCGGGCCAGCAGCGGCAATACAGGCTTTCTCAGGTCTGGGCTGATTGAGGCCATCCAACCAATGCTGCAGCGCAGCATCAAACCCTTCAAAGCGCTTGCAGTCCACCACTTTCAGTCCCTCTAGCTGATAGCCCTCCGCAACCGGTCTGGCTATCGCAAAACGGGCATTAGTGCCGCCGATATCCGCTACGATACTCGTCATAGTTATCCCTATAAGATCCCCAAAAAAAGGCGATATAAGTTAAGGGGTGAGAAGAAATTATGCTAGCCCCATAGATCAGGGTTGAGGGCAACCTAGCCCATAAAGTAACCGGGTAATCTACTACTGCCCCTGAAGCGAAGAAAATATGCCCTTAAGGACACAGGCTGAGTGCATTACTTCTCTTCGTACCTTTTTTCCCTATTAATGCAGAATAGCTATCACGGCGACAGCATGCTAAACAGCTATTGACCGGAAAATATAATTTGGTCATTAGCACATAACTCTGCATCAATAATCACAGCAAAAAGATCAACGCACTTCAGCAGCAATCTCTCTTAGGGATTCAGCGAAAACTTGCATTTCCTCGTGGCTGAATTTGCTTTTCACTCTCTTTTCTGAAGGTGGCTGAAACTCGAGACCCACGCCTGGGCGCCGAGCCACTTGTGGACGAATGGGCCTTGGGCAAAAACCACCACCGCAATTTGGGCAAACGTTGCTCAGTATGTCTTCAACACAGGTGCGGCAAAAAGTGCACTCATAGGTACAGATCATTGCCTCTGTGGAATTAGGAGGTAGGTCCTTATCACAGCACTCACAGTTGGGTCTCAGTTGTAGCATGTTGAGCTCGCCTTCAGAGTATGGAATTTTTAGTATTGAGAAATCTCAGCTTTATTAAGCAGGTCGACTTTTATTCTTATAACTTCCCAATAAACAATAATTCTTAATAATCTTCAAGCCTTGGGAAGTAATCGTCTAGGGTGAGGTGAACTCTTTGGGGAAAAGGAAGAAACCTTAAAGCAGTTCGTTTATAGCTGGAAGGTGGTTAAAAAAACACTAGCTTAGAGAAATACCGAAATGCTTCTTTAGGCGAGAGTAAGGAGTATATTGACAAGTTTACCCCATAGACCATCACTTCATGTACTCTCAAGTAGAGTAAACTGGATCATTACCTTTTTAAATCCTCCACAGAGTAATGGCTCTCACCCTCATTGGGCTACCGGAGTCACCGGCCGACGTACCGACCCAATAAGAGGGTTACGTACAGGTTTGGCAATACCATAAATAACGACTAACCCATCGCCGCCACCAGCAGTGGCAATTTCTCGACTCGGATTATCATCCAAGACAGCCTCAAGCACATTCCAATTATTCGCCACCCAGACATTGCCCGCATCATCGATAGCTGTATCAGTGGGTTTTTCTATTAAATGGCTTCGATAGTAATGGATTAAATCTCCAGTTTCCTTCCCTTTAGGACAGGCATTGACATCTACGCCACACACTTGCAAAAAGCCTGCCCCGATAAAACTTGATACATAAACTGTATCTGCCCCATCTATAGATACACCGAAACCCACATTGATTTCATTGTTCAATAAGTTAGATTTTAATACCTTTCCTTCAGGAGATATCAAAGTCAAATTTCCAGTTCTAGGAATTTCTTTTTCGTAAGCAAGAAAGTTTTTTACAGATATTTTTAACTGCTCCTGCAATTTTGTTCCAGGAGGTATCTTTGGTAAGGGGAAGCCTGGACTTGCACTGGAAGCTACCCATATATTCCCCTTGGAGTCAATTGCTAAGCCTCTTGGTGAAATACCTACCTGAATTTGCTCTGTTTTCTTCGGATCTGCAGCAGGAAATCGAATAACGGTGTCCGAACCAACATTGGTGACCCACACAATATTATTGTTATCCACTGCCACGCCAAAAGGTGCAAGCAACCCTGGTACTTTAATAACCTCCCCCTCTTTATAGTTACCTCCGGGGAAAAGCACTAGCTGATTTTGCTCAATATCACAGAGCCACACATCGCCGTTGATTGCCGTAGCCATCCCCTGCAGCATGCCTGTCTTGGTGTTAATCCTAGCGGGGCCTAGCACATTTCCATCCAGATCAAAAACACCCACCACACCATTGAAAGAGCTGACCCAGACATTGGTTTCACTTACAGTGGTACCCCAACCAATGCCATTGAGCCCCTGACCGTTGTACCCCAATATTGGAGGCGAAATAGGCATGCCATCAGGGCTCAGGCGAGCGACACCACCCCCGATTGATCTGTTTAATCCAGACTGCGAGCCCGGCATCCAGTTCTGGCCACTCCATAGATTTCCATTGATATCAAACTTCAGTCGGCCAGCGGCAAAGATGCCTCCACCAGAAAGTTTGATCTTTAGGGCAAAATCCTTTGGTGGATATAATAGATAAGGAAGGAACTTTGTATTTCTACGCTGTTTTCCCTCTGGGATCGGATAGTACTTGTTAAACAATTCAAAGTACTTGTCAGCATTAAGGTAGGGTTTCTTTGCCAGCTTTATTAATGCCTCCAAGGTCGTAGCGCTCTCGGATAAGCTGAGGAATTCTTTACAGGCTGTTCTAGTTTCCCTTCCTCCACAGAGTGATACCAAAGCGGCCAAAGTATTCATACGCGCAACGGTTTCAGATTGAGTTAAATTGCCCAATCCCAGCACTGTTCCGCCAAAATTTCCGCTGGAAACATCCGTTAAGTGTTGCACATGGCCTGAGCCAATCTTTAATGCATTGAATGAACCTTGTAGCCTGCCATTTTTCAATTGCTGCGCATTGGGCCAAATAGAACCGATCGTGGTGATTTCATTTATAATCACGGAACTTGGCTTGATTAAGGGAAGAATAGCCAATTGTTCCAAGTACTGGTGGAACTTATCAGAGATCCTACCACCCTTACTTTTAATATATAGAACTGAACCTTCTTCAAGGTAATCATAGGTTAAACGCGCCTTCCCCTGATTATCCGCAACAACTTGATTAAGAAGCTGTGCTTCACGACCGGGCAGTGCTTTCCATAGCTCTATTTTTGCGTCCTTTAGGGCTTTGCCATCAGTTTCTATATTAATATCAATAGTATTCGAAAAAGCCGAAGAGCAGAATAAAAATAAATTGCATACTAGTGCAGTAAGTAGATTCCGAATTTCCATATGAATTGCGCCAAACCTCAGAGGTTCATCTAAACACAGCAAGTAAAGCTAAAGAATAGCTGTATTAGCAGGTATATAGCTCAGAACCAACCAAATTATTATTCAAGGAGGCTGATACCGGGATAAATCGGTAAACTTATGGCATCAATATTATTTTTATGAAAAGGGTATTCTTCCATCACAAGAAAACCGGCATTCAAGGACTATCTGAGCAAACAATGAGAAGCCGGCTTTTATAAAGTCTAGCGATCGATCAGGATCAAATACTTCCCTCCATCTCCACCACTAGTATACGAGCCTCTCCTTGAGGATGAGCCACATGTTCCGTGCCTTCTGAAGCATAAAAGATATCACCGGGATGCAATACCTCAGATTTCACTTTACCATCTTGCTTATAAAACATCTCAACACAACCATCGAGCAGAGCAAATACTTCCTGACCATCATTTACATGCCAAACATAGGGCTTATCGGTCCAATGCAGTTTGGTAGTAACACCATTCATATTGGCAATGAGCTTTGATTCCCAGGCAACCTTTCCTGTAAAGCTCTTACTTCTTATAAATTGCATTAATAAATTAAACCCACATTAAATTCTAAAAAACAACTTGAATTACAACAATTAATCAAATGAAGCATTCAAAGCCTGACCCTCAGCTTCACCCTCACCAAACCCATCAGTAATTTCATCTATCCTACGCACACCAAAAGATACCGTCGGCGGTATCCCCATGCCAAGATCAATATCTGCTACCCGATAATTTGAGCCCTTTGCCTTGAGAATTGCATTGACCTTCTCCTGTTTTTCCACCGCTTTAATAACGGTATTGGCTATCACTTCATCACTACTAAACGCTGTAACAGACTCGTTGACTTTTTCTCCAAGCTGCTTGGCTTTATCTAAAATCCCCAAATGCCTTCTCCCTACGATTCCCTGATGTTTATTTTGATATGACTATTGTACTGATAATATTTTTAATATTCAGTTAAGCATACTATTTCGCTGTTATTTTTTAAGATCCGCCCTCAGCCCCCCCTAAACTACCATTTTGGCATGAGTATTTATTACTGTTCAACGGCTCAACTTGCTACACCCTCATCCAGCAACACCAGCTGTATATTCATTGAACAAGTTTCTACTTAAACGTATTCGCGCTGGCGCTTTTCTTCCAGAAAGATAGAATCGATTACCGATAATGAGAAAAAGAGAAAATACCGTGAAGAAACTACTCCTATCACTCGCTATCAGTACGTCGTTACTGGCCAGTCAGGTATCTGTAGCAGATACCAATCCCCAGCAATTACTGGAAGACACCGCACCCAAAGTCATCGAATGGCGCCGTCATCTGCACCAGAATCCAGAACTGGGAAATCGTGAATTTGAGACCGCCAAATATATTGAGAAGCATCTGCGCGCACTGGGCCTAGAAGTTGAGACAGGGATTGCCCATACCGGGCTGGTGGGTTTTCTCAAAGGGGGCAAACCCGGCCCAACCGTCGCCCTGCGCGCGGATATGGATGCTTTACCAGTCACCGAAAGAACCGATGTTCCCTTCGCCTCTAAGGTGAGAACTTCTTATAAGGGCAAGGATGTCGGAGTCATGCATGCCTGCGGCCATGATACCCACGTGGCCATGCTGATGGGAGCTGCCGAAGTACTTACAAGTCTTCGCGAGGAGTTGGCCGGCAATGTCCTCTTTATCTTCCAGCCCGCCGAGGAAGGGGCGCCAGATGGTGAGGAAGGTGGAGCAGAACTGATGCTCAAGGAAGGCTTGTTCAGAAAATACGAACCAGAAGTGGCATTCGGCCAGCATGTCACCTCCTCGTTACCCTCCGGTGTGATTGGCTATCGCTCAGGTCCGTTAATGGCCGCTGCCGACGAGTTTCGCATTACTATTAACGGCCGACAAACGCACGGTTCACGTCCCTGGGGTGGCGTTGACCCGATTGTTACCGCCGCGCAAGTTGTAATGGGCACCCAAGCTATTGTCAGCCGCCAAATCGATATCACCAAGGAACCTGCCGTTATTTCCTACGGCCGTATTGATGGCGGTGTGCGCAACAATATTATTCCAGACAGTGTTTACCTGAACGGCACCATCCGCAATTTTGATATGGAAAATCGTGCGGAGATTTTTAAACGCTTAAAAACCACTGCGAAACTGATTGCCGAAAGCTCTGGAGCCAGTGCAGATGTGGAAATCCTTGAGGGCTACCCAGTAACGGTCAACAATGCCGAGCTCACAGAAACGGCCCTACCTATTTTAAGATCTGTGGTGGGGGAACAACGTGTTGTGGAGGTACCCAAAATAACCGGCGCCGAAGATTTTTCCTATTACGCGAATGAAGTGCCTGGATTTTTCTACTTTTTAGGGGTAACCCCGCAAGGGCAGGATCCCAGCAAAGCCCCGAGCAACCATTCACCGCTATTTTATGTGGATGAAGGCACGTTGCATAAAGGCACAGAGGCTTTGACATTATTGACTTTGAGCTATATGGAAAATTATAAGAAACAGTAAAAAAGAGCCCCACTTGGGGCTCTTTTTTCTTAACCAATAGGCGTTAACTCAAAAACTCTAATTGATACATTAAAAGTGCTACTCTCCCCATCATCATCGGTCAGTGTTACAGAAAAAACCAATGTAGTCTGCTCTGATGGTGCTGTAAATGAAGCGATAGCGCGATCTGAGTTGGTTATAGAGACGGGAGGACCAGATAATTGCTCCCATTGATATTTTACTATTTCTCCATCAATATCAAAGGCACCTGAAGCATCAAGGGTAACAAGGGAGCTTGGTTGAACAACTTTTATTAGGCCTATAGGCATCATAGGAGGCATATTCTGCTCTACGACAATACCAACCATGCCGGTAGACTTCAGACCATCATTATCCACCACTTCAAGCTCAAACAAAAAAGCAGCTTTAAGCCCTGGAGAAACCTCAGGCGCAATAAAACTAGCTGTGCCGTCTTGGTTATTAATTACTGGAATATCAGAAAGTGACCGCCAATTGTAACTAACGATTTCCCCATCTGCATCTGTAGAGGCCCTGCCATCAAGAAGTACTTCTTCACCAGAGCTCACTCCTTGGGGGGCTCCAATAATGACTAGCGGCGAGGCGAGGCTCTGGACATTCACTTGAGTTACAGCGCTACTTTCCAAACCTTTATTATCTGTGACCACCAGTTCGAACTTCAACACTTCAAAAAATATAAAAGGAGAACCAGAGATTACCGGTGCTTTGAAGCTCACCGTAGCTTCAGAATCCTGCACCAACTCCACAGGCTCTCCAGAAATTTGCCTCCATTCATAGCTAACAATCTCTCCAAATAAATCTATTGAGGAACTACCATCCAGAATTACAACCTCGCCAGATTTTACTGCCTGAAAGTCACGTATTATTGCTCGAGGCGGAATATTTCCATCCAAGGTAACAATCGCCGTATCAACAGAAACTACGTTTTCATGATCTTCCACTTCTAATTCGAACACCAAAGCTTCATCACCACCAATATCGGAATTTTTGGATGACGGTGCCAGGAAGGTAGCAAATCCATTACTCGTATCATTGAATGTAACAGGGGAACCTGATACTTGCTTCCAGCGATAATCAATAATACTTCCGTCTCTATCAGCTGATTGACTACCATCTAAAAGGATTAGCTGATCCTTTTGAACTACCTGATCATTTCCAGCATCAGCTATCGGCGCCAAGTTAATCCCTTGGGTATCTCCCTTTAGCAGAACCAATCCTGAAGAAGGACTTGCAATAACAACATCTGGAATTCCATCACTATTGATATCTCCTACATCTACTCCTCGAGGATTTGCATAAGTATCCTCTGGTATACCGTGACTGGATTGCCCTGACAATCCATTTCTGGTCAGTGTATCAAAAACAGAAATACTATTAGCATTCAATGAAATTGTCATAAATTCATGACTTAAGTCATTATTCAAATCATGAGACAACAACATTGCTGAAATGCTTTCACTGGGAATTGCATAAGGCTTTTGCAGCAACCCATCACTCCCTTGATAGAAAGCTAACTGAGAGGCATCTGAGCCCTCTCCAATAGACAACCATATATCATTTAAACCATCTCCATTTAGATCATTAACCGAAATATCGTAAACTGTAAAATCACTGCCGAGTGCATAGTATGAAGTCGGGGAAAAATCACCATCTCCCTGGGATATCAATACCGTTAAGGCCTTACCTTGTGATTGATTACTAATCGTTATGATATCGTCGACGCCATCATTATTGACGTCACCAAGTGTCAAGCTGCCAAGATTATCCGGCTCCAGGAAGTGAAGAAAAAACCTATAATCCTTTGGCTTAGTACCAACTATTGAATAAACTGCAACCCCAATAGTATCCGCACCTCTACCAACGATATCATTAACTCCATCCCCGGTAACATCAGCAATGGCTACTTGACTAGAGTAAGATGAATTAAAAGATTCTCTTAAAGCTAAAGACCCATCACTAAGCTGAAAAAAAACATCAATTCGACTTTTGTCAAAACCTACAGCAACATCCTGAAGTCCATCACTATTCAGATCTCCAACAGCAATAGATTTTGGCAGATGCGCTCCATCCCCATCTCCATCTCCATCTCCATCTCCATCTCCATCTAATGGATAATCTATGGAATCCTCTAACTTTCCATTCTCACCCTGTAAAAATATCTTTAATTTAAAGTCATTAACTGAATCAAAATTACTGGAGGTGCTCAGCACCACATCATCTCGACCATCATTATTTAAATCCGCTACCGCAATAGCTTCCGCTTTGGATCCTGTTGGATAAATTTCTGCAGGCAGAAATTGAACCTCTCCCCATGCGCTGCTGGCAAGCAGTAGCACAGAAGAAGGGAAGACAAAGAATTTTGAGAGTAACTTCTTTTTCACAACATCTCCTTGTGTAAAATCGCTTTAAGAAGCAAGCGAAATCTAACACAAAATCCACAGAGCAGATGTGATCAATTAAATAAAGAGTGTTTAAAATGACGCGGCTAAAGCAGACGCTGGTGCTAAAACTTGGGATGGAGGCGTGAAGCTATAAATAGTGAAACGAATTCACTAAGTTATTTAATTTTAGAAAAAACATATATTGCAGCAAATTGAAGTACGGTTAAAAAACTCAAAAAATGTATTTACTGATAAAATTTCAGAGTAAGTGGAAATTAGCAGCTACAAAAAAAAGCGGCCTAAGCCGCTTTTTTTATTACCAACTACTCGAACTGCTAAGCGCTTTCCGAACGTCCTCTGCTGGGACGGCGTCTTGGTGCTCTCTGAGGTTTCTGGCCGTCACTGCGGCTGGATTCAGCACCGCGAGTTCTGCCATTACCACCGGCTCGATTTCCATTACCGCCTTTACCGGCAGCGGCATTGCTGTTGCGGCCACCGTTTCCACGTCCTTCTGTCTTGCCGCGACCATTTCCGCGATTACCCCTGCGCTCATCGCTATTACCTCGCGCTTCACGCCCCCCCTCACTGTTACGGGAGCCGGTAGGGCGCTTGTTGGCGGCGGGCTTTTGTCCGCCACCACGCTTGGGATTACCGGAGGCCGGCAGCTGGTGATCGGGCTCAAAGTCCTCAATCTCCTCACGGGGGATTGGCTTGCCAATCAAGCGCTCAATATCGCGCAATTGCTTGATTTCATCGGCGCTGACCAGGGACACCGCCTGGCCACGCGCACCGGCACGGCCCGTACGACCAATACGGTGAACATAATCTTCGGGAACGTTAGGCAGATCAAAGTTAACTACTTGGGGTAACTGATCAATATCAATTCCTCGAGCGGCGATATCAGTGGCAACCAATATTTGCACTTTGCCCGCCTTGAAGTCGGCCAGGGCACGAGTGCGTGCATTCTGGCTTTTATTGCCATGAATCGCCGCCGCGCGGATATTGTCGCCCTCCAACTGCTTCACCAACCGGTTGGCGCCATGCTTGGTTCGGCTGAATACCAAAGCCTGGTGCCAGTCGTTATCGCGAATAAGGTGACTCAACAGTTTTGTTTTGCGTGCCTTATCCACAGGATGCAGTTTTTGACGCACGGTATCTGTAGTCGTGTTGCGCGGACTGACATCAATTTCCAGTGGATTCTTCACCAGGCCTTTTGCTAGCTGGCGGATTTCCGGGGAGAAGGTGGCTGAAAACAGCAGGTTCTGGCGCTCTGTGGGCAGGATACGCAATACCCGCTTGATATCATGAATGAAGCCCATGTCCAGCATGCGGTCGGCCTCATCCAACACCAGGGCTTCGAGCCGATCGAAGCGGATAGCCCCCTGGCTATGTAGGTCCAATAAACGTCCGGGAGTGGCCACCAGGATATCGGCACCGCCGCGCAGCCTGGCGATCTGTGGATTGATCTTCACCCCACCAAAGACAACAGAGTGGCGCATTGGCAAGTATTTACTATAGCTCTGCACATTATCGAACACCTGCGCAGCCAGTTCCCTGGTAGGAGTAAGCACCAACGCACGCACCTGCCCTTTTTTTGCGCGCTCCCCCTGGCTCAAACGGTGCAACATTGGCAAGGTAAAACCGGCTGTCTTACCAGTTCCCGTTTGGGCCGCAGCCATAATATCGCTGCCCTGCATAACGGCGGGAATAGCTTGAGCTTGGATGGGCGTGGGCGCACTGTACCCCTGCTCTGCAACTGCACGGGCGATCTCCTGGGCAAGGCCCAGATCTTCAAACAACATAAATAACCTCAAACTGCGCCCTAGGCGCAATCAAACACATTCGCACCACAGAGGTGCAAATAGAAAAATCGGAGTTGGCATCCAGAGCAAGTGAGGCTCGATGCACACAGCCGTCAAATCACCGGCCAGCCGGCGCGCGGCATTCAGTAGAGGGTTCCGGGAAGAATTTAAGAAATGTTCACGGGGGGATACCGGTATATCACCGGCCTACAAATGACGCAGCTGAGAAAAATCAGCTGCAGCACTATAACACAAACAATCTGACTGTATAGTTCCAGCCCCTAAAACTAGTCCTCATAGCCATAGACACAGGGATTGTTAGGCACTCGGGCGAGACGACCGTAACATAGTTCCACGTTCGCAACGCGAGCGTCTATCTTTGTGATATCCAACCCTCGTTGCGAACCACAGATGATGCAGCCAAGTGCTGCTGGGATATTCACAACCATGTCACACAATCGCAGTGTCAGTAATGAACACCAGATCGAACAAGTCACTCTCGGTAATGGGCGCAGGGTTTCAATACGCCCTATTTGTCGCAGTGACAGCCAACTGGAGAAAGATCTTATCGAAGATTTATCTCCAGAAACTCGGCGAGACCGCTTTATTGGTGGAAGCTGTAAAGCCAGCCAAAAATTGATTGAGCTACTCACCGATAATGATCACCAGATTCACGAGGCCTTTATTGCCCTGTGTACCAGTGACCATGCGCAAAGGGCCGTGGCCACAGCACATTACGCTGTAGATGCGGACGGACAAGCCTGTGAGTGCGCAGTTGTTGTGCGCGATGACTGGCAGGGATTGGGACTCGGCCGATTGATGCTTAAACGTCTGATCGACTGTGCGAAAGAGCAGGGCTTACAACGGATTTACTCTATTGAGTCCGCCGATAATAAACGCGTGCAGACATTTGCCCGCTCCATGGGGTTTGTTTGTAAAGCTGACCCGAAAGATTACACCCTATTAACGTATACCCTTAATCTTCAGGGAAATCCCCCTACCAATGGTTATGATGCAGCCTCTAAAGAGGCTGGGATAAACCTGGGTTAAAGACCTTCCTCATAATTATGGCGGTTAGTGAATTTTATTTGGCTGCCGCCATCCCACTGCTTTACTGCAACCGACTTAATGCATCTTCCTGTGCCCTTGTTTCCATCCACCAAGACATTTAATGACCTTCCGGTCAACTCGCTACCGAATCAGTATACCTACACTATAACCAGCTGTGCATAACACCGAGAAATAAACCTTTAAACTTGCTAGCAGTTTTCACAGTTGAGCTTATTAAACACCAAAGAGTCACCACAGATCTAAAGAGATCGACTACCAGTACTATTTCTCGTTCTTTTGTGCACTTACATTAGATTTAACCGCTTATTTTATCACTATAAAAATGAAACTTAAAAAACTGATTCCAGTTACTATATTCTGCGTATTGATCTCTGCTTGCTCCTCAAATATCGCAGACTATATTACGCACTCTAAAAGCTTCCCTTACGACGAGATCGTTTCCAGTGAACAGATTGAAACATGGGGGTTTAAGAAAGGTAGCTATCGAGATACATACAGAGATCTTAGCATCAGCTATCTTTATGCCGCCCCCTTGGAGAAAGGCAAAATCAAATACTCTATCGAAACCGACTCAGGTCAGAATACAACTACAGTAGCTCTTGCCATAGATAGGAAAGCACTGAAAAACAGTTATTCCGGCACTTTGATTCTGCTACACGGTTTCCGCGCCTCAAAGGAATTCATGCTCAACTCTGCATTATATTTCCGATTATTAGGTTTTCACGTTGTTATTCCAGACCTTCTTGGTCATGGCGAATCCGGTGGCAATAAAGAATATGGTGTTGGTGATAGCAAAATCATTAACAGACTGATTGATGATCTAATTGATACAGGCATTATAGAGAATCAACACATTTATCTTCTTGGCAACTCCATGGGAAGCCTTGCCGCGGCCAGAATTTCTCAATCTAGACAGGATATCAGCGGTCTAATTTTACAGGCACCCATGTTGGAATTTGATCAGGCTGTTTATCTTTATGCTAAGGAAAACTTTCCGCTGCTTAGCAAAGCAATTTCTGAGGATGAGATTAAAATAGGAGCATTAACCGCACTGAAAGAAGCCAATATCAGATCCCAAGATACAAAAATTGAACCCTTAATTATGAATTCTTCCATACCGGTGCTTTTATTTACTTCAAATACTGACCCTATATCACCCTATGATCACTTTAAAAACCTAGATCAGGGCCATATTAGGGTGGTAAATTTACCGAAAAGAAATCACCCGAGCATGGCCATTATCGGTGATATAGAGCATAGAATCTTACAAGAGTGGCTTACGCCCGATTAAGAATTCCAATCTTAAGAAAGCTCCCACTAGGGAAAACAATTATACAAAGAGGCGACAAACTACCGTCGCCTTAGCCTAGAAACAGAATACAATCATACATCAGGGAATAGATCCAGACTCTACCCCGCGCCCCCTTCACAGGTAAAAGGCCCACTAAACTCTAAAAGCCCCTGTGGCACTTGAATGGACTCCACCAGACTACCCTTTTTGTAAAGAGAAAAGTTGATATTTGCCTGCATTGATTTCATATAAACTTGACCGAGGCCAAAAATAACATCTGAGGGAAACCTCTGCCGATAGAAACTTCCTGTATCAGCCCAGGCCTCAAGAACCAATTTATACTTTAATTTACTCATTTTTAGCTTTAGATAACCAGAACATGGATCCAGCTCACGTTTAACCGATAAATTCTTAAACGCTGGGTAAAAAATTAGATCATACTGGTCTGAAATATATCTCCCCGCCCACATCTCAATACTTGAGTCACCAATTTTTGCCCCAGTAAACATAAAATAAATATCATCGGTAAGCCCCATAGTGTATATAACACCCGCACTGGATTCCTTATCAAACCAACCTTTATCCAGCTGAGCAAAGCCTTGCCCTGTTAAAGATCGATTACCATCAGAAAAGCTATACTTTACCGGTGTTCCCACCGTATAGAGAAACCACTTCCCTCCCACTCCAGGCAACTCGGGAATTATCCCAAAGGGTGTTTGACCAGGGTTAAGACCGTGCCAATAATGGTGATGGTCTCCGGCCCAACTCATGCTAAAGTTAAATTCAGCATGATTGACCCATATCCCTTCTTCATCCGCCAAAACGACTCCAGGAACCTCGTAGTAGAATTCCCCTGAGTTATCTGGATGCTTCAGGATGACTTCATCCAGAAAAAGGTCATACTTAACTTCTGTACCGTTCTCGGGAGAGAATGCTAAATGAATATAAGGCCTAGGAGTTGGCTCAGTGAAATCCGGAGCGATATAAGTTTGCAGGCTCACCTTGAAATATCCCACATCGGGTACAGCAATATTGTAAAACCACTGCTCTGCCCAGGTTGTATTTGAAGTAGGTGTATGAGCTTTCAGGTCATCCAAAGTGGTGGCAGAGACAAGGTGGCTTACTGACCACAAAATTGAAATGATCAACAACTTGATTTTTTTTTGATAAAACACCTTACAACCTCCTAATTTAAATTAATTTATAAAGATCCCTGAGCTACGACTTTTAAAATAGTGAAAACGCATACTATCAGTATGCCTACAACTTTTATGGAAATATCTGACACCCTTTACGCAAGTTGAGAAAGCCCACACAATACTAATTTAATCCCATTAACCCGCAGTAGCTACGGCAGGGTCAGTCCCCCTAAAAAACATAAGAATGTAAGCTCTATTTCTGACCAGACTGTAGTTATCCACAATCCCCCCCTACCCCTACTAACACAATTGTTCCAGGGCTCCCTACATCAACCCACGGCGTGAAATGCCCCCTAACTATTGAGACAACACCTAAAACGCCTAAACTGTTGGTCACCTCCCCACCTGTTTCTGGTAAGGCAAATAATATGAATAAACCCATTCCCGCTCGCCTTCCGCTTCTCATTGACGGCAACTGGATACAATCCAATGCCAAGGAGTGGCTGGATGTGACAAATCCTGCCACGGGGGAGGTTTTAACCCAGGCTCCCTATACCACTGAGGCAGAGCAAATTAAGGCCATTGCCGCCGCGAAACAGGCGTTTTTATCCTGGCGGGATACTCCAGTCCCTAGCAGGGCGCGTATTATGCTCAAGTATCAGGCTCTGCTAAAAGAACACCAAGAGACCTTGGCTGAGATTCTCGCAGAGGAAACTGGGAAAACTTTCGAGGATGCCAAGGGAGATGTTTGGCGAGGGATTGAGGTTGTTGAACATGCTGCCAATATTGCCACGCTATTAATGGGCGAGACAGTTGAAAACGTTGCCAGCGCTATAGATTGTTATTCTTATGTTCAACCTATCGGTGTCTGCGCCGGCATTACACCTTTCAACTTCCCTGCCATGATTCCACTGTGGATGTTTCCCCTTGCGATCGCCTGTGGCAACACTTTTATTCTTAAGCCTTCCGAACAAGATCCAATTACACCATGCAAGCTGGCCGAATTATTTGAGCAGGCAGGCGCCCCAAAAGGGGTACTGCAAGTTATCCATGGCGGCCGTGAACAAGTGGATTTCTTGCTCAAAGATCCAGACATTAAAGCCATTTCTTTTGTCGGCTCGGTACCGGTGGGTCGACATATTTATCAAACAGGTACTCAGTATTTAAAAAGAGTACAGGCTTTTGCCGGAGCCAAAAATCACATGGTGGTCATGCCCGATGCTAATAAAAGTGCCACCATCAACAATATCATCGGTTCTTCTGTTGGGGCCGCGGGTCAGCGATGTATGGCAATTTCGGTAGTGGTATTAGTCGGTGAGGCACAGAGTTGGATCCCCGAAATCCGAGATGCGATGGCAAAGATAAAACCTGGACATTGGAAGAATCCGCAAGCCGACTATGGCCCCCTAATTTCCCCCGCGGCAAAAGAGCGGGTGCTGGGTTATATCGAGACCGGCAAAAAAGAGGGGGCCGATTGTTTGCTGGATGGTTCACAAGTTACAGTTGATGGATATCCCCATGGCAACTGGGTAGGCCCCACCCTGTTTGCCAATGTCACTGCTGAAATGTCTATTTATACTGATGAAATATTTGGCCCAGTATTGTGCTTAGTGAATGTAGATCACTTAGATGAAGCCATAACATTGGTCAATAATTGCCCCTACGGCAATGGGACTTCGATATTTACTGCCAGTGGGGCTGCCGCAAGAAAATACCAACATGAAATCCTTGTCGGCCAGGTGGGTATCAATGTGCCTATCCCGGTTCCACTACCTTTTTTCAGTTTTACCGGCTGGCGCAGCTCTTTCTATGGGGACTTGCACGCTTATGGTAAGCAGGCCGTGCGCTTCTATACCGAAACAAAAACTATCACTGCTCGTTGGTTCGATTCAGATATCGAACACGCCGAACAAGCAAATATGACCATACAGTTAAAGTAACACCACTTAACAACTCAGTTTTTATTTTTTGGATAATGCCATGAATAAAATCGTAGCCTTTCTCGGTCTGGGGCATATGGGTGCCCCCATGGCCAGTAATTTAATCAAAGCCGGATTCTCTGTGAGAGGTTTTGATCCGGTGGAGACCTTACTCCAGGCGGCTGTAGAGCAGGGGGTGGAGAAATGCGCATCGGCGAAAGAAGCGGTAAAAGGAGCAGATTTTGTTATTAGCATGCTACCCAGTGATGCGGTAGTGGAGTCACTATATATTGATAAAGATCACCTACTGGAAGTTATCGAAAAGCAGACACTAATAATCGATTGTTCCACCGTTTCCGCAAGGAGCTCGAAGCGACTAATTAACGCCGCCCAAACTAAAGGGCTGCATGCCATAGAAGCACCAGTCTCTGGCGGAGTCAAAGGAGCGGCTGCCGCCTCTCTCAGCTTTATGTGTGGCGGTGAGCATGAGGATGTGGAAAGGGCTAAGACAGTTCTGCAACATATGGGAACCAACGTTTTTTTTGCAGGCCCAGCAGGTGCCGGACAAACAGCAAAGATCTGCAACAATATGTTACTGGCAATTCATATGATTGGCACAGCCGAGGCACTCCAACTGGGTGTGGATAACGGCCTCGACCCTAAAGTACTGAGCGAAATTATGTCAAAAAGCTCCGGCGCTAACTGGTCGCTACAGACTTACAATCCTTACCCTGGAGTTATGGAGAGCACCCCCGCAAGCAATCATTATCGCGGTGGCTTTAAAGTCGGGTTAATGTGTAAGGATCTGGGATTGGCTCAGCAAGCTGCCGACCATAGCAAAAGCTATACACCGCTCGGCTCACTGGCCAGAAATCTATTTGGCTTACACAGCTTGAAGGGAAATGAAGAGCTGGATTTCTCCAGCATCCAAACAATTTTCAAGAAAGAGCCCTATAAATAAGATCGGTTATTTAGGCTCTCATCCCATCTAACCTATCTATCTGTCCTGACCGGTAGCGGCTATCTGAACTTCACGGATATTCACATGCTGTGGTTGGCTGTACATAAACATCGCCGTGCGTGCGATATCCTCAGCATTGATGGCTCCACCGATGGAAGCTTTCCACTCTTCGTAAGCCTTAATAATTTCATCTGAGGTGGTATGGCCTAGCAACTCTGTTTCCACCGCTCCGGGGCAAAGGGTCATGATACGTACTCCACTTGCGGCAACTTCTTCACGCACAGTTTCGCTAATCGCCGACACTGCGTACTTTGTCCCGCAATAGGCTGCATGATTAATAAAAGTCTTCACCCCAGCAATGGAGCTGATATTGAGAATCGTACCGCGACCACGGGATTTCATATCCGCCAGGACAGCCTGCATACAGTTCATCAAGGCGAGCACATTCACATCGAACATATCCCGCCACTCTTCGGCATTCTGGGACTCAATGTTCCCCAATAACATCTTACCGGCATTATTCACCAGACAATCCACGGGCCCATACAGCGCCTCTGCCTCCTGAATTGCTGTGGATAAAACCGCAGTGTCAGTTACATCGACCTGTCGACAGAGGGTGTTCGGTAGATTCAACGCCTCTAACTTTTCCAGACGGCGTGCCAACAATAATAATGGATGTCCCGCATCGGACATATGCTGAGCAATTGCCGCTCCGATGCCAGAACTGGCGCCTGTTATTACAACCAATGGCTTAGACATACTGCTTTTCTCTTCTGCAATTAATGACCCTGGGTACTGGATTAACCCTGCTGTATCGGCAGTATAGAATTTAGTATTAGAATCACTAACCCACTTAATCTGAAATCATTGTTTGGATTTTATGAACAATATCTCCTGGCGAGCCATTCGCGCCTTTATTGCCGTGGCCGAGCAAGGCAGCTTTACCGCTGCGGCGGACCACACGGGATACTCCAAGGCCACACTCAGCCAACAAGTCTCGGAATTGGAATCCGCCCTGGATGTTCAACTATTGCTACGCACCACTCGTAAGTTACGACTAACCGAAGTCGGTGAAGGCTATTACCAGCGCTGCAAGCAAGCGATGCAGCAACTGGATAGCGCAGCTGATTGGGCAACACACTCCAGGGAGAAGGTTAAGGGCAAAATCCGTATCAACGCAGTGGGTGGGATTATCGGCGAGGAGATTATCGCCCCTCTGGTCATTGAGTTTCAGAAAACTTATCCCGAAATACAAATACAACTGGATTTTTCCAGTGTACGTGTCGATCTCATTGAGGATCGTTACGATTTAGTAATCCGTATGGGGAAGCTGCCAGATTCCACCCTCGTAGTACGCAAACTGCAAAGTATCAAAACCCGTTATGTTGCGAGCCCGAATTTTATCAAAATGCGTGGCCCAATTCTAAAGCCCATGGATCTCTCACAGGTGCCCCTAATTTACGGCAGTGTTGACCAATGGGTACTAACCCGCGGTAAGACGAGCCATAAAGTTGACGTTGAACAAGGTATCAAGCTGGTCAGCGGCCGCGCAATGCGCCTTGCAGCACTGGCGGGACTTGGAGTAACCCGTCTGGCAGACATCTATGTTCAGGCGGATATCCAACAGGGTAAATTACAGGAGATATTACCTGGATGGTCAGAGTCCACCCAGCTCTCTATGGTTTGCCCTCCGCTGCGCCATCAGCTAGCCCGTGTACGCAGTTTAATGCAATGGCTGAAAGATCATTTTCCCACGGAATATGAGCGACGACTGAAAAAAGGACCAGCTGAAAAGGGATGACAAAAAGCTATCGGCAAAAATTCTGTAGTGATCTTAACAACGATATTTTAAACTCTATGCAATTTCACCCGATTTTTCCTGCTGTTTGACCGTTCCTTCTATAGAGTTTTCCTCGCTATCGTTTAGCTTCATTTCCCTATTTTCTTCCTTATCTGTATTGATGAACGGGTAAATACAAAAAACCAATGCCAGGAGCACCCAGAAAGCTGTTGCCTGTGCCATAGGCACAGTTAAATACAACCAAAATACCTGCTCTCCCTGAAGAACCGCATGAATATATACCGCTGTTCCACCCAGCCCTACCAACAAGGGGCTTATATAAGGGATAAAGTTGATCCAGTAACCTCGCAAATCACTAGCCATACGCTCACACCATCGAACAATAAAGGGCAATGGAAAATTGGCTAGAATAAACCCCAGTAAAACCTCAAGAAGCTCAACATTCCAACCCAAGAGAAAGGCCAGATAAGTAAAAAAAGTATATTCAGGGTAAGGCAGAACCATAAAACACCGCGAAAGTAGGCCATTCTATAAATTCCTTTTAAGAAACCTGATTACTTTTGATCATATCATCATTAGTCCCCAATACCTTTGAGACAGCCAATTCCACAGTTAACCCTATATATTAAACAAGAATGTTATTAGAATATCTAGGAAGATCCAGGTAAAGATTCTTGAATCCGTTCAATAACATCCAGTTCTTCTACTAGGGCTTTATAAATAGGGTCAACCATAATTCCAACGAAAAGAGGTTGGCAAGAATGGCGTCCAGCCAAGTGTAACCATCATCAGTAATGAAATTCCCTCTCTCAATTTTTAGCCACTAAAAATACTTGATTACCCCAGCTTTTGCCGTTGCGCATAGCTACCACTTTACTTACAGCCAACTACCAACCTCTTGATTAAAAAGGTTCTGTATTTATTCTATACAGTAAAAACTAATTAGATTCTTCTTTTGGAAGTGGTACAGCTACATCCAATATTGTTACCCCATTCAAGCTATAACCATTAATATCCGAATAATCTTCCTTCATTCTTGATACGAATTCATTAACTAGATAATCCAGGCCTACATCTGAAACAGGGCCACGAATACGTCCAAAATTACTACAATGTAATGTCCAAGCCTTATCCCCTACCCCTCCACTAACAGTATAATTAATTAAAAGTAGCTTCGGGCCAAAACGACGCCATAACATACAACCTATATTGGTTGCCTGAAGTAAAACTATTATCACCAATAAAGAAAACACTGCACTATCCATATAAATCTCTCTCTATCCACCAAAGCTGGTTAATTTATTCTCCAATAGATGGCTTTTTCCAATGTTGAAATTGATTCTTTACACTAGCAATCAGTGCTGCCCTCTGTTGCTTCTTGCGAGACTCCTTTCTGCGTAGATTGTCACAAGATTTACATCGACTGTCACGACCACTACTGTTACGAGAGTTTAAGTGATATTTTTCCGCCCCTTGCCAGCAACGACACATACAACATTGAAGACGGCCTTGACTGTCGATGATTCTGCGGGGACGGCCGACATTTTGATTCTTATTCATTTCTGCATTTTCCCAAAACTTATTATCTACTGAGCATGCCAAGATTTAATACGCGGTGATCGTGGTTCCGGCTGCTCAAAAGCTGATTGTTTGAAGTTTCTTGCATTTACTTTCCCGAATAGCATACCAATTAGTATCCAACGGCCAGTGTTAAGATACTCAACATATTGTCGTCGACTCATTTCAATCGATTTAGCTCTTAAAGCTTGAGTTTCAAATCCAGGCCTGCCAGCATAAAGCTCTAATTCAACAACTTTACGTGCACCAGGGAGTAACTGCGTCAATGTTATTAAGCAGCGATCAACTTCCTCGGCCCTAGGACACTGATAACCATTTTGAGGGGCTGTTGATCGAATTAGCTCCCCACCGCTAGACATAAGTGCAGCAAGTGAATTCCCACTTCCCGCTAAACCATGTGGTAAGCCGCTGTGGCCGGCAGAGCTCCATTGAAGCCACTCTTCTAGACGTTGCTCTAATGCTTTCTTTAGTTTGTTATCTAATTGCGCCATAAGTTAATAGTTCCAATTATGTGAACGAAGGCGATCTGGAGCCATAAAGAGTCATCCTGTTATCACTACAACTAAGTCTATTAGCTCAAGTTCCCTGGATAGCGCTTTCCATTACCAGCAAGGTAGAACTAGTTATCCCTTGCAGAGTGGACTCTTACCCCTCATCAATACGAAAGAGTTTTCTTTATGTGACAACCATTCCTTTCTTCTTTGTCTTTACAGTTTTTTAAACTATAAAGACACTTCCCACTTTTAGTTAACTTGGGAAGGCTACTGTCAAAGTACTACAGCCTGTAGTAGGCTAGCTCACACGTTCGGCACAAGTGAACATAACCACTAATGTACATTTGAAATGTACTTTTAGCAACACTTCTTTGCGGTTTTTTGAGCGAATGTTCGTCTATAATGAATCTTTAATCGGAAAAAATTGATTTAGCATGTGGAGATACCTTGTGGCGAACTGGAAGATTTCTTGTACATCCGTGCATTTCTTATAGTTGCATAGCTAAAGCTAGTGTTTAGAATTGATTAACGATTTGACAACGATCCATTTATTATGACCAATATATTCATCCCAAATGAACATACACTGACTGTTTATCAAGCGACAAAATGACACATGAAAACAGTGAAAACTGGAAAGAAGAATGCGGCCTTGAAAGATCCTAACAACCAAGGAGCCAGTGAGCGTTTACATCAGCTCCTGACACGGAATGGGTATCCTGAAGGGCGTGGTCGTTTATCTAGGTTCTGCAAAGAATTTGGTGTAGGGAAGACAACTGCGGCCGCTTGGCTCAATAATGATGTGCTACCAAGAGATCGAGCAGAACAACAACGTATTGCCAGTGCTTTGGGAAGTAACGTTGGTTACTGGGCAACAGGGGAAGAGGGGAGAGACTTACAACAAGTTGACTTTTTATTGGTAGGTAAATGCGTTAATGCGATTGTCGTCTATTTACGTGATGAATGTGAATTAGATCCGGATACTTTACCTGATATTGTACTAGCTGATGCATACGGCACCTTATATCGTTACGCTCAAGAAAATAATGGTGATATTTCTCCAGAGTTGGTTGCCAAAGTTTCTGTCCAGGTTCTCGCAAAACTGGCTCAAAAAAATTAAGGCCACTTTATAGAGATTAACTAGTTAATGTCTGAACTTTTAAATATATTTCCAGACTACCCTGCTCATAGAGCAGGGATTACCAGTAGCTAAGCTAGATATGATAGCTTCGTGTATTTAAAGCATCTTTTAGGTTATTCCTCCGAAGCTGCTTGAACTTGTGTCGTATAACGCTGATTTTTTCCAATACTGTGAGTAGCTTGATCCACGGTCCACATACCATCGATTTGCTGATGAAAATCATTCAGGCGTAGAGGTGTTTTGGCCCGAAGATTGGGGTTACCATCAACAGTAAATGACAATTTACCATTTTGACGTTTCAGGAAGCGTAGGCGTGCATCAGCAGCACTTTCTGCATCTGCTCGACCGGGCTTAATTTGCGGCAATCTTTCAACTGCACCACTACGATCCCCCGCTAAAGCCAGTTGCTCTGTAGCGGTAATTGGATCATGCCAGCGAGCCTCTACACCACTAAAGCGGCCGCGATCAGGCAAAGTAAATCGCCAATTATCACATTCTCCAGAGGAGACAGGAACTTCAAGCAACTTTTTCCCGCTAGCACTCTTTGCCTCGCCTACAGGAACAAAAATCAAGCGATCACCCACTACCTTCGCTATAGCCTGCATTTCTATTGCAAGACGGGTTAGGAAGTTCATATCGCTTTCATTAGTCTGATCTAAATGATGAAACTTATGCTTAATTAGTGAGCTAGCAACAATAGGTGTTAAGTCATTATCCTTGCATATTTCGGTTATTAAATCGTTTAAAGTGAGATTATCCCAACTACGAGACTTATGAGTTTTTAATTTCTCATGTAAGTTACTCGCTCTTGCGGTAATCGTCATCTGACGATGTGGGCCGCTTAATTCTATTTCGTCCACTACGAACTTTGGCATTATTTGCAAATCATTGTCATAACCCAGCTTGGCTGTAATGGAAACGCCTTTACGTGGTATCGCTAGACGACCTTCAGCATCATCTAAAATAATGCTCAAAGTATCAGAGGTATGACCTGCTTTATCTACCCAGGTAAAACCAAGGGCTCTTTGATTAAGAACTCTCCTTTCAATACCCTCCACCTCTAAAACAAAACGTGGCAGCATAGAAATCCCTCTAATCCCATAAATTAATCATTGGAGCGTTAATATTTGCTTCACTAAGATCTGGCATGGTAATACGCACTCCCTCTGGCAGTACGAATGGCAGCTTAGCAAGCTTTGGATTTGCTTCAAGTATCTCCGGTACTGCAGACTCCCGCCCATAAAAACTTTTACAAACTTGATCCAAAACATCCCCCGCACGGGTGCGATATTCAGTGGCCATATTTTGCCCCGTAATAGGTCAGAGAAATTGAGAATTCCACACAGCGTGCCACACCATCAGAAAACGGATCCTTATCCGTTCTCTCTATATTTGTGATTGCCCAATACCCCATGGTTGCACCTCTTCCAGACATAAGTCGTAAAGGCTTTCCTTTTGCGGCTATAGCAGCCATCTCCTGAAGTTGATTAGGTTTACCAAACTCCAGTGGATAAATTTTTCCGCTAAGGTTAATATCACGAGTTCCCTGCCCAGTGAATTGAAGCTGTGGGTAACCTTGCGGACGATTACTATTCTGCCAATTAAACTTCCACGCCTGTCGCAATTGGTCGTACCCACAAGTATTTATAGCAAATGGAAAATCCCCAATTTTCAACATGGTTTCAGCATTTTGAGTCTCTGTAGGTTGAGAAGCGTATGCAGAGCCCCTGTTATTAACAGAGTCAGAGTTCCTATTCATTATGCTAGTGCCCCATTCAATATTCCAAGATCAAATAATGCACTACGTTGTTGAACTTCTTGGTTTCTTTGTCGTTTTTCCAGTTCCTCACCCATTTTTCTTGCTATTGCTTCCTCATCCATGCCTTGTGCCGGGTAAATATTGATTGGTGAGTTTATACTGTTTTGTACAGTGACATTATTACTACCCCGGGGTTTTACACCCGCTTGAGCCGCAATTTCCTCTGATGGAGCCCCAGGAGATATCTCTGTACCGAATAGCTTGTTACTTAGTGAAGAAGCCCCTCGGAATAATTGTCCTATACGAGTATTACCAAATATCTGGGATACGAAGTCTTTTATTTGTGTAAAAGCTTTGTGTGCACCCTCTGTAAGTACATCCCAAAAACTACCTAGAGTATTATCGCGAATATTTATAAGCCAATTTCCAAATTGACTAACCAAAGAGACAACTTTGTCCCAGTGCACCCAAAGTAAACCTACAGCAGTAATAATGCCTGCAACGATAAGGCCGGGAAGTGATAACAAGCTAATAAAGGGAAGTAGTACTACGGTCATGATTCCGGTTAATACCGCGCCAATAGATTTAGCAGCACTTCCGAATTCACTAAACTTGGAGATAAGAGTACCAATCCCTTTAAATATTTCTATAAAGCCAAGAACAAAATCTTTGATAAATTCTTTAGCTTCAGGTTTTTGTAACCATGCACTGAAAGTTTCGAACACTCCCATGAGTGTTGGCATTAATTCAGTGGCAATAGTATTTTTAAATCCTGTAAGGGTGGTGGTCAACTTTAGCCAACTGGCGTTAAAAGCAGAAGATTGCTTAAGTTGGTCTTTGTCCAACACATTGCCAGTTGCATCGGCTTCATTATAGAGCTTGTCAAGATTATCACTTCCACCATTGAGCATGTTAACCATGCCAACAGCATCGGCACCAAAGATTTTATCCGCTATCGCTACCCTATTTCCTTTATTTTCTATGGAACTCATCGCATCCGCTATGGCCTTCAGCTGTTCTTCGGGACTCATCTGAGCCAAAGCCTGTGCCTCTAGTCCAAGTGCAGTTAAGGCCTTGGATGTTTCTTCCGCTTTTTTTGATATTTTATCTCCATTATTAAGACCAGCAAGGTTCGATATGGACTCCACCATGTTTTGGGCCCCCATATCAAATATCTCAGGAGACACACCAGAGCGCTCGGCAGCAAACCTATTTCGCTGCAACCCTTCGAAGGAAAAACCCAGCTTTTCTGCAGTATCTTTCGTTTGAGTACCAGAATCTGCTGTATCTTTAACAAACTGGAATAAAGAGATCGCGGATTGTATTCCTGGCACTGCCGCCAGAGCTTCCATTGAACCCTTAGGTTTTAACGATTTATTTTTTATAAATTTACCAAATGAACTTAATTTATCTAAGGCTTTAGAGCGCTTTTCTAAATGTTTCAGTTTTTTGTCAACATTATCAATGCTAATTCCATACTTGTCGGCTGCTGCAGCCGCATCCTCTAGTTTTTTACTATGGATGTCTATCTCTCTTTTTGCCCTTCGTGCATTGACTCTATTTTTCTTATGGCTTTCTGATAATTTAGCAAGACTATCTCTCTGCTTCTGCAGTCCTTTGGCAGCGGCCATGGCTTCATCAACATTTTTGATAGATTTACTAAAACGTTGCAACATTGTTTGGCTCTGAGTGATTGCACTCTTAAAACCAGATGTTAGGGTGCCATCAAGGCTCATCAATATGGAAAATTTACTCATGGAGTGGAAACCAAAATGGGAAGATTAAAGAGGATGCCTCGGCGCAGCTTGATCTTTGGGAAGATTATTCACCCAAACATTCAGCTCCTCACAACTCAGATCTGAAAGCTCTGTGAGACTCCAGCCAGTCCAGCTGGCCAGAGTGATTACTAGTCTTCGGATAGCCGAGGCACTTAGGATAAAAAACCTTCGTAGGTCTCATCTAGCTTTTTAAAATCTGCAGCATCCATATCTTCAATAACTGCTGGCGAGACCTCACAAAGGTTAGCGTAAGTTTCGGTCGCTAATTCACCATCGCCAACTGGTTGACGTTTGCGTTCCGCTTCTTTTTGTTTACGCTCAATAGCCAGTAGATCACGCACTTTAGGGCGTCTCATTTGAAGTTCAGTGTATGTAATGCCCTGATATTCAACAGGAAACTCTAGCTTAATAATGTTATCAGACATATTTTCCTCACAAAAAACCCGCAAGCTTGAAGCGCCTGCGGGCGAAAAAATAAATTTATAGAAAGAGATTAAATAAAACTTTGTGTTTAGTATTATCGGCCAATAGCAGCACGGAGTTCAGCAGTTTGGTCTACACCATCTACAACGCGCTTACCATTCAATACATCAATCTCAATAACTTGATGACCATCAATACTCACAGAATAATAACGTAACTCCGCACTGTATTTTTGCTTATTCATCTCACCTGGCTTGTGTGTACCCGCTTCATAAGTACGAACCAACCCACGCATCTTGATAATTACCGGTACCACCGAGCCATCTGCTTCACTTTGAGCTGCCGCACGAAGGGTTAAGGGCGTACCAGCCTGGCCTCCTTGCCCCCATTGGGCAAGCGTTTCCGCGTGATAACCTGCGAGAGTCCAGCTGGCTTCCAGCTTTTCAACTCTACCCATATCAATACCAATAGCTGCACCTAAACCACCACCGTTGTAATCTTCAGTAACAACTTTAAGACTTGGGGCTTCAAACTCCTCTACCAGCCCAGCATAACCTTTGCCATCGGCAAAGAGTTCCATATCTTTAAAAATATAACCTTGCATTTTAAACTCCGCTTAGTCGAATAATTAAATTAAGCTACCAGATCGGTAAGGTAGCGATTAGTACTAGCAACCTGGAAGCGGATACTCTCTGCAATACCAACTGGAGTGTATTCTACATTGAAGTAGACACGTCCAGCGGCCAGTTCACTTGCATTATTAAGTTCTGGATCTGGACTACACTTACCTCCATGAATAGCACCCAGTAAGGTCAAGCGACGCAGAAAATTATTAACACTCTCAGCCACATCTTCAAAGAAAGTTCGATTCAGATTACGATCTACAGCCCAAGAAACACCTTCTTGAATACTATCATCAATCGCATCTGCAATACGCACATGAGTTTCAAAGGCCCATTTAGGATCTGCAGAACAAGTGCGATTACCCCATAGACGAAATCCGCCCTGACGAATGACAGTTGTGATTTCGTGTTGGTTCAACAGGTTTGCACGGCTATTAGGGTCACCCTGAATAAAATCTACTGGACGGCTACTACCCACAATTCCAGCAATCTCCTGGTTAGAGATGGATGCCCAGAAACCTTCTTCGCTATCACGTTTCGCACGGATACCCGCAGCGACTGCTGAAAGTGGCACTCGCTTATTAGCACCACTCGCTTTATCAAACTTGAGCACAGATGGATCAAATACCTGCAAGCGCTTGCTACCAAAATTTGTCCGGAATGCTTTAGCTGCCGCATCATCACTATCTGGAGCATCAATATAAGCTACCCCTTTAACCCGATTTGCCACTACATTCATTTCAGTGGCAACTGCAGGATCTGATGAAAAACCTGGGGCAATCAGAATTCTAGGACGCTCTCCCACCGCGCTCTCTGCACCACGCAAAGCATGTAAACCGGTATACTGGCCAGTACTTTCACCACCGATGATATTAGTACGAGTGGAAGAGGAGTCAGGTCCTTCAGCAACTCTTACAACCACAACCAGAGCTCCAGCCTGATCTAGAATAGCATCTAGGGCGTCAGGCAAACTTCCCTTACTAGTACCCAGAGTATCAAGTGCTGAGGCTTGTAATTCAGAACCAGCAACTAATACAGGCTTATTAAGGGGAAAAGGCTCATCTGCCCCGCCAGACATAGTGACGGCAGGCTGCGGAGAAAGAACACCGCTACCATCACTTGCACCATTCGCTACACTAAATAGCGCAGTGGCTTCTGCATTTTTTTCTAATGCTGTACGTACATTATCTGCTGTGCTAATAAGTTTACTATTCGCATCTGTCGCTAGTGATACCCGTACCGCTTTCCCCTTAACACTAATAGACAAAACAGAATCAGCGGAATTTGGATTAAAAAATTCGATGCTGACAGCGTTACCAGCAATTCCTGGAGTTGTAGCTTTAAATACCAGCTCTGTATTAGCATCGGTCGTACCAATAGTCAGAGAGGCACTGGTCGCTGATGCAGCATTTGGGGCTGTACCCACAATGCCGATACAGCCGAGTTTGACTAGATTAATATCGCGTGCTCCGGCGTCACTATGGGTTACCCCTACGCCGTGTAAAATATTGGTGCTCATATGGTGGCTCCTGGTTTAGTGGTCGGTTAGAAGTGGCATTAACTTGTTGCTAGTGCCGAAAGTTCATCAATGGTTTGCTGTGCTTGGGCCTCATAGTCAGAACCCTTGGCAAGATCCAAAATTTGAGCCTTACCATGTAGGCGCAGATTACGGATTTGGTCGAGTGCCTTTAACCAGGCATCGTGATGATTTTTGATTTCCGCTACCGCTTCAGTAGCAGTTTGATTGAACGTTTCCATTTGAACCTGCACTGCTAAGGGTACGGATTCGGGAAATCCATCAGCTTCGTAGGCCAGTGCAACTTCGTAGGCACGCCTACGCTCTTCTTGTATAAATTCCCCAACACCCAACAGCTTTGCACGTATTTGACCAGCAAAGTGATCGATACTAATTAATGCATCGATGCGACGTTGTTCATCACTACGGTTATCAACCTGTAATAAAGCCCATTGATTAGCATGGTCAGTAATTACTTGTTGAAAAGCATCAAGGGTTAAAATTGGATCGTTAGGCCGATTAGGATCCTGCCACTCAATTTCCCCTTCTACACCATCAAACTGCACAGCATGTATAGCGTCTAGCATGGTGTAATCAGCCAAATCCATTTCCAAAGTGTTTCCGTCCACCGTCACTAAGCCCTCAGTGGCCATAATCGTTAATTGCATTCTCGATACCTTAGAATTTATGGTGTTACACGCTGAACATAAGCCAACGCATAATAGGGAGGTAAAATCGCCACAGTATGGTCATGGCCGTTATTTGAAGATGCACTTGCAGTATGGTTATGTGCGCCACCACCGCCGCTATAGCGAGTATAAGTATTTAACGCATTATCCCAATTGCCGCGATCATAGCCTCTTAATATCCAGTGTTGCTGAGGAGTTCCCTGAGTACTATCATCGTAACGGCCAAGATCATGATGGTGACGGTGACTGGGAATCTGAGATAATGTTAAAGTATGATTATTTACCGTAATGGCATGGGAGTGAGCACCATTTTTACTGGTTCTCGCAGTCGTTGCCCCACCGCTAGCTCCAGCAGAGTAACTTCCTCCAGCACCCAGTACAAAACGATTACGTAAATCCCGTGTGCCATTACTTCCGTTACAGAGCTTGTACTCGGCTGGTAAATCCTTAATTTCTCCACCCCAGATATATATCAACTGGCCTGGGAACTGCTTATTGATATACCCTTTTAAGGTCTCAGGAGTGACAACTTTTTTCTTTTCTCTACCGATATCCACATCGCTTTGACTAGCCAGTGTAACGGTTCCAGTCTGGCTTGTGCTTGCCGTTGCAGGCTTATTATCATTCAGCTTCTTTTGTAGGGTTTTCGGAGTAACTACCAGTGTGCCGCTATCCCCAGCATCAACGGCCTGTTGCGAAGCCAAACGGGTTAACCCATCTCGACTTGTAGTCGCATAGGCGTGACTATGATTAGCGAGTGCCAAGACTGAAATACGTTGGTGAAGTGTTTTAGGCGTTACGGCTTTATCATCAATGCTACCAGTATTAACTTCCGCTTGTGTCGCAACTGGAATAACTCCCGCGCGACTGGTAGTCGCCGATGGATTACTAAAACCGGTATCTCCAACAGTAATCTTATCGGTACTACTACCAGACAACTTAATATCCAGAGAGAGTAGATAAGTAGAGTTAGCTCCTTTTTTTCCGACTGGAGCAGCTCCAGGTCCCACAGAATAGATGGCATATAGCACCCCTGTGTCAGTAAATAAGCCAAACTCATTAACATCATAAATGTCGCTACTTTCATCCTTTAGGGTGATATGCAACATATCGTTGGCAACTTCCACATTGCCAGAAATGGTTGTTAGTCTTTTAAATTCCTGTTGTAGCCCTGTAGCAGTAGCATCCGGGCTCCAACGACCTGTACCTAAGGCAATCTTAGATAATTTAACCGGTAGAGTTCCGGCATTATTCTCATCCACGATGGCCTTTTGCCCCGCGGTGGTAAGTACTAGAGAAAGTGTCACGGTTTTACTCCATGCACGGGCAAGCGCACTCCGATAAAATTATGAAGTGGCTTACGGGTAAGTTGAAAAGATTTTTTTTAGATTACGTTAAATCGTAAGCGATCAAATATAGCTGTTCGTGCCACGCCGACCGATAAGGTAGTAGCACTTGCCTGAGTTCCCAATCGCATGGTGAAGTGAGAGCGAAGTGGCTTTACATAGGATACGGCTGTCACTATGTCTTTCTGAAACTCAGCACTTACAGGCTTGCCAAACTCATCCACTGCATTAAGCACCAAGTCAAAAGTATGTGGTTTTCCTGGAGGATCAGTCTGGAACCACTCTACAATCGCTACGTCCCCACCAAAGGCTGCAGCGGCTTCCTCGACAGCGGCTCTAGTACCTTTTGTTGTATGGGTGGTAAACGCTGAACGGATCACCGCACGTTTTGTAGCCGTAGGCCAGCTATCGTTCCAGGTATCCACACTGTGTTGCCAAGCTAAAAAAGGCAGAAATGCAGGAGGGCATTTATTAGGATCGTAAAGGTCAGTAATATTGACCGGTATAGCATCAAGCCGTTTCGCAATGGCAGACTCCACTGCCAGCTCCAATCGACTAGCATTGGGTGGCAATAAAGTATTATTCATAATTCACCCCTTGTTAATCTGCATAAAAAAGTGCGTTCGTTAGAATATATTTTGTCCCCTCTAGCACTGGCAAAGATTGATGTAATTCCAAAGGGGAAAAAAGAACCAGATCCCCAGCATTAGGTGCAACACTTTCACCACTCTGGAAAAAATTCAACTGACCACCTTGGTAATTATCATTTAGATATACAACTAACGTTAGTTCCTTACGACGACCAAAATGATAAAATCCCGATCTTGCACCATGATCAGGATTATCAAGATAATTCAGTGGAGCAGGATTATCTTGATGTGTATGCAAATATTCACCTTTACAATATCGAATTACACGGGACTCATAGTAATAACGATGTGGCCCAGACGCTCCATAACACTTATCTAAAGCTCTAGTAACGGATCCAACCAATTGATCTCGCACCCATAATAAAGGTTCATGGCGTTCTACCCAGGTTTCAGAGCTGGTTCTTGAATCACCTACAAAATTATCCGCGGTATATCCAACCCGTCCAGAACGTAGCCAATGCCCATGTTGCTCGGCGGCTTTAATGATTTCGCTACATACCACTGGGGATAGAGCTTCTTGTGTGTAGCTAACTATTTCAGGCGGCAGCATTAGAATCCTCCTTTATTGTTATTAACTCAGCTGAGTCAGCAACAATATCTTCATGCGCAGCCATCCAACAAAGTAAAATGTACTTGTTATCACTTTCCGGTGGAAAAGCTTCATGTAAATAATTGTCTGAAACAGGAAAAATGAGTGCACTTCCTGGGTTTGTATGGCAAGTTACTTCCTGCTCAGGAAAAAAAACCTGCCCACCACTACAATAATTAAGATGAATAATCACCGTTAATTGGCGCCATTCATCTTCGCGACAGTGACGTAAATCGGTATGTATCCGAAAATAACCATCAGGCCGATAACGAACGACACGGGTAGGTTCCGCAACTAAGTGACCATGTACACTTGCAACATTCTTCCGATATAATTCAGCTAGACACTGATAGCGTTCTAGTAAACGCTGCTCTAACTCTTTAAACTCAGGGTTTCTAAACAACCAAATTTCATGACAACGGCGGTTGCGTAGACTCACTACGTTATCACTACCATCCTCTAGAACCACACGGCCAGGTTCATTGAACCCAACAGATTCGCTGAGTTCTATAATTTTTCGACACTCTTCTTTAGTAAATACATCGTGTACATAGACAATACGAGGGTCATCTGTGCGTTCTATCTTCACTGTGACCTCCTACGGAATGTGACTATTTATCCCTACACTAAAGTCCATACCAATCCCCCCCCCCATACTGGAATATTTGGTGGCTATTAGCTTAGTGGTTTTATCAAAAGGATACGAACTTTGCCCAGATAATTTAATCCTAATCCTAGTTCCACAGGTACTGTTACCTATAGATGTACGATGACGGTAGGCGTAACGAGTGCCATTAATGGCTGCAAGTGAACCTACTGATGGAGAAGCCCCTACTATATTTGAATTATCACCAGATACGCTTGCATTATCGAAACGCAACTGAAAGTTATCACCCACAGTACTACTAGTCGGCGTTACCCATGCAGAGCCTTTGATAGCTGTACCGTTATTACGTACTGTATATATATATCCATTCCTTGCCACCTGAATTTTTATAGTCGCAGTAAGGGTCGAGGTAGCAGTATAACTAGCACTGATATTTGCCGGATGTAGCTGATAATGGCGAAAAGTAATAGTTAACGTATTACTATAAACAGTCCCCACACCATCAGTAACCTTACAGCGATACTGACTAGTAGTTATTTGCCCGCTCACATTACGGCTGAGGGTTACACTTCTACCATTTGCAGATACCGACAAGGTTGTACCACTCACCTTTTCCCAAGTGTATTTAAAATTACCCGACCCATTACTTGGCTGACTACAAGTTAGGGTTGTACTGCAAGTCACTGAACCTGTACCAGCATTTTTTTTAAGCGTTGTGCCAGATAAGGATGGTGTACTCATGGCAACATAGTCAGTCGCACCATAAAAATCAGCGCTATCCGCAGCGCCAGAAGTAGGCACACTACTATTTTGCGAAATACTTGGTACATAGCTGCCACCTCGGTAATACTGTGATGTATTACCGGCACCACTCTGCCCAAATACACTCTGCAAGTTTGCGCTGCTGGCCTGGCCACTCTTGGGCATAGTTGCCATAGTTATCCCCGTTGATTCTTTTGTTCACTCTGCAGAAAAATTTTCATTGTTTTTCTGCAATCCAGAATGATCTCTGCTTGCTCCTTCAGACGCGTTTCTTGATCTTTGCACACTTCTACAAGCAATCCCGTCACGGCGTTATAATCAGCTTGATCATAGCGCTTTCCATATTTTTTAAATTTAGATTTATAAACTGTGCGCGGTAGTGCCCTGCGGATATCCGGGCTCATTAAACCACCAGATCCACGGCCACTGTCTTTCCAATCAAAAAGCACGCCGTTAAGCTTTTCCAAACGCGTTATGGGCTTATCTATCTTGCGCACATTGGTTTTCAATATTGGATCTGAGCCAACCGAGCTTGATTGCCAATATACATGCCCATCCGCATGGAAATTACCGGAAGATACATCAAACAGATATTTTGTTGTGGTACCAGAGCGGATATATAGGTCACCCGTATGCAAGCTCAAATAGCCGTGACTTCCGTTATGCGTCATGCGCATATCGGCTTCATTACCCCAGCGAATCTCCTTGCTATCCTGCCATTCAGTATGTCCACTTACATTATCATTGGTATCTGAACGAATCAGTTGAGAGCCATGTAAGTTATCAACAGTGTCTGCGTTAGCTGCGTTAGAAGCACTGCCAGCACTTCCCGCATTGCTGGCATAACTAACACTTAAATTCAGTGAGAGATTGCCATTGTTATCAAAGCTGGCTGAACCACTACCGTTACCGTTTACTGAAACAGTACCACCAGATTTTACTGCGCCAATTTCTGCCGGAGTCGGCTTTTGGTCTTCATGGTAGATTTTCTTTTTATTACCGTAATATAGTCCAACAGATTTTTTAATATAAGCTGCACTGGGCTCATCGACTTGCCAAGCTGCTTCATTATTATAGGAAATCGTGACACCATTCGATTTGGTAGCCCCCAGTTCGAATACACTAACACCAAAAAAATCAACAGATTTTTGCACCCAGAGTTCGACCGGTTGACCGTATCCAGCAGAGATCAAACGAAAAGCATCGTCTTTAAAAGCTTCACCATGGTTGAAGGCGAAAGTGACACCGCTATCCGATACCAAAGTTCCGGGTTCGGTTGTCTGAACTATCATCACGCTCACCATCGCATGACCACGAGCTCCAGAGCTATTGGTGCTCAAAAGCAATACTAAGGATGCATTAGCGTATTTATTATTTGGCATATTAAGTGTGGCTACCTTTGCCCAATAATTTGCCGTATTACTTCCTGCATTTTGCAAGTTACAGACTCTTCGCCCTAAACCCTCCATGGGAAATGGCCCTATATCTCCTTTTGTTCCGTCGGTATAGGATACCCGAAGAACTCCATCAGTCATTATTTCCATTGTGGAAATACCGCGACCAGTATTTCCCTTAGGACCGGCCAGGGAACCGATAACAGTCCAATTACCTGAATTTTTGCCATAAAGAATTTTACTAGAACTGGCTAAGTCCACATAATAATCGCCATCGCGGCCTAGATTTTTTGCAGGGATACCATTATCTGCAAGAATACCGAAACCCTGCTCACCCTGAATCCCTTGGATGCCTTTATCGCCTTTATCGCCTTTATTCCCTCTTGGCCCTTGTGGACCTCGCAGATTTCTAAGCTTTGCCCAGCTATTGCTTTTTTTCCCGTAAATGTCAGCGCTATCATAATCAAGATACTGATCGCCATTATTTCCGAGTCCATTCGCAGGAACACCGCTACCCCAATGTAACGTTGCACCCTGCGGGCCTGTCGGGCCGGAGGGACCAGCCACCCCGCTCTGGGCCAATGTTAATTTCTGAGTAATTTCGCTCATAGTCTTCTCAAGATTAATCCAAAAAAACAGCGGAATGTTGACGCTGCCTATACCAGATTTTCTGTCTAGTAAATTATAAATTCATAAAAGCGGACAATAGCTTAAAGCTAATAGATAAATAACTTTCCAACATAAGTCTAATATTTAAAATAGCTTTTTAGAAACAGGAATACAACGCCGACATCCAACAGTTTAAATGCCAGTTACAGAAAACATAAATCACAGGCCATGCCATTTTATATTTAAAGAAATATTTAATGTATTTTTCTAACCTGAACCTGTATGTCTTTTATTATATTTTGCAATTGGTCAATGATATTACTTTGCTTTTTAAATGCTTTATCTTGCTGCTGCAACCGATGCTCCTGATCTTTACATACCTCAACAAGTAAGCCACTGACCGCGTTATAATCGGCTTGATCATAACGTCGACCATTCTTTTTCAATTTAGATTTGTACACAGTTCGCGGCAATGCCTTTCGGATATCCGGGCTCATTAGACCACCTGAACCGCGTCCACTATCCTTCCAATCAAAAAGAACACCGTTCAGTTTTTCCAGGCGCGAAATAGGCTTATCAATCTTGCGAACATTGGTTTTAAGCATCGGATCCGAACCTACCGAGCTCGACTGCCAATACACATGACCATCAGCATGGAAATTACCACTGGAAACATCAAATAAATATTTCGTCGTATTGCCAGACCGTATATATAAATCACCGGTGTAAAGACTTAAATAACCGTGGCTTCCGTTATGCATTAGGCTCATATCAGAATCGTTTCCCCAGCGCGTCTCTTTACCGTCCTGCCACTGACTATGTGCAGCTATCGTATCGTCAACGTCTGAGCGAATAAATTGCCAACCGTGCAGACTGTCCACAGTATCTGCATTGCCTGCTGTACTGGCAGTATTGGCACTACCGGCGCTAGCGGCATAACTATTACTTAAATTAAGTGATAGGTTGCCATTGGCATCAAAACTGGCTGAGCCACTGCCATTACCGACGATCGAGACAGTACCGCCAGACTGAACTGCGCCAATTTCCGCGGCTGTTGGCTTTTGCTCTTCATGATAGATTTTCTTATGGTTACCGTAAGTTAAGCCTACGGAATGTTTAACGTATGCTGCACTGGGTTCTGTGGACTGCCAGGTAGCATCGTTGTTATAAGCAATAGTTACACCTTTAGATTTACTTGCACCGACCTCAAAAACACTCACTCCAAAATGATGAACGGATTTTTGTACCCACAATTCAACTGGTTGACTATGTCCCTCACAAATTAACCGAAATGCATCATCTTTAAAGGCACTACCATGATTAAAGGTAAAAGAAATTCCGCTATCTGCCACTAAGGCATTTGGCACATTCTGCTGGCAAACATGAACCGTCACCATAGCGTGACCACGAATTGCAGAACTAAAATTAGTTAGCAGCAATACTAAAGTCGCATTGGCATGAATACTATCTGGCATATAAAAAGTAGCTATTTTTGCCCAGTAGTATTTGCTATCTAAACCTGCATTTTGCAGATTACATACATGGCGCCCCAGCCCCTCGACAGGAAAAGGACCAGTATTTTCTTTTATACCATCGGTATAGATAACTTGTAAGCTACCATCGACCAATACCTCAATACTGGAAATACCCCGACCACTATCCCCTTTGGGACCAGACAGGGTACCTATAACAGCCCAGGTTCCGTTTGTTTTTCGGTGTAGATTTTTACTAAGGCTATCGAGCTCCACATAATGCTCTCCATTCCGGCCTAAACTAGCATCCGGAATTCCGTCACCAGCCAAAATACCAAGACCCTGCTCCCCCTGAATCCCCTGGATACCTTGGATACCCTGATCACCTTTATTTCCCATTGCGCCCTGTGGACCTCGTAAATTACGCAGTTTCGTCCAGCGGTTATCGCTTTTACCATACAAGTCGGCACTGTCATAATCGAAATATTGGTCGTCATTTTTGCCGAGGCCCACGGTGGGTACACCACTGCCCCAGTGGATTGTTGCTCCCTGGGGCCCCGTTGGGCCGGATGGACCTGCCACACCGCTCTGTGCCAGTGTTAATTTCTGTGTAATTTCGCTCATAGTCTTCTATTGGTAAAACAGTGGTTTACGGCGCCAAAATGACGCTGTTAGATATTAAGTAGTAACTATTATTAACAACAAATAAAAAAGGTCGTATCAAGAAGGACCAGGGAAACAATATAAATTACTTACGTGAAATATATAAATTATTAATAATGGGTTTACGTTAAGCCAGGAAAATGGTCATTTTTAAACATTACTCAATGTTTTGCTTTACTCACAACCCTTCGCTGTAGCTTTTTAACGACCTTCTCTTGCTGTTGGAAAGCTATCGTTTGCTGCTTTAGTCGGCTATCAAGATCTTTACACACCTCAACCAATAAACCGATGACTGCATTATAGTCTGCTTGATCATAACGCTTACCACCTTTTTTTAATTTCGATTTATAAACCGTGCGCGGTAACGCTTTCCGTATATCCGGGCTCATTAATCCGCCGGAACCACGCCCGGTATCTTTCCAATCAAAAAGAACACCGTTGAGTTTTTTCAATCGGGAAATAGGCTTGTTAATCTTGCGTATATTAGTTTTGAGAATTGGATCGGAACCAACTGAACTAGATTGCCAATACACATGGCCATCCGCATGGAAGTTACCGCTGGAAACATCAAACAAATATTTTGTTGTTGTACCAGAACGAATATACAAGTTGCCAGTATGTAAACTTAAGTAACCATGGCTTCCGTTATGCATCATACGCATATCGGCATCATTACCCCAACGTGTTTCCTTGCCATCTTGCCACCAAGTATGTGTGTTTACCGCATCATCAACATCAGAGCGGATAAACTGCCAACCATGTAACCCATCCAGTGTATCTGCATTACCAGCACTAATAGCATTGTTGGCACTTCCCGCAGTGTTGGCGTAACTATTAGTTAAGCTCAATGATAGGTTGCCTTCGGCATCAAAACTAGCTGAACCACTACTATTACCACTGACTGAAATAGTACCACCGGACTTGACTGCGCCTATATCAGCTGGGCTAGGCTTTTGCCCCTCATGATAAATTCTCTTATTTTTACCGTAGACTAATCCTGCAGATTGTTTGATGTAGGCAGCACTTGGCTCAGAAATTTGCCATGAAAGCGTTTCGTTATAGGTTACCTTGGTACTGACGAGAGCGGCTGCCAACTCATAAACATGTAGCGATACAAAGGGCTGCTTTTTTTGAACCCAAAGCTCAATAGGCTGACCATAACCAACAGAGATCAATTTAAATGCGTCATCGCCAAAAATTTCTCCGTGTTTAGAACCTATAAATACACCTGAATCTCCTATAAGTGTATCTGGATCACTTCCTTCCCGAACTTTGACAGTAATAATTGCAGAACCAAGAGCTGATTGATCACCAGTAACAAAAGAAAGCATCAAACAGGCATCAGAAATTCCCGACAGCATATTTATCGTACAAACTTTAGCCCAATACCCTGCATTCCCGCCTCCAGGATTTATGCTAGATAAAACTAGCCGCCCCAATCCTTCTACTGGAAAAGGTCCTGCATTTTCTTTTAGGCCATCGGTATAGGAAACCCGTAAAGTACCATCGGCCAATACCTGCATATTGGAAAGACCACGGCCCGTATCTCCTTTGGGTCCAGCCAAGGTACCAATTACAGACCAGGTGCCGCCTGTTTTTCGGTATAGTTTTTTATTGAGGCTATTGAGCTCTACATAGTGCTCTCCATCACGGCCTAAACTAGCAATCGGAATACCGTTACCAGCCAAAATACCAGGACCCTGCTCACCCTGAATACCTTGAATACCCTGAATACCCTGATCGCCTTTATTTCCTTTTGCGCCTTGGGGACCACGCAAATTTCTCAATCTCGACCAGAAGTTATCGCTTTTACCATATAGGTCAGCATTATCATAATCAAGATATTGATCGCCATTATTACCAAGGCCCGCAGCGGGTACACCACTTCCCCAGTGAATCGTTGCACCTTGGGGGCCAGTTGGGCCTGAAGGACCAGCTACTCCGCTCTGCTCCAGAGTTAATTTCTGTGTGATTTCGCTCATAGTCTTCTTAGGATTAAATAGCAACGCAGGACGCGACGGTAACATAACCACAAATCAAGCGTTTAGCATTATAAGTACTGAGGTAAAAAAAGGCTTGAATCGCATTACACCGAATAATTACTCCAATACGAATAAAAGGAGAGTTGCACACAGTAAAGACTACCCGCCTCACCCTTAGGCACCGCGGGTGATTTTTCAAGCTATAGATTATTGTTATAGTCTTAGTCGGTGTTTGGTATGACAGTATAATTATTTTCGCTTTCTAACCTGATGCCGCAAGGTTTCTACAATGCGCTGCAATTTATGAATGATTTTTCCTTGTTTCTTAAAGGCTCTAAGCTCTTCTCCCTGTTGCTTGAGCCTATTTTCGAGATCCTTACAAACCTCAACCAACAAACCGGTAACTGCATTATAGTCTGCCTGATCATAACGCTTACCATCCTTTTTTAGTTTCGATTTATAAACCGTGCGCGGCAATGCTTTCCGTATATCCGGGCTCATCAAACCACCAGAACCACGACCACTGTCTTTCCAATCAAAAAGAACGCCGTTGAGTTTCTTCAAGCGGGAAATGGGCTTGTCAATCCTGCGTACATTAGTTTTAAGAATGGGATCGGAACCAACTGAACTAGATTGCCAATACACATGGCCATCCGCATGGAAATTACCGCTGGAAACATCAAATAAATATTTTGCTGTTGAGCCAGAACGAATATATAAGTCACCAGTATGTAAACTTAAGTACCCATGGCTACCGTTATGCATTATGCGCATATCGGCATCATTACCCCAGCGTGTTTCCTTGCCATCTTGCCACCAAGTATGTGTGTTTACCGCATCATCAACATCAGAGCGGATAAACTGCCAACCATGTAGCCCATTCAGGGTATCTGCATTACCAGCACTATTAGCATTGTTGGCACTTCCGGCAGTGTTGGCGTAACTATTAGTTAAGATCAATGATAGGTTGCCATCGGCATCAAAACTAGCTGAACCACTACTATTACCACCGACTGAAACAGTACCACCGGACTTAACTGCACCAATCTCAGTAGGAGTTGGCTTTTGCCCCTCGTGATAGATTTTCTTATTATTGCCGTATATAAGCCCTACAGATCTTTTAACATAAGCTGCACTGGGTTCATCCGGCTGCCAAACAAAAGCATTGTGATAGGATATTGAGGTACTACCGCCGAAACCAGATTTAGCGATTTCATAAACGGACAGCTGACCATAATCTACTTCTTTCCTTATCCATAGATCAACCGATTGACCAATACCAGCTGAAGTCAGTTTGAAAGCATCATCTGCGAAAACTTTACCATGGTTCAACCCTATAAATATGCCGGAATCTCCCTCCAACACTGTCGTACTTTGACGACACTTTACCGATATAACTGCGGTACCATGCGCTCCTGCACCATTACCAACAACCATTGCTAGCATTAATCCGATCTCACTGTATCCAGCTGGTACATTGATCGTAGCTACTTTTCCCCAATATCCTGAAGTACCTTTCCCTGGCGATCCTGCATAAGCCACTAATCTGCCCAAGCCCTCAACAGGAAATGGCCCTATATCCCCTTTTGTGCCATCGTTATAGGAGACCCGTAGAGTTCCATCTACCAACACTTCCATACTGGATATACCACGGCCAGTATTCCCCTTAGGACCAGCCAAGGTACCAATTAATGACCATGCATCAGTACTTTTGTAGTAAAAATTTTTGCTGGGACTACCAAGTTCCACATAATGTTCGCCATCACGCCCAAGATTTTTATCCGGTACACCATTACCGGCTAAAATCCCGAATCCCTGTTCACCCTGTACCCCCTGGATGCCCTGATTGCCTTTATCGCCTTTACTCCCTTTTGGACCTTGTGGGCCACGTAGATTGCGCAGCTTGGCCCAACTATTACCGGTTTTCCCATAAATATCAGCACTGTCATAGTCGAGATATTGGTCACCGTTATTACCAAGCCCCGCAGCAGGGATACCACTCCCCCAGTGAATGGTTGCACCTTGGGGGCCAGTTGGACCCGAAGGGCCGGCAACTCCACTTTGTGCCAGAGTTAATTTTTGGGTGATTTCACTCATTGTCATCTCAAAGCTAAACAGTTACGCGCGGCGCAACGGTAACGCGGCCATAAATTAAACGCTCGGCACTATCGCTACTTGGGTTTAAAAACAAATCATAAATGGCCTCGCGCCAAATAAATCCTGCAGTTACTAGGCCTGGGATCTCTATCTTAAGCTGACCATTTTTCGGGTCGCCAGTATCACCTCCCACTTTGAGACCATCAACGTTGTCCAAGGAGAGTAATAGTGTTTTATCGTCATGGTTATCACGTACCTGTAATCGTGCAGTGTAGCCAGTCAAGTCACGTGGATTTCCAGGTGGGGACTCAATTGTCATTAGCAATCCATAACTAGCCCCTTGTTCAAGTTCTATATTGTAGTTAGAGCCGTACATAATTATCCCCGAATAATTTCAATACCTGCACACCAGGCTGTCTGATGTGGTTCATTGAGAATGTCAAACTCAGGTTCATGCAATTGAACCCTTTCGATCCCCTCCTGATGTAACACTTTGGATAACCCCGACCTGGCAACTGTCAGTCCTAAACCATGGCGTTTCTTCGCATAAGCAATTGCCGCCTCTTCGGCGCGCTGATACAAGGCTTCATCTACCGGCCCGGGCATTGGTGTCAGCGTTGCCCGAATGGAGTATTGTTTTATTTCTGGCTCAATAACTTCCACCTTGTCAGTTAGGGGCCTTACGGTATGTTCTGACAAAGAATTTTTTACTGCAGCGAGCAAATCGGGAGAAGCTGAACCATTACCCTCAGTGCTAAGAACCACTACACGTACCACACCATCACTTGGGCTGCTGGCTAATGCATCTTTAATACGTGGATCGGCTGCTAGAGCATGTTTTTTATAAGAGCCTTTCGGACCAGCAGTAGTCAGACCTTCGAAAGCTAGAGGGATTCGTCCGCGGTAGCGCGTATCATCTTCGCCCTTCAATCGCCGGGTTTTATTATTTTCACCCAGTTGGTCTAGGTCAGCATCGACTGCAAAAGCCACCATAACACCCCGTGCTGCATCATTAACTCTCTGGCGAGTGAGCATTTCCCGATAAGCGGCAACCTGTAGCAAGCGAGCTAGAGGCTCACTTTCCATTTTTATATAGCTTAGATTCGCTAGATTATCAGCTGGCACCTTGAAATAAGGGGCGCCGTCGTCTGTGATCAGCGTCGCCTTATTAACTTTAGGCTTGATAACCTGACCTTCTTCATCTAGCAATAATGGAGCTGCACCATCTAGCTGCGCTACCATTTCACTATAAATACTCTCAAAATCCAGAGTTTCCACAAGATTTGGTGCTGGCAGGCGGCTTATATCTACTGCACTTTCTGTTGTCATATTTCTATTCCCTCCAGGGTTAAGAACTCACCACTTTCCACCATATATCCGGACAACTTCATAGATACACCGCTGCTATCCATACGAACAACCTGTATTTCAGTAAGCTGAAAACGGGGCTCCCAGAGACTTAAAGCTTCAGCTGCATTAGCATACATATCCACTAGATTGGAACGTGTTAGTGGAGCATCTACAGAGTGGAAAATCTTTGCACCATAATTTCTACGCATTATACGGGAACCAATGGGTGTACTGAGAATATCAGTGATTGACTGCCGTAAATGTTCAATTTCTGAAATAGCCGCACCGCTGTTTTTATCCATACCGAAACGTTGCATGCTTCCCCCTATTGCGGTTTCTCGGTAGGGCTACCCACCGACTTCACTTTATGTGTATGGTTAGGCAGGCTAATTCCGTTGCTTGTCAAATTTCCATCGGTGTGCCCTACATTTCCTTTCATCTTAATTTTAGCCCCCTCCAATTGGAGACTTTCACTATTTAAACTTATACTCTTTGCTTTTAGGTTTATATTCTCTGCTTCAGCAATAATTTTTCCCGTCACTTTTACTAAAGCATTTCCATTTTGATACTCAATCAAATCACCATTAGAAAAGGTACGTCGATATAGCTCGGCATCTTTACCATTTGCTGGAGCTTTATCACTATAAATTGCAGGTAAAATTACCCCTGAGCGTAGCTCACCACTTGGACTCAACACAGCTACCTGCTCGCCAATACTTGGGGGACGCCACTCTGTATCATTGCTACCTGCAGCAGGTGCGAACCAACGTAACCAAGTCGTTAGGTTTTCTCCCAAACGCACGCGGGCACACGCTGTGTTATAGTCAATCTCTGCTACGGTACCAAGACGCATGATATTGTCGAGCCGTCGCTGTATCTCGCCGAGTTGCTGTAAGAAAACTGTCATCAAGTCTGAGTTCATGCTTTGCCTACCTCACCAATTTTTATATATTCATCTCGGTGCTTTAAGCCTATTTTCGGCTCGTGCCCCACATGAATCCCTAGTGGTTCTGGCAATTTCTTAAAGTCTTCTCGACGATCATTTCCCAACCATACTTTCTGAGTAAACTTCAGTGAATATGCTGCAATCAAACCATCTTGGGCTTGATTAAGCTGTAATGGTTGCATCCCCTGAAAATTTAGACGCCCAGCTTTCTCTACCAATTTATCTTGAGAGTCAACCAGATGCTTTTCAAAGGCGAAAATAATGGGCGCAATAAAATTACGAGCGACTCTGTTGTTTTCTTCTAGAGTAGATAAATTTCCAACAACAATAGCGATCTCCCACTCTAATGAAAGCGGTTGAACTCCATTATTACAAGCCCCCAGCGTTTCACTTGTGACAAGTCTTAGCATTAGCGCTGGAAAACTATTGGGGATTTTATTGCTGGAAATTTTTAGCTCTTCTGTTAATTCACCAGACTTGATAACACCAGGAATACTTTTCAGTTTAAGTAAAATACTGTCAGACAACCCATTAATAATTGACATAATTTTGCATTCCTTTTCGGCCCCAATGTTCAGAGTAAAATTGATATTTCAAAAACCATAAAAATCCCAAGAATCTTTACTGGACTTTCAGATTTTTATTTATCTTGACTATAAATAATGACTTTCAGATTAAGATGAAGTCGAACGTGCCATATGATACCGAGCAGCGGCCTCACTGATTTTGTTTGGTGCAAAATAGAATGTTAAGATAACACCTACAGGTAAACCCATATTCGAAGCTGCATCAAATGCTACTTCAGCAGCTCTTGTAACACTTGAAATGTTTGGCTCAAATGCGGACCAAATACACAATATTAGAGCAACCGCACTCTCTAGAAGCCAAATAAAAGTTATTGCTAAGGCAAGTAAACGCCGTGTTAGATTTTGTCCTGCAGTCACTTGCTGCCATTTCAGCATCCATTCTAATATTTTCTCCTTGAAATTAGCCTTTTCTTCCTCAGTGTAAACTAAAGCATCTCCGGTTCTAATTACGGCTTCTACACTTTGCTCGATGACATCGCTGGTATCCCATAATCTTTTCCACAGGCTCACGGTTTAAACCCTACTTTAATGCCCCACAAACCAACCTCATTCCCAAGATATTGATGTGCTGCTTCAACGGCTTTATCGTAAACCTCATTGAGAGTTAAGAATCCTGCATTAGCAGTTTCAATATATGGATACTCTTGTAGCCGCCTGTAGAACCCACTACCATTGCATCGCCAAACAGTCATTTTTTCACTATTCGTTGATACAGCTATCATAAAGTTTTTTGCCGGCACAACTAATATGAGCACTTCCGAGGAACCAATTGATTCTAGGGTAAATTGATTTTCTTCAATTTTTTTCATATTTATGTACTGGATTCCGCATTAAAAAGTTCTTCACTTGATTTACGTCAGCCCCTACTTGATCAATACTATTCTGTAGATTTTCAAATCTACGGTCTGTTTTCTCTTCCAGGCGTCGATTGGCTTCATCTAGACGCGCAATATCATTTTTATGATTATGTTCTATGGCTTGCCATTTGCTCCAGAACATACCAAATGAGAAAACCGCCCCACATAGCATAATTACCAGACCAATAGCTACCGGTGTATCTCGATTGATTGTTCTAGGTTGCTCGCAGCTCATAAGTTCCTCGGGGCACAAAAAAACCCCGGATTTCCCGAGGTTTTAACATTTAGATTAAGCAGCTTCGAAAATTCAGTTGTACTTTATATTACTCATTAAGTCATAGAGAACTAAATACTGCCAAGATACAGTAACTTTACCAAAGGAGTCCGTAATCGCAAAAAGCAAACCCCTTTTAATTAGGCAACCAAATATTTCTGCATACATATACTTCTTTAAGTGGCTAGGTTGTAATTTTAGGGAATTAAAGATGAAAGCACTCATAATTGTGTTCAACTGCCATCAAACTCACCATACCCACTATGCAACAATCATATAGCAATAATCCGTAATCACTAAAAATAAGACCCTTTTAACTATAAGCAAATAATTGCTACAGCTTATAGGGGCTTAGAAAGGAAATTGCCTCACCATCCTAGATAGAATCGGGTGCTTTCAATACCTCAACCGACTATTGCTAGTTTCAATTTACCGACAATACAATAACTGTACTAAAAAAATCCGTAATTACAAACCCCGTGACCCTTTTTAATCTTGGTATACCTCTAACCCCATACTGCAAAAACGAGCCTTCCTTAAATCTCTTACTTCAAAGTTAAGCCTTAACTCTAACTTATCCTTCAACAATTCTTGTCTTCAAGATTCAATTGATAACCTATTTGAAAAAATTTTCTTAACTAAATTGGGGGTTCAAGGAATCAAATAGGAAGAGATACTTTATTTAAAATTGGGACGAGGCAAATGGAATTCCTAAGTTCTATTTAACCCCGTGTGACTTAAAACAACTCTATATGCTGGTTTTTCCCTTTACTGTACACACTTTGCAGTCTCTACAGAGATCAACACGTGCCGACGCAATACAGTGCAAAGAACCTCCTACGCTGGCTTTTACCTCACCGGTATCCTCTGCCAGCTCTTCAAGAAGCTGCTGCTGAATAAGGAGTGCTTGCCCCATTGTAGCGCCTTTCGCAAGTGCAATCTTGGCTGTTACTCGAGCGGCTACACGGGCAGCCCTATCTCCTGAATCCTGTGTTCCTTTTTTCACATTGGTTTGGATAATTTTTCTAGCTTCCATGACAAGCCTCACATCTTGTTGTCGTCATACCCCAAAAGCGAGAACAATATACCCCCTCAACTCTATTGTAAGAATCCCGTATGGGTCAGAGCTGGACCGCTTTACTAAAATAAATGTTGTATAGATACGATTTTGTGAGGTTGCACTATTTTATGGGCGCTTGTATTGATAGTTGGTTCTATGAGTAACATACCTACAAACTGGCTTGAGCTGAGTCCAGGTATGCGCCTAGTTCAGCGACGTAGGACGCTTGGCTTCAGCCTGGTAAAAATGTCGGCGATCACCGGAATCAGTGCTGAACGCTTACAGCGTTTAGAGACAGGTGGCGGGCGCCTCGCTCCAGCTGAACTTTTACCTCTGCTGGGAGGCTACAATTTAAGCCCTAATAGCTGGTTAGTAGGTACTGAGAGAGTCCCTCTGCTAGGCATCGTAGCCAGCCCTCAATTCCAACAACGCCTTGCTTTATTGGATGAGGAAGAAGTGGCGGCTTTAGAAAAGTTTGTGCTCAATATCACTGCAGGACGCAATGCCAAGCCGTGAACCAACCAGGGAAGAGTGCAATTATATGGAGATGTTAGCATCGATTGTGAAGTCTCTTCGCCTAGATGCCGGAAGGGGTACCACTGCTACTGCCCGTGCCTTGGGGATGAGCTTGTCTAGTTATAAACGACTAGAACGCTGTGAGTATCTAGCCAACGGCGCAGATCTTCAAAAGTTGGGACGCCTGTATGGGCTTGATGCCAATCTATTGGTCTACGGAGTCAGCTTGGTAGGTGAGCCCTTATCTGGTGAGGAGAAATTGGCACGCACTTGGCAGCGTATACTTTATCGCCTTCGTGCATTGGATTTACAGACTCAGGGAGCAGTTGGAGAGTTAGTGGCGGACCTGTATCGACTCCACAGAAAGCGCGGTGGCGTTCCTGCTGAAATAGCTTTAGCGAAAGACCAACGACATTTGCAGGAATTATTAAAGTCACAGTAAAGACCTGGCTGGCATACTGTCTTAATAAGACCTACTACTTCGGCGATGTATCTCAATCAGTACCCGTACTGCAGCTCGTGCTACGAGCTCTTTGCTGATTTTTCCCTTATTCTTTTTGGCATCTGCATAAAGTTCACTATAGGAACGTGTAAGGATTTCATCATCTAGATCGATATCTATATCACCGCTCAATGTATCATCCAGATAGCAAATAACCTCATTAACACACTGACCTGCCAGCACAAAATCTTTTACCGTTTTTGGGGGAGGGGCATCAGCGGCCGGTGTATTACGATCGATAGCATAAGCCCACCACATAGCATCAGAGCCCAAGGCTTCGGCAATTTTGTCCATTTCTCTGAGATCGCGGGGAAGAATGTTTTGACTAAGCCAGCGAGTAGTATTGGCTTTACTTACTCCGAACCTACGTGAAAACTCCGCGCTGCGGCCGGCCCCTTCAGGAGGAAAACCGGCTTCATCTAATAAATAGTTCAAACGCTCACTACAGCCCTCTGTGGCCCCTAAGTCTGAATCCATCATCTCTTTCCCTACCGATTGTTTATCCGTGTGCAAGCTTTATGCTTATCAACGCTTTAATTGCGACTTTCATTGCTTCTATGTTCCGCCAGCATTTTAACTGCGATAAGCGATATCCGCTCGGGGTCAATATTATCGCTATTACTGCGTGTATGCTTATAAAGCTCAATAAAACCCTTACTCAAACTTTCACTTTCGAGATCCAACGGCCTATCCATCAGATCACTTAAACACTTCAAGAGCTCATTGGCACACCGGCCAAACAGTGATATATCTACAGCTTCTGAACCCCTTGAATCTTCATCGCCCTTACCAATTGCCCACCAGAACGGGTCTACACCCAGCGCGTCCGCAATCCTTTTTAACTCTGACATATCACGAGGAACCTTGTCATCGTTGAGCCATCGAGTTGCATTAGCTGTATTTATTCCAAACTCTCTTGAGAACGCAGCTATGCGGCCCTTACCTTCAGGTACGAAACCTTTTGCATCCAAAAGTCGATGTAGTCGTTCGCTACATCCAGCAGTACTTACTGACACTTTATTGCTCAAGTCGGCTTCTTCCTAAAAAATAAGTATCACTTGTGAACCCTTTATTTAACTCATTTCAGTAACAAAACTATTCAATTCACAGGCTAATGGGCGCCTTTATCCTTATGCAGACTGCAAAATGATCATACCACAAGTCGAGAAAAGCGATAGGATAGTAGTTTTATTGCATAGCTACTGTAAAAACACAGAAAGGTGGAACAAATCAACAGGGCATGAATAGAAAACACCAAAGTGTCAGATTAGGCAGCTTGCAAAATGTACCGCTTGTGAAGTAATGTCATTATATATCACAAGCAGTACCCAAAAGGAGGGGCCGTGAGTCTAGAACTTATGGAAAGAGTCTGGAAACTCAAAGAACTGAATAGCACCGAAAAATATGTTCTGCTCGCTTATGTAAGCTATGCCGATGAAATTGGCCGAGCTTGGCCTAGCAAGGAAACTATCGCTCGCTGTACTTCCCTGTCAAAAACTACAATAAAGCGCACTGTGAATCGACTATGTACCAAAGGACATCTTGTCGAAATGCCCTTACAGGCTGGGTATGGTGCCGACAGTAAATTACGTAAAGTACGAGCTTATTTAATACAACCCGAGGGGCTAAATCCCACAAAGAACTTGGGGCAACATGGTCCTCTAAGCACTGATACTGAGGAGTCAGTATGCCAGGTTCATAATGTACCCGGTATATTGAGTGCCCCTACTGGGGTCAATCAACAAGCAGATCCTCTAAAAAGGAGGTCAAGTAGGTTTACTGAGCCCCCCAATAATATAATTAAGAATAAGTCTTTTAATAATCATAGAGGAATAATTCTCGATAACCTGCCCGATTCAATTGACCCAGAAATTGCGCGGGAAATAATTGACTACCGGGAAAAACAAAAAAAGCCACTAACTCAAGGTGCCTTTAATCGGCTAATAAAAACCGCCATGAAAGCCCCTGAAGTAGTAGGCATAACTGCCAATGCTGCTTTACAAAAAATTCCTGACCGAGGATGGCAGGGTCTAGAATTAGAATGGCTCAAACCTACCCAGAGTAAAGCATCACCTCACGTAAAAAAAAGTAACCGCCGTTCACGCGATATATCGATCTCAGAAATGCTCAATGATCAGTGGTAACTGACGTTGTGGTAGAGAAAACTCTTACTGATAAGCATCAATCAAAATTCATTAGTGTACTCAATGATTAATTTTACTACCCCTGCCAGCCGAAATTACTTCTCCCAAGAAGAATTACAGTGCAGATGTAAAAACTGTACTGCCGAACGCCGATCAGGAAATGTTAGCAATGGCGACGCCAAATATATGATTAGTGATTTCATTCAACATCTAAACCGGGTTCGAGAGAATGTGTACTGTCGACCTATGCCGATTTCTAGTGGTTATCGTTGCAGCCGTCACCCCATCGAGGCACGTAAGCGAAAACAAGCCAAGCTAGACTCTAAACCGTATCATCCAGGTGATCATCCCAGTGGTGTAGGTGTGGATGTAAGTGTTTATGGCGCTAACGCTCACGATTTAATTGAATCCTTGCATATTTACAATTGGTGGCACACCCAGAGGGGGATGGCTCGTCCATTTACCGCCATATGCCCTAATCAGCGCGGACCATACTCCAAGCGCTTTATTCATGTAGGTGGTAATACCGACTCCCCAGGACGTCCAAGGCCTTGGCTATGGACCTATTAATATTAAGGGTATTGATATTTGGTCGCTAGGTTTCATCTTGTATTCTTATCAATCTTATTAGTTCATAAAGGTCTAATTTTGTCTGGACTACATAAGCCTATTAATAACATTCTAATACTCAGTAGAGACATTACAAAAATGAATAGATTTGCGGTTTTCAGTGGAAGTTATAACCTGCAGATAGGAGGAGTAGCTGACTTTAAGGAGTCATACCCTACTAAAGCAGATGCAAAGAAAAAAGCAGAGGAAATTGCTAGAGATAATTTTTTTGTCAGCTGGATTCAAATTTTTGACAAAGTCACTGACGAGTTTTCCACCTACAGTGTGGTTGATAGAAAATTAAAAAAAAGAAATCATAGTTGCAATACTTCCAACTTTAGAACATAGAAAATCTATTAGAGGCTGTTTAACAACAGTCTTTGCTTAACTGGGAGGAGGCTTTTCTGATGGCAGCTTTGCACCAGCAAAAAAGGGGCTTCGAAATCAGGAAAACCAAGTGGGGCAAGGGTTCAAAGTGGATGGCAGTGGTCGATGGAGAAGGTTTTCCAGTGGGAGGCACCATTACTTCGGCCTCAACAGCAGAAGTAAAGTTATTACCCCCATTACTTGATGTTACGTATAAAAATACAAAGATTCATCGCTTAGTTTATGATAAAGCGGCGGACTCTGATCCTCTTCGAGATAGTCTGTTGAGCCATGGAATCGACCTTGTCTGTCCACACAGGAAAAATAGGAAAAAAGCCTCAAAGCAGGATGGTAGAAAGCTCAGAAGGTATGCTCGCCTTTGGAAAGTTGAGCGGACTTTTGCGTAGCTCGGAAATTACCGCCGTTTGATTGTTAGATGGGAGCTATATTTGTTCACTTATCGTATTTTTTCTATATTGCATGCATGTTAATTACGTTAAAGAAGTTATGAAATAGCTTCTAGCCATACGCTCACACCATCGAAACATAAAGGGCAATGGAAAATTGGCTAGAACAATCCCCAGTAAAACCTCAAGAAGCCCAATATTCCAGCCTAAATGAAAAGCCAAATAAGTAAAGATCAGCAGGTTAAGGGTAATACAGAACCATAAAACATAGCGAAAATAGGACATCCTATGAATACCTTCTAAGAAATCTGATTATTATTGACCTCGTCACCAGTCGTTCCCAACGTCCTCCAGTGGAAACGCCATAGAATTGATCATATTTATTAAGTGAAAATATTTTTAGATTACCTAGAGCGCTCTTGGTTAAGACTCCTGTACCCGCTCCTTCTTCTGTCAGAGCTTTATAGCCTCGTAAATAAGGCCAACCATAGCCCCAGCGGAAAGGAGTCGGCAAGAATGGTGTCCCACCCACTCTGACACCAACTAGCATAAGCAACGCTATTTCTCTCTCCCCAGTTTTGGCAACACAAATCTCCAAATTGCGGTCAGCCTCTTCACGCTGTGCATAGCTTCCACCCTTCCAGTAAGCGAAATCATGGGCCTAACAGCAATCCAACCATAAATCACTTTGATCGAGTGTGCCATCAGGAAAGACGCTACAGTCACCAGAGTCAAAATCCTCTATCTCTACAGCGAACAGGGGCAGGACATAGAATAAAAACAACAGCGGAAAATACTTCATAGAGACTCTTTAGATCTATTCTTTTCTCAACACACTCATAATCATAAAAATAGCTCGGCGAACGCAAACTACCAAAAGAATATTGAAAGCAATGTTACCGGCTGCTCTACCCTTTTATCTTCAATATGAAGGTAGCCAGTTCGGTTATAATCTCGCACATAACAGGGGTAAGGGCGACCACACAGATAGAGGATCAAATCTCTCAGGTCAAAGTAAAGACATAGCCCAATAATGATATATTCAATTACAAATAAAAACCCAAAGACTCCCCAGCCTTGATATATCTCGGAAAAATTCAAACTGAACCAAATAAAGAGTGGGCCGAACGTCACAAGATGGCAAATCCCTAGGGCTCGGGTATAGGGAATCATTCTGTCCAGATAGTAAACAACATGCATTGCCAAAAAGCGCGCCAAGAAAATCATTGGCCCTTCCCAGCGCCCAAATAGCAAAGTGAAAGGCGCCAGGAAAAATTGTGGCAACACCATGATCTTGGCCCATTGAGCGACCAGCCATCCGGTGGGTGAGCCTGGCTGCTCCAATAATCTGCGGTGCTCTTTAATGACAAAAATCACTCTGGTGACTAGCAGGCTTAGCATTGTCACATCCTTCAGAAGAACAAGTCTGTTATAAACAAAGGATAGAGTAGATGTTTAATCTAACCTTCGACATCCACAATAAAGACCAAACTTTAAATATTCTTTTTAAGAGACATGAAAAGAAAATACCCTACTAGTAACGTTACTAGACGATACCAGCATCACTATTTAAATTTCTTGAAAGGGGGAGGGATTATTGAGAAGGAGCACATGTACTTCGGCATCCATGCGCAAAGTACATGCTATTTTTAAAAGTGTAAGAACAACATATATTGATATTTTGCGGACCTAAAGATTAACCCACTTCCGCCAAATTACCCTTACTCTCCAACCACTGCTTGCGATCCCCGGCGCGCTTCTTGGCCAAGAGCATATCTAACAGCTGGTTACTGTCATCACCGGCATCGATATAAAGCTGTACCAGGCGGCGAGTGTTGGGGTCCATGGTGGTTTCACGTAGCTGCAAGGGATTCATTTCACCCAGACCTTTAAAGCGGGTTACCTGAATTTTGCCTTTTTTCTTTTCTGCGCTTATGCGGTCGAGGATGCCCTGCTTCTCTGATTCATCCAGCGCATAGTAAACATCTTTACCGATATCTATGCGGAACAGTGGCGGCATGGCTACATAGACGTGGCCATTGGTCACCAGTGGGCGGAAGTGACGCAGGAAAAGAGCACAGAGAAGAGTGGCAATATGCAGGCCATCGGAGTCGGCGTCGGCAAGGATACAAATCTTGTTGTAGCGCAATCCTTCCAGGTTGTCGCTACCAGGATCGACACCCAGTGCCACGGCAATATCGTGCACTTCCTGGCTGGCGAGGATCTCGGCGGAATCCACTTCCCAGGTATTCAGGATTTTACCGCGCAGCGGCATGATAGCCTGGAACTCGCGGTCCCGCGCCTGTTTAGCGGAACCGCCGGCGGAGTCCCCCTCTACCAGGAAAAGCTCGGAGCGGGAGGTATCGGCGCTGGAGCAATCTGCCAGCTTACCCGGCAATGCGGGACCTTGGGTAACCTTTTTACGTGCGACTTTTTTGGCAGAGCGCATTCGCTTTTGTGCATTACCAATACACAATTCGGCAAGCTTATCGCCCTCTTCTGTATGCTGGTTCAGCCACAGGCTGAAAGCATCCTTGGCCACGCCGGAAATAAATGCGGTGGCTTCACGGGAGGAGAGGCGCTCTTTGGTCTGCCCAGAGAACTGCGGGTCGGCCAGCTTGGCCGAGAGCACGTAAGAACACTGTCCCCAGATATCCTCAGGGCCCAGCTTGATACCGCGGGGCAATAAATTGCGAATCTCGCAGTACTCACGCATGGCGTCGAGCAGGCCCGCGCGCAGACCATTCACGTGAGTACCGCCCTGGGCAGTAGGGATCAGGTTAACGTAGGACTCGGCGGTGACCTCACCGCCCTCCGGCAACCATTGCACTGCCCAATCCGCAGCTTCGGTAGAGGCGGCAAAGCTGCCCACAAAGGGTTCGGCCGGCAATACTTCCCAGCCTTGATTGGCAGCGGCGAGATAGTCTTTGAGACCGTCCTCGTAGTACCACTCGTCGGACTCTCCATCCTGCTCATTGATAAAGGTAACTGTCAGGCCGGGGCACAATACCGCTTTGGCACGCAGTAGGTGGCGCAGGCGCACCACGGAGAATTTAGCGGAATCGAAATACTTGGGATCGGGCAGGAAGCGCACGCTGGTGCCCGTGGTGCGCTTGGCACAATCGCCGATCACCTCTAGGTCAGAGGCCTTTTCTCCATTTTGGAAGCCGATGCGGTGCACCTTGCCATCCCGTTGGATAGTCACTTCCAGCACTTTGGAAAGCGCGTTCACCACAGAAACGCCAACACCGTGTAAACCACCGGAAAACTGGTAGTTTTTATTGGAAAACTTACCGCCGGCGTGCAGGGTGGACAGTATCACTTCGACACCGGGGCGCCCCTGTTCCGGGTGTATATCCACCGGCATACCGCGACCGTTATCACTTACCGAGAGCGAATGGTCCTTATGCAGTACTACCTCAATTTTTTTTGCGTGCCCGGCGAGCGCTTCGTCGACACTGTTGTCGATCACTTCCTGGGCCAGGTGGTTGGGGCGGGTGGTATCTGTATACATGCCCGGGCGCTTTCGCACCGGGTCCAGCCCCGTGAGTACCTCAATATCTTCGGCGGAATAATTGGCCATAATTTTTATAAATTACTGCTGGTTAAATAGAAATTCGACAATGGGATCGCAGTATCGCGCGAAGCCCTGAAAGCTGTGATCACCACCCTCTTCGACAGTTTGACGCTGCCCTTGATAGAAAGACTCCGCATCGCGGTAGTCGAGGGTTTCATCGCCTCGCTGTGCCAAAAGCCAATAGCGGCTGAGCAGCGGGCTGGGTATCTCTGCTTCCAATTGCGCCATGGTATCAACGTCCGCCCCGCTAAGGCGATACTCCTGTGACTCACCGCTGTAAGGCTGTAACACCTGACCGACGTAGGACGGCATAAAGCGAGATGGGCGGACCGCGGGGTTAATCAGCACTGCCGGCAAACGATAGCGCTCACCGAGGTAGGTACACCAGAAGCCCCCCATCGAGCTACCGACCAGGCCGATAGGCCCAGTGTTGCCTGAGTCCAGGAAACCGTCCAACAGGCGCTGCAGTGATTGCTGGGCATTCCCCGGATAGGGAGAGATTTGCGGCGCACAGAAAATGATCTGCGGGTGGTCGGCAGCAAGCCGCTCCCGCATCAGTTGGCATTTAAAGGACTGAGGCGATGAAAGAAAGCCGTGCAGATAGATCAGCAGCGGCCTTCCGTTGAGATTTTGTGTTTGCATAGTCGGGGATTATAGCGCCCCGTGGCAGCAATGGGGCCTGCCTCCTCACAGATCCCACTGATCACCAGTCCCGATTACAACAGGGACCTGTCCAGGCTGGCAAATGCCCGGCGTATATCCACACGCATATCGGACCAGAAGGTGACACTGGTGAATCGCTCCAGCCGTCCACCCGGTCCGGACGAGGAACCAAAATTCTCGCCAATGTCCCGTCGATCGCGGAAATGCATTACAGCGCTGCCGTTACGATCGAACAGAGTACCTACCATTTCTGCGTAGGCACTCTGCTCTGTATAGACACGCCAGGTCCAGGGGGACGGATCGAGCGGTGCAGCCAGGGAGAAATTTTGCAGTGACAGAGATAGCGTGTAATCGGCCTCCGCCTGATCCGACACCTGCTGTGCATTGCGTGGTTTTAGCAGCTTATCGTTAAAGCTCTGTGCCAACAGAGTGTTTAGTCGCTGTAGATCCCTCTGGTCCAGCTCATAATCTTTTTCCCGATATTGGCGCCTGGGCAAGGAAGAGAATCGCTTAGTGTATTCAATCTGAACCGGTGCGATATAAACCTTAGCACCACTGAGATCTAGGGCAAAAGCCGCGGCGACTTCATCGAGCTGGCTCTGCCGCACTTCCAATCCATCGCTGCGCTCTTGCAGAGTGGACTGCTGGCTGCAAGCCGCGATCAATAAAAAGAGTGAGAGGAGTGGTAAAAAAAATAATTTATGCATTTTTAAATTCCCATTTTCCCGACAGGATATTTATCCGGTGAGAGGCTCCCAACACAACATTTATTACCACTCAATTTCGAGCCTCGGCAATTATAGAAACCAGAGTTAAATTCTTAATTGACCGCATCTTTCACCGCCTTTAGACCATATTGAAAAAACACAGCTCAATACAGGCCCCTCATTGTACGGTGAGAGGCTAGGAAAAGCAGGGGGCTTTGGTAAAGAAATACTTTCTTGCGCTTAACTAAAAAGGCAAAAGAAAGGAGCGGAATGCACTTGGGTAGTATGAATTAGGGATAACGATTTAGTATGGGTCCGAGTTATTTTTTCATTATACCGGAAGCAGTGAATTCTCTACTCGAGAACCAATAACGACTTGCAGGAGAGAAGATGAAGAAGCTGTAGTGGAACGGAAGAACCGCTGCGAATGCGCAGCGGTTTGACTTAAATCAATATCCGGATGAGGCGAGATCGACACAATACTTGGAGATAGCCACCCGCTCCACGCCAGTTTCGTAAGTGCCATCGCTAAACAATTCAAACCAGCGGTAACCAGGCATCTCATCGTCTACGGCGAAGGGGCCGCTACCGGGAGTGAACTGCACAGAGGTGGAGGGCGTCGCATGCAGACCGAAATGGCCTCGGTTGCTGTCAAACTGCTGATGTACATGCCCCCAAACCAGGGCTTTTACCTGAGGAGCCTGATCGACCATTTGCAAAAAGGTTTCACAGCCCTCGCGCAGCATATGGCCATCGATCCACTTGCTACCCACAGGTACCGGCTGGTGGTGCATCATAATGATCACCGGATGATCGCGGGTTTCCCACAGGAGTAATTGCAGGCGCTCCAGTTGCGCGCTGTCCAGGCCACCGCAAATCTGTCCTGTTACGCTGGTATCCAACAGCAGTAGGCGCCAATCTCCCAGGGCGACCAAATCAGTACAGCGATTGGGAGCCAGTTTTTTCATGCGGGCACTGACATCGTGGTTGCCGGGCAGCCAGTACCAGGGCATGGGAAGTGTGCGGGTTTTTTCTAGGAATCGGCAGTAGGAAGCCTCAGATCCATTGGCACTGATATCGCCGGTGGCAACCAGGGCTCGGGCGCGGGGTAGCCCACTTCGGAGAGAGGTCAAAACTTCATCGAGGGTGTAGCCGGTATCCAGACCCAACAATTGATAATCGGGCCTGCTGCCGATATGTGGATCTGTGATCTGGATAAGACGTTGCGAAGTCACCCCCGGGGGTGAATCCGACTTGTTGTGCTCGCGAATCACTTGCTCACCTTGTGTTCACATCCATGTGTTCTGCAGCAGAATTAAAATCTCTGGCCATCCAACACCAGTTCAAATTCTGCACGACCATTTGCAAGACAGTACTCCAACCACTCGCCGAGAAAGCGATTGGCCTGGGGTCTCTCATCTGCACGCTGCATACGGGGATTTGGATAGGCGGTATCCACTCCTTTACCACCCACCGGCCCGCGACCATTGGCTTTTATCACCTCCGCCATGCACGCATCGTGGTAGAGGCGTACAGTCAGGTCTGGAGGCTCCAGCCACTGACACTCGTTGAGATTTACCTCCGCCGCCAGAGACACCTCCGTGGTGTATCTGGAGCGCTCCACTACTCTCAACACCAGAGTGCCACCGGGCAGCTGGTAGCGCCAGAGCGCTCTTTGTGAAAGCTCTGGCAACAATTTGGTCAAGCGCAGGTAGTTGGCGTCACAATCGGCATGATAAGACGACAGGTCGACTCTATACACCGCCCGCCCGTTGCCATTTGGCGACATTTTCGACTGCCTTCGCCGTCGCGTTTTAGCCTCGCCCAGTAGAGCCATTATCAACACTCCAATTCAGTGACCGCCGTGACTCAGCTCTCAATTTGCTCTATACGCAGGTAACCGTGCGCAATGCAAATGACCAGTCAGGCAGTTGCCCTGTGGTTTGTTAGTTTTGCCCGGTTCAATTGCAGCCACTGCATACAAATAATGGTGGCCGAATTATCGATAGGGTTCTCACCTGGAGCATAGCCCCCCGCCATGGTGGCGAGTATCGAGTCTCTGGAAAATACCCGCAGGCGGATATCTTCGTTTTCCTGCTCCAAGCCAAAGTAACCCTCTGCACTGCTCAAGTCCACCAGCGCACAATACAGGTGCAGCCGTTCGGAGCTGCCACCCACACTGGGCATATAACTGTGGATAAAGTGCAACGCCTGTACCTTAAGCCCCGCTTCTTCCAGTACTTCGCGACGGGCTACATGCTCCAGGTCCTCCCCGGCTTCCACCATGCCGGCCACTACTTCCAGGCACCAGGGGCCCGCCGGTCGCTCCAGTGCGCCAATACGAAACTGCTCGGTAAGCGCAACGAGATCCCGATCAGGATCGTAGAGCAATACCCCCACTGCCGGACCGCGTACAAACAGCTCCCGCGTGAAGATTTCACTCCAGCCACCGCGAAAAAGGCGATGGCGCAGCCGCAACCGCAACATGGAAAAAAATCCCTTATAGACAGTCTCCCTGGAAACAACTTCTACAGAATCTGCGGAAAACTCCGGGGACAAACCCTTTTGACTCTTCATTTTTGACATTAGTTCGCTGACCTTCTGCGCGAGTGGGATCTGCATACTTGGGCACTATATGACCGGGATGCAGCTGTTATACTCTGCGCCCACCGTACCAGCCCCTATAGCAAGCGGCCATACGTATTATCTCCCTGGATTTTTTTAGAGACCGCACCACCATGAGAGTGCTCAATATCGCCTACCAGCAACTGCGCCGTTACGGTAAGACGCGGGTTAGCTGGGCACAGAAACTGACTTTTGGCCTGATCAAAAACGACCACTATACACAGGTGTTCAGCGACCGGGATGTGGCAGCCTTTGAAGCGCCCTTTGGAATCCGCGACTTGGGGGTGAGCAAAGCCAATCGCCGCCTGTTGGAAACGGTTGAAGCATTTGAGCCCGACCTGATCATCGCCGGCCACTGCGACATGATCAGTAACGACACCCTGAAGGCGATCAAGCAACAACAGCCCAACTGCCTGATCGCACACTGCAATAACGATCCGCTGTTCGTGCCCAGCAATGTTGAGCGTATCAAGCACCGCGCCGAAGTGGCCGATGCTGTCTTTGTCTCCACCGGCCGCCGCGAACTGAGTATTTTTGAGGGGATAAATGCCCGCGTTTACCACATGCCCAACCCGGTCGAGCCCTCCATCGAAAACCTCAATAATGCCGAGCGCACTGATCTGCCTATCGATCTGCTGTTTTGTAGCAACAGCAATAATTTCACCAAGCGCCTGCAAATGGTGAAAAATCTCAAGGATGCCCTGGGAGATTCGCTGAGCTTCAAAACCTACGGCAGCTTTGGTGAAGCGCCAGTTTGGGGGAGGGACTACGATCGCGCACTGGCACAAACTAAAATGGGGCTGAACTTTAACCGCCAGGATACCCACTACTGGTATTCCTCAGCGCGTATGGCCCAGCTCGCCGGCAATGGTATTTTGCAATTCACCAGTGACAAGTTGCACTTCGACGAACTACTGCCTGCAGAGAGCGTGGTTTACTTTTCCGATGAGCAGGACCTGCTGGAAAAAATCCGCGAGTTCCATGGTGATGATGCCAAGCGCCGCGCCTGGGCAGCAAAAGCCCGGGAATTTTTCCACACCGAAATGAACTCAAAACTCTACGCCCAGTACATTGTTGAGGCCACCAGCCTGCAACCCTTTAGTCACGACTACGCCTGGGCGCACGATATAAACCTGGATGGCACGCTGAAATAACGGCCGCTGGAAGAATTACACAGAATACGTTGGATTTATGAGTAACAAGCCAATTCGAGTGGCGCAGGTCCTCGCCGGTGCCGAGCACGGCGGTGCGGAAAATTTTTTCGTGCGCCTGGTAAGCGGATTGAATCCGCGCGCTGAGATTAACGAGAAAGCCTTTATCCGCAACCACGATCACCGCGTGCAGGCGCTGCGCAACAATGGAGTCGAAACCGAAGGTTTTAAGTTTGGCGGCAAACTGGATTTTCTCGGTCGCAGAGTTTACCGCGAGGCACTGAATAACTGGCAGCCGGACATCGTGATGACCTGGATGGGGCGCGCCACCATTATCACCCCCAACTCAAAAAACTACCTATTGGTCAGTCGGCTCGGTCACTATTACAACCTGAAATACTACCGCCACGCGGATTATTGGATCGGTATCAGTAAGGGTATTTGCCAGCATATGATCGATGGCGGTATTCCCAGGGAGCGTATTTTTCATATCCCCAATTTTGCCGATGAGACTCCGGTAGAACCGCTGCCACGCAACAGTTTCGATACCCCCGAAGACAAACCCTTGATCCTTGCCGCGGGCCGCCTGCACATCAACAAGGGTTTTGATGTCCTGCTGCACTCCCTGGCGCAGATACCCGACGCCACCCTGTGGCTCGCCGGTAGCGGCCCCGAAGAGGCCAACCTGAAAGCGCTGTGCCACAAGCTCGGCCTGGACCAGCGCGTGCGCTTCCTCGGCTGGCGCAACGACGTCACGACCCTGATGCGCACCGCGGATCTGTTTGTATGCCCATCACGGCACGAGGGACTGGGTTCCATCGTAATGGAGTCCTGGGCACATCGCTGCCCGATTGTCGCCACCAATTCCCAGGGGCCCGGCGAAGTGATCAGTGATGGTCACAGCGGACTTATTACTCCCATCGACGATGCCGATGCCCTGGCCAAAGCCGTCCGCTCGGTGCTGGATAACCCAGATTTACGCCAGAGCCTGATTGAGAATGCCGCGGAAGTGTATGCGCAGGGCTATTCGAAGCAATTTATTGTGGACTCCTATATTGAACTCTACGATACCCTGATGAGACGCGGGCGCCCCTAGCTCCTATAAAAATTGCAGAAAGCCTTCAAAGTATTTTCACGGCCTTGCCTCTGCAGCCGTGAAAACAAAAAAGACCAGTAATATTGCTACCAATAACTGGCAGCTCTCTGATATTTGAAGAGCTTCTATATGAAGAGCTTCGCCGGCCAATGGCCGGCGATGAGGGATGTAAGGTAGGGAAGCTTAAAAAACCGATAATAATTCGGTTCACTGATACGCTGGTGGCAGATCCCGTAATAATTCACTGACGCCTCGTGAAATCAGGCGTTGACGCTGTTCAACACTATCGGGGCGGGTCAGCAGCTCGCTGGCACTGCCACCCCAAATTGTCACGCCATCAGGGCGACCAATCCCCACACTCATAATCACCAGTGGTGCATCGGTAAGTGGTGGCAATTCCACCACATCTTGCGGTGCGTTGCTGTCAAACTGCTTATCCCAGCTTGGGTCCCGGGTATCTCCGGAAAAAAACTCATCCACCACAGCCACCTGATAATCCACGACCATATCCGCATCCTGGTCCTGGGCTACCTGCCGGTAACCGCGCTGCTGTAATTGGGCCGCCACCGTGCCGCGCATTTCCTCATCCAGCTCCACCAATTGTGCAGAGGCATCCACATCGTTGAGGGGCGTTACTCCCCATTTATAAGTGGAAAAAGCCACCGGCTGGGCTCCCGTATTCACCCGTTCCACTTGCATTTCCTGGCACCCGGCCAAAAACAGCAGTGTCATTAGTCCCATGGTTATGTAACGCATAAATACTCCTTGACTTTATTACTTATTTGACCGGTTCTGCATAATTATACAGCTCTATCTTAGGGCTCCACTTATACCACTTGGGCTCCGCACGAGGATAGAGCGGGAAGTGGCTGCCGGATTCCACTTCGAATCCCATAAATGGCGGCTCGGGTGTGGCAAAAGCAATTCCCCCCTTAATCAGGGCCTGAGCAGACTCAGTATTAATGTTGAGACCACTTTTCAGCCCAAAATTCACATCTACACCGCTGGCGTTCCAAAAAACTGTGTACTCGCGCACAAGCGGACGGTATTGCGGTTCGATATGCACATAGATATATACCCGGTCCGCCCACTCTCCCAACTCAAAACCGGTAACCTCCCCAACTTGAACCTGGCGGTAATAGACGGGACTGCCCGCCACCAGAGAGCCTCGCCTGGCGGCATCGAGTATTATGGTCAAACCAGGTCGACTCATGGTTTCGGCAAGGTCCTCTTTCGGGGCCTGTAACTCGGCATAAAATTCTGTTTCCGGGGGCCCTCCGCCAGGCTCAAGGGCCAAATAGCGGCCGGTAATGAGCGTATCCAGATGCTCAACTTTACTAATGCCAATTTGTGGCGACACCACCCAGATACGAGTGCCGGCACGGGCAAAGTTACCTCCACGGTGATAGAGCTTCGCTCGCGCCTGTACCTCACTGAGATCCCTGCCGAGACGCAAACGGGTTATTTCCCCAATTTGTACGCCTTTGTAGCGCAATGGAGCCCCGACCTTGAGTCCCTCGGCATTGGGTAAATAAATGTGTATCTCAATGCCCTCCTCCAACGCTGCCTCGCGGCTGCGGTATAAGGGGAACTGGTCGCCATTTTGCACAGGCCCGCCCTTTTCGTGGTCATCGCGCCTCATACCAAATGCGACACCACCGCGCAGTAGCGACATCAGTGAATCAGCCTGTACCTCGATACCGCTACTGAGACTCGCACTAGCCCGTAGCCCGCTGATATTCCAGAAACGGGTACCCGGCTTAACCAGGTGCGCATAGCGGGGTTCGATCACCACATACACCTCAACGCCTTCGCCGTCTCTGCGCAATTCCATTCCCTGCACTTTGCCCACTTCGATACGGCGGAAATAAACGGGAGCCCCCCGCTGCAGTGAGCCCGGGTTGCGGGAGGTAAGACGTAAATGCAGCCCTGGCACCCTGGGGTCCATTTGTGGCGCCGAGGCACGAGCGGAAAAAGTGCGTTGGGAGCGCTGTCCGCGACGCAGCTCTACCTCAATGCGATTGCCCTGAATTAATTCATTCAGGCCACCACTAAAATCAAAGGTGGGCGGCGCCAACCAGAAACGCGTATTTTCACTGAGCAGGTCGTCGGTAGCTGGGTCCATCAACACCCTGACCTCCATTCCATTCATACTGGCATTGGCTTTAGCGCGACTGACCTCCCCCACTTTGATTCCCTGGTAATACACCTTGGTACTGCCGGGTGTCACATCGACACCTCGATCAAAATTTAGGGTGACAGAAATTCCCGCATCTGCCGCGGCAAAATTTTTATACAGTTTGAATTCTGTGCCGTTGACCGCCAGTGGCGACTGACGCTGGGATTCCGGCGTGTAAAAACTGACACCACCGGCAAACAGGGCAGCGAGAGATTCTAGGTTAATACTGATACCGCTGATTCCCCCCTCAATCGAAATCCCAGAACTGTTCCAAAAGCGGCTGCCCCGGTGTACCAGATAGGCGTATTCGCGACGGATAAATAATTCGATCCCAACTTGGTTGCCGTCTTCATCGAGGCTGTAGTCTGCCACCTGCCCCACGCGCAACTGGCGGTAGTACACCGGTGACCCTCGACTGAGGGAGCCGAGCCTGCGGGACTTGAGCACCACGCGCAGGCCATCGCCACGAACAAATGCTGGCGGGCGATCCAGAGCGACAAATTCCCGTTTGCGTTTGCCACTGCCGGACTCCACGGCGATGTAGTTGCCCGATAGCAGAGTCTCCAATCCGCTGATGCCGGTAATGGACAGCTCCGGTTTCACTACCCAAAACTCGGTGCCCTCCACGAGCAGATACTCGGCACTGCGGTTGAGACTGACTTCCGCCATCACGCCATCGGCGCCGTTTAATTCTTTAGCATTGGGTACCAGACGTACATCTTGAACAACGCCTATATCCACACCCGAATATTTGACCACCGTTTTGCCTTTCACCAGGCCATCGCCGGAGTGAAACAGGATGCTCGCGTGCACATCCCCTTCAGCCATATCTTGGTAGAGCAACCAGGCGGCGATCAGACCGGCCACCAGTGGCAATATCCAAACAAGCGGCAGACCCCGGCTCCTGCGAACCTGCCCACGCTGGGCGCCCTCATAAGCCCGGGGCTCTATAACGTCATTATCCTCAGGCACATTGTCAGCCATTTTCTGCCGCACTCCTGTGAGCCGTTTCCGGCTCTACCGCAGTTGCATACAGATCTCCATCGTGTGCATCCCAGATCAAGCGCGGGTCGAAAGAGCGCGCCGCCAGCATGGTAACCACCACCACCGAGGCAAAAGCGGTGCTACCAGGGCCGGCTGCTACCTGTGCGATAAACCCCATATCCACCAGGGCCGCAAGAATCGAGATCATAAATAGATCCAATAGCGACCAGCGCCCGATTCCGGAAACCACCCGATAAATTTTCATCGCCTGGGTCGGCACAAAATGCAATCGCAGCTGAATCTGCACTAATAGCAATATCAACCCCAGCAGCTTCATTACCGGTACGGCAATACTGGCCACAAAAACAATTAGGGCAATCCCCCACATACCGCTGTTATAGAGTTGCATCACACCGCTGATAATTGTGCTGGGTTCACCGGCACCGAGGTAAATAACACTCATAATCGGCAGGATATTTGCTGGCAGTAACAACAGAGCACCGGTGATTGTCAGCGCCCAGGTAAGCATCAAACTGCCATCAATGCGTCCATAGACACTCGCACCACAGCGAGGGCAGCGGCAGCGCCCTCCCCGGGCCGGTAAAATAATCAGCTGATGACAGCTCAGGCAGCTGGTCATTCCCTTTTTGAGCGCTTTCTGCGGAGCACTCATAGCGCAGCCCTGCGCAAGTCACGCCGCAGTGCCAAGCGTTGCCAAATAGCATTTTGATCGAAGCTGAGGGAGGAGAGGTTGGCCACCAACATCATGGCACCAAAGCAATAGAGCCCCGGTTCCACATCCATTTTTCCCAGGTCCCTCAATTTGATCAGCGCCACCAGGATGCCCAGCATGTAGACATCCAACATGCCCCACTCCTTGATGTGCTGGTACCAGCGCACCGAAAAAGCAACCGCCCGATCCAGGAACTTCCAGGTACTGCCGCAGCAGATAAACAACAGCAGTAGGAACTTTCCCAAGGGTGCCAATACACTGCAAAACAGCACCAGAGATGCCAGCCAGATAAAACCCGCTTTGTACAGGGAGTTTACGCCGTTCAATAGGGTATTATCGGCACCAAAAGAGAAAAGTGAGAACGTGAGTAACGGCAGACTGGCCGAGGGAATAAATAGCAATAGCCCAGTCAGGCTCAGGGCAATAGTGTAATAAACGCTGTGATTGCTGTTGCGGTGCAGAGTGCAACGGCATCGAGGACAAACCAGTTTTTGGCCTGGCGGTGCCAAACCGCCGGTCAATAGCAGATCACATTCATGACAGGCACGCTGCCAGGGTATCGGCTTAGTGTTGCGCAGCTGATTCATGTGCCAGAGGTCCTTGCCTTATTCTGCACAATTTTTGCCGCATCCAAATACTTCGATGGCGCGTCTATTGCAATGTAGGGCCATTGCCCTATTCAATGCTGCCCTGATACTGCCAGGCAGTTACCGGTAAACGCACATTCGCGTCGGTTTAACGAAGATATACCAAAAAGCCCAAAGCGTCGCCTCGACGCTTAGACTAGCCGCGGGTACACTCTCGCGACTGCTAATTGGGGAGACTGGCAGCGCCATCAGACAATGCGAGCCAAAGGAACCCACCGAGAATCAGAACTCGAGTGCCGCTCCAAATAACTGACAGAAGCTTGAAGACCGCACCCGCCACAGGAAGTTGAAACAGATGAAAAGAAGTAACCGCAAAGAGCCGCGAGGCCGCCAGTTGCGTCCACTGAAGAAACTAATCGCCGCAACCCTGCTGGGCTTCGGCGCCATGCAGGCCCAGGCCGACACCCTGTGGGATATTTATATGCAGGCGTTGGATAACGACCCCCAGTTAGCCGCAGATCGCGCCGCCTATCACGCTGGAGTTGAGGCCAAAAACCAGCTGCGCGCTCCCCTGTTGCCGCAGGTGAATGCTCAAATCCGGGCGGCCAGGGTTCACGAGAACAATCAATTTGCAAGCGCTGAACCTGTTGATGAAGAAGAGTTTCCCGATGTTGACCTTGATCTGATCGATTTTCTTCAACGAGATTCGGGTACTTTTAACGAAAGGACATACAATGCGAGTCTGAGCCAGGCAATATTTGATGCCCCTGCCTGGTTTGGCTATCAGCAAGGCAAAAAACTAACCAAGCTGGCCACGGCAGAGTATAGCGCCAACCAGCAGGATATGATGATTCGTGTTGCCACCGCCTACTTTGATGTGTTGCGGGCTTACGATGTGCTGGAAGCGGCCGTCTCTGAAGAAAAAGCGCTGGCCAAGCAGCTGGAGCAGACCCAGCAGCGCTTCGAAGTGGGGCTGACGGCAATTACCGACGTCTACGACTCCCAGGCTGCCTACGACAGCTCCGTAGCGCGACGCCTTACCGCTCAGGACAACCTGCTCAGCAACTTCGATGCCCTATCTGTGCTTACCGGCGGCAACCATGATGAAGTTGCGCCGCTAGTGGAAAGCTTCCAGGTAGCACCGCCGGTGCCTGCAGACCGCGCCGACTGGGTCGATTTCGCGCTGGCCAATAACTTCACATTAAAAGCCGCGCGGCTCAATGCCGAGGCAGCCCGCTATAACGCCCGCTCTGCCGCCAGTGAGCACCTGCCCACACTGACAGGTTCTCTCTCATACAATAAATTCACCTCGAATGGCGAACAAAGGTCCAAGTTTATATTCGACCCACCTTTCGAGGAGCAAAATCGATCGACAACCTTCTCACGGGACCAGGACTTCCGGGATTCTGCTGCTGCAATAACCTTGAATATCCCCATCTACACCGGCGGTCTGCTCAGTGCTAATCGCCGTGAGGCTCGCAACCTATCCTTCCAGGCCCAAGATCTGCGCAACCTGACCGAGCGCAATACTATCCAGACCACCCGTACCCTGCACCGCGCGGTAGTCACCGATGTCTCCCGCGTATCGGCTCGGCAACAGGCAGTGGTTTCCGCCAAGAGCGCCCTGGAAGCAACCCAGGCGGGCTACGAAGTGGGCACGCGTAATATCGTCGATGTACTACTGGCCCAACGCACCCTCTTCCAGGCGGAAACGGATTATGCCAATGCCCTGTACGACTACATTCTAAATACTCTCAATCTCAAGCAAGTATCTGGACTGCTGTCACCCAAAGACTTGCAGGAGTTGGACGCTATGCTGAACCCGGCACTGCATGTATCCCGCGTTGCCGAGGCCGGCGCCGCCGCTCCCTCCAAGTAAGTTTTACTGGCCAGTGAGTGGATTCAAATCCACTCACTGGCCCTCCAAACCAGACATCAAGCCTTCGATTTCATCCAACAGACGCTGCAATGCACCGCTGTTTTCCTGTGCGACATCCCTGCCGCACTGCCCTGCAGAGATACGCTCTTGATCATTTTTCAACCACACGCTCAACTGAGCAGCTAAAGCGGCTGCATCCTCGGCAATTTCCATACCACCTGCTTCTTTCAATAGCTGGGAAACGGTAGCGAAGTTATGCAGGAAAGGCCCGCACACAACAGGAACTCCCCAAGCCGCCGGCTCAATCATATTGTGCCCGCCGACGGGAACCAGGCTGCCACCCACAAAGGTCACATCACAGGCACCAAAGAAGCGCAGCAATTCTCCCATGGTATCCCCCAGGAGTATTTGATCGCGAGCTGAAGGCGCCCGCCCCTCACTGCGCCTGGTTACTCTAAAGCCCCGTTCCTGGCAGAGTCGTGCGACACTCTCAAAACGTTGGGGGTGCCGGGGAACCAATACCAGAAGTAAATCTGCAAAAGTTTCGACCAGCTCTTTGTAGGCACCCAGGATAATTTCATCCTCACCAGCGTGAGTACTGGCCGCCAACCACACCTTACGCCCCTTTGCCCGCTCCTTTGCGCCACGCCACTGATGAGCCAGAACCTGAGCCTCACTGGCCAGCCCCAAATCAATATTCAGGTCAAACTTAATATTGCCACTGGCCTGCACTCGCTGTGACGGCAAGCCTAAATCAATAAATCGTTGGGCATCCACGTCATACTGGGCGACAACCCTGTCCAGGTCCGCCAGCATCGACCGGGTAAGCCTCGGCAGCTTGCCATAGCCCCGGGCGGATTTCTCACTGAGCCGGGCATTGGCCAGCAACGTGGGAATATTGTTTTTCTTACAGAGATGCAAAAGGTTCGGCCACAGTTCAGTTTCCACAATCACCAGCATATTTGGGCGCAAAGCCTGCAAAAATGGAGTCAGGCACTCGGGAAGATCATAGGGCAGGTAGTAGTGCAGTAAGCGTCCGCCAAGAATGGGGCGCAACGCCTCGGTCACTCGCTCCGAGCCAGTGGGGGTACTCGTAGTCACCAACCACTGCCAATGGGGATGGCGAGCCGCCAGCTGGGCAATCACCGGTATCGCCGCCAATGTTTCACCCACAGAAACTGAGTGTACCCAGAGCAACGGTGTACGGCTGAGGCGTTCCGGCACTTTTCCCAGCCGCTCTCCAAGGCGCTGCCGATACTCGGGCTGGCTGCGACCGCGCCACCAGAGACGCAGCAAAACAAATGGAATCGCCGCTCGAAAAATAAAGGTATACAGAACTCGCATCGACAAAAAGGGCTTCACAAGAAGTAAACAAATGCTGGTAGGCTGTACCACCAACTGTACTGGATTAGGCTTCACTGCATATAATGAGTCTTCTGCCAGGAAACCAAGGCCTGGTCATCATATCATTGGCAGAACATTTTCTTCTTGGTTACTCGGAGCTGGTCACTTGAAAGTTGTGCAACTACTGCCCGCCTTGAACTCGGGCGGAGTTGAGCGCGGAACCGTGGATTTTGCCCGTGCATTAGTCCGAGCAGGACATCAATCCATCGTCATTTCCAATGGTGGCCGCATGGTGGAGCAGCTGCAGCGTGAAGGCTCGCAGCATATCACCCTACCGATCCACAAAAAGTCCCTGACCAGCCTGTTGCAGGTGCGCCCTCTGCGTAAGCTGTTACACGAACTAAACGCGGACATTCTGCACGTTCGCTCCCGAGTGCCGGCCTGGCTTACCTACCTGGCCTGGAAAAAAATGCCTGAAGAAAGCCGCCCCAGGCTATTGAGCACCGCACATGGGCTCTATTCCACCAACCGCTACAGTGCGATCATGGCGAAAACCGAGCAGGTTATCGCCATCTCCAGATGCGTAAACGATTACCTGCAGGACAACTATCCCAACGACCTACAAAGGCCCCCTCAGATTGTCTACCGGGGGGTGGATACCACCGAATTTCACCCAGAGATAAGCCTTCCGGCTAACTGGATGGAACAGACATGCGGCGAATTTCCACAACTTCAGGGAAAGCGCTGGTTACTACTGCCGGGGCGCCTGACCCGCTGGAAAGGCCAGGAAGATTTTATTGAGCTAATTGCCAAGCTCGCTCCGCAAAATCCCCAAATTCATGGAGTAATCCTCGGTGGCAGCGAAGCGAATAAGCTCCATTACGAACAAGAGCTAAAAGAAAAAGTGCAAAAACTGGGGGTTGGGGATCACATCAGTTTTGTTGGGCACCGCTCTGATATTCGCTACTGGTATAAACAATCCGCTCTGGTTTTCAATCTCTCGCAGCGCCCGGAGCCATTTGGGCGAACGGTGATCGAAGCGGCTGCGATAGGCGCTCCGATTATCGGTTATGACATCGGTGGCCCAGCCGAGTCCCTACAAGCTTGTTTCCCACAGGGGCTGGTGAATAAAGGGGACCAGCAAATGCTCCTCGAGCGCACACTGGAATTACTGGAGACTCCCCTACTAAAACCTCATCTCACCGAGGAATTTACCTTAGAGCGACAGGCTGCCCATACCATGGAAATCTATCGCACAATGCTCGACAGCAGAAAGAGGGCGGCTCAATGATAGATTTGAATAACCGTGAGCCCTTCGCCAGTGGGGGCAACCGATTTTGCTATCAGCATCCACAAGACTCCCTCTTATGTGTCAAAGTGATGCGCCCAGGGCGCACACAGATACTGTTGGATAGGGCCCCCTGGTATAAACGATGGCGCGGCCTGGACAGCTTTGACGATAACCTGCGCGAGCTGGAGGGTTATAGCCAGAGAGCATTGCAACGGGATCAAGCCGGACTATGGCAGCACCTGCCTCGCTGGTATGGCATTCAACAGACCAGCCTCGGGCCAGCGGCTGTCACAGATATGGTTCTAGATGAGAGTGGGTCTCCAGCCCCCACTCTACGTCAGTACTTAAACAAACACGGCCTGGATGAAGAAGTGCGTACAGCGCTGCAAGAATTTGCCGGCTGGTTGCTGGAATACGAAGTACTGACCAAAAACCTGATCGCTCACAACTTGGTTTTACGTCGAGAAAATGGGCGTTTGCAGATCTACCTTATCGATGGTTTAGGTTGTGCCTCCTTCCTGCCGCTGCCGCGATTTTCCCGCTTTTTTGCTAGACGCTATATCCACCGTCGAATCCAGCGTATGTGGCTTCGAGTGGAGTGGGAGGTTTCCGATAAGAAGGTACCCTGGAGAAAATTTGAGGCGCGCGGCCTGAAAGGCTAATTTGCCAGGAGTCCGCAGCGACGTAAAAGTGCCCTGGCACATAGCAGGTACTGGTCCAGAGGCTGACGCTGTGGCTGGGCCAACACTTCTTCCAGGTGTTCGCTGACTATCCCCTGATCGATCAGCCTTTGCACCGCGGCACGGACCTTATTGGACTTACCCCGGCCGGAAACCCGGATCACCCCTACCCGTGCGCGACTCTGCAGCGACTCAAACAACATGGAAACACTGTCTTCACTCACCCAGATTTGCTCAGCTGTCGCCATCTGCTCCTGAACCCAACCGGGGGGGCATGAGTGCCAGTCGATAAGGCTGGCATTATCTCCAGACAGTTCTTCCAGTGTGCCCGCTGGTGTTCGGCGGCTGTTGGAAATCTGCCACTCCAAAGGCTGGCTCAATAGTGGCGTGATTTGGGTGCGAATCGACTGAATATCCCAAGAATAATGTTTACTCGGACCACCGAGAAGGATCAATCCTCTCCCAACCTGAGGAACAATATCGGGTAACGGCTCGGTCAGAGCGCCCTGACTTAGAATAATATTCTCAAGCGGCGGCGGTCGGTCATGCTCGGGCACAATCGCAAAATCAAACCAGCTGAACGGCAACTGTGGGCGGTTGATCGACACAATACGTCCACCAAAACGGTGGCGCGCAGCCAACATCGGTAGGCGACTCTTGCGCCCGGTGCCAATAAGGAAATCCGGTTTGGGCAGCTGGTTGAGCTCCTGCGCACGTCCCAGGAAGATGCGCGAGGCACTCAACTCAGCCGGGATATCAAAACTCTGTACCTGCCCGGCAAAACTTTTATCCAGGCCACGAACCAACGCCGCACTTTGTTTCTCATGCGCCCGGTTACCATCGAGAAAACGCCAAACCCTGAGCTGCAAAGCCAGTTAACCCCATGCATAAAAGCCCATAAGCATAACTTATTGTCCCCCTGGCGACGAACAAGAGACATAAGATATGCCGAGTACCCACCAGGGCAGGGTAACAATATCTGATACACTTGCGCGCATGATTTTTGGGCAACAAAGCCCCTCCAGCGACAGGTAATGGGATACTCATGAATGTAACGGTATTTGGCAGCGGCTACGTGGGACTAGTTCAAGCCGCAGTTTTGGCTGAAGTTGGCCACAATATTTTGTGCATTGATATTGATGAGAAGAAAGTCGAAGACCTGAAAAAAGGGGTTATTCCCATCTATGAACCCGGCTTATCCCCACTGATAGAGCGCAACCTGAAAAATGGCACCCTGAATTTCAGTACTGATGCGTCACAGGGCGTTGAGCACGGAGAAGTCATATTTATCGCAGTCGGCACCCCTCCCGATGAGGACGGTTCGGCCGACCTTCGCCATGTGCTCGCGGTGGCCGGGTCTATCGCCACTTATATGGGTAGCCCTAAAGTAATCGTCAATAAATCTACGGTTCCCGTTGGCACCGCAGACTTGGTGAGCCAGGCAATTACTGATCGACTGACTGAACGCAACGCCGAAGATATCGCCTTCGAGGTGGTGTCAAATCCCGAGTTCCTCAAAGAGGGCTCGGCAGTCAGCGACTGTATGCGACCAGACCGCATCATTATTGGTACCCGCAGCGCCTCAGCAGAAAATGCTCTGCGTCAGCTCTATGCGCCATTCAACCGCAACCATGAAAAAATCATCACCATGGATGTTCGCAGTGCGGAACTGGCCAAATACGCAGCTAATTGCATGTTGGCCACCAAAATCAGTTTTATGAATGAGATGGCACAAATCGCCGACCATGTGGGCGCTGATATCGAGCAGGTACGCCAGGGTATTGGCTCCGATCCTCGCATTGGCTACCAATTTATCTACGCAGGCATCGGTTATGGCGGCTCATGCTTCCCCAAAGATGTAAAAGCACTGATAGCGACGGCAACCCAAATGGGCGTATCCCCCAGTATCTTGAATGCTGTGGAGGAGCGTAACCAAACCCAGAAGAGCTACCTGCTACAAAAAATCACCAAACATTTTGGTGAGGATTTGAAAGGGAAAACCTTTGCCTTGTGGGGGCTTGCCTTTAAACCCAACACCGACGACATGCGCGAAGCGCCCAGCCGCACCTTAATGGAGCAGCTCTGGCAGCTCGGCGCAAAGGTTCAGGCCTTCGATCCTCAGGCAATGGAGGAGTGTCAACGGATATACGGTGTACGCGAAGATATGCAACTCTGTGGTACCAAAGAGGTTGCGCTATCTGGAGCGGATGCCCTGATTATCGCTACCGAGTGGCAACAATTTAAAGCCATTGATGCTAAGGCAGTTATTAATGCGCTAAACAACCCAGTTATTTTTGATGGCCGCAACCTCTATGAGCCCCAGTATATGAGCGAGGGTGGGATCGAGTATTATTGTGTAGGGCGCCCCAAAGGATAAGTCGCCCTTGCCCCACTGAGGGGGGACTCCCCCCCTCATATTCACTCACTAACAGCCCGGCCCTGCTCAGGAGTGCTCTTGCTTCGAAAAATATGAGTAGCAATCCCCGCAACTACAATGCCAAATATAAAATGTCCGCTGGAATAGAAAAGATAAGATTCGAAACAATTAGCAATCAGCCAAAGAATCATAAAACCAATATAAAAAAGGAAGAAATCCCCCGGTAAAAAGCCCTTACGCCAGCTTTTATAAGCTGCCAAGAATAACCAACAATTAAACGCTCCCCACACCAAGGCCCCTAGAAACCCATAGTTCACGAGCAGGTCAAGATAACTGTTGTGCAGATGCCCGATAGAGTTTCTAAATTCCGGTGGCATATCCTGCAGGTTTTGAATAACAAGACGCCGACCTTTACCGCCCCAACCGAGGAATGGGCGTTCAGCTATCCAATTAACCGCAGCGTGCCAGCTGTGTATCCTGACACCGATACTGGAATAGGGAATGGATTCAAGGTTACCTGAGAGCAAGGCATCAACTGTACTCCTCTCTAATCCAAGGCGCTTGATCACCACATCCCCAACTTTCACCCAAAGGGCGATAATAGCTACACCGATAACCGCTCCCCAAGACAGCAAGCGCAACCAAATGCCTTTACCCGGCTTGCGAAAAACTACCACTACGTAAACTATTAGTAGCGCAAACAGAGATATCGCTATAGCAAACCAAATCGCACGAGTCTGTGAATAAAGCACGGCAAGAGCACATATACCAACAGCAACGGCCCAAGCTAAACTTGGAACGGATAACAGTCCTGAATAGTTAAATATTCGCTTTGAAAAAACAGCTAATCCGAGCAGCGCAACACCAAAGATAATTGCAGTATGCTGGGCATTATGAAAGCCAAATTCGACCCGCTGCCCCATGGCTCCGTATGCCCACTCAGAAAATCCTCCTCCCGCAATCCAGGGAGCCAAAAGTATGGCGATTAAAGCCGTCAACCAGAGAATTAAAGTATTGCGAGTACTGCCTCCCAGCCAACAGGCAATAGCAGCAAATAAAAACCACTGCCCCAGGCGGTGAAGCTTTGGCGAGGATTCAGCCCAGCTAGGATGTTCCACCAGCATGCCAACCCAGGATAACACCTGCACTAATAAGGAAGCAGCGAAAAACCAGCCGACTGGTGAGTTCAGCCAATTTCTTCCGCGGGTGAAAAGCACCCAGAAAGTAAGAACAACTAAAAGTTTTTTAGCAGTATCTGCATAGTCACTAGCTAAGGGAAATAATGCCGCATAAAGAAGCAGCAAAGCTCCTCCGAGCATCTGTAGTCTAACTGATACATCGATCAACGCATTGCGCTGCCAAAATTGAGAAATAATGCCTTTCCAATCCTTTGCAAGGTTTTTAATTGGTAACACCAATGACTCCCATGGCCCTGAATGACTCATTAAATCGGTATCCCATCAAGCAGGGTCAAAGATTGAACTCACCATTCAACGCTTTCGATTCACATTAAACCTGCGATGGGCGGACACCCACAGAATACAGAGGGATAATTAACTTAGGCATTCTACGAGAACAGCGGGCAGGGTACTACTTTCCCCTGGAGAAGAATTGGGGAGGGCTCTTAGAGCCCCCCTATCTGGAATAAGTTAAACCCGGACCTTATAGTCTAGGCAACGGCAATATGGCCACCATTTTGCAAACCGGCGTCATCCACATCACTCAACCAGCCTCGGTGTGCTGTGCTGCGGCCATGTACCACATCGAAATAAAGCCCCTGCAAGCGACCAGTGATTGCGCCGCGGCGACCACTGCCAATGGAGCGGCCATCGAGCATGCTAATGGGTAACACCTCTGCGGCGGTGCCGGTAAAAAAGGCCTCATCGGCGATATAGACTTCATCCCGGGTAATACGCTTTTCTATCACCCGATAGCCACACTCCCTGGCCAGCTCGATCACGGTGTCGCGGGTGATGCCATCCAGGCAAGAGGTCAGCTCTGGGGTATAAATAGTCCCGTCCCGGACGATAAAGAAATTCTCCCCACTGCCCTCGGCCACATAGCCCTCTGGGTCAAGTAGCAGCGCCTCTTCACAACCGTTGCGAATCGCCTCCTGCAGGGCCAGCATCGAGTTAATGTAATTACCGTTGGCCTTGGCCTTGCACATGCTGATATTCACGTGGTGGCGGGTATAAGAGGACGTATTAACCTTGATACCACGCTCCAATGCCTCTGGGCTCATATAGTTGGGCCACTCCCAGGAGGCAACGATTACATGAGTAGTTAGCCCCTCTGCGCGCAGCCCCATACCTTCAGAGCCGTAAAATACCATTGGGCGCAAGTAGGCGTGCCGGAGGCTGTTTTCCCTTACCACAAGACGCTGAGCTTCATTCAGCTCATCCGCATCGTAGGGCATGGGGATATTCATGATCTTCGCAGAGCGGAATAAACGGCGGGTGTGATCCTGAAGGCGAAAGATACTGGCTCCGCGATCGGTCTCATAAGCGCGCACCCCCTCAAAGACCCCCATTCCGTAATGCAGGGTATGAGTCAGAACATGCACGCGGGCATCCCGCCAGGGAACCAATTCACCATCAAACCAGATAACGCCGTCGCGGTCGGCAAAAGACATGGGGCAACTCCTACAAATCCTGAAAAACAGTTTAATCGGGCAGCAGGGTGAAGCTGGGGTTTAACCAAGCAATTGCTGCCAGTTTGTTAGAACGGTCTTTCTTTCCGCTGTGAAGCGGTCATCGCTCACTATCCCTGGCAGTTGTTGTAGTGCCAGGCGATGACCTTCAGATCGGTAGGCTTTGTAGGCGTCGATCAGATGCTCGACTTGTTTGGCCGGCATCAGGCCCGCGTCATTCAGACTTTCGAGAATGCGAATATTATCGGTGTATCGCACGATCGAGGGCGAAGTTTGTGCCCAGGCCAGAGCAGCATATTGAACCAAAAATTCAATATCGACAATACCGCCCGGGCCGTGTTTCAGGTCGAAACTTTGATCATTGCTCTTATCCAGGTGGGAGCGCATTTTATCGCGCATCCCAACCACTTCCTCGCGCAATTTTCCCTCATTTCTCGGCTCGCAAAGCAATCTCAAGCGCAGGGCCTCAAAGTTACTGCAGAGCTGTTCGCTCCCCGCAACCGGGCGGGCGCGCACCAACGCCTGATGCTCCCAGGTCCAAGCACTCTCGCGTTGATATTTTTCGAAGGCTTTCATGGAGGTGACCAGCAGCCCCGAGTTACCCGAAGGGCGCAAACGGGTATCCACCTCATACAGTGGTCCACTCAGGGTACGGGTTTGCAGGATGTGGATCAGGCGCTGCGCCAGGCGGGTATAGAAACGCAAATTGTCGATGCTGGTTGCACCGTCGGTAGCAAGCTGAGGGTCCGCATCGTGCACAAATACAATATCCAGGTCTGAACCATGGGATAACTCCAGGCCCCCAAGCTTGCCGTAAGCGACAATGGCAAAGTGCATGTTCTCGGCGGTTGCCCCTGCGGGTAGGCCATATTTGTCCACCATCTGTGCCCACGCCAAATTAAGCGACTGTCGCAATATCCCCTCTGCCAACCAGGTGAGGGAGTCGCTCACCTTCATCAGTGGCAAGGCTCCGCTGACCTCTTGAGCGGCAATACGCAGGCTCTGACTCTGCTTGAAATAGCGCAGTGTTTCCATCTGCAATTCCAGATCTGCGGGATCAACACGCAACAGCTCGAGGCGCAGCTCATCGGCAATATCCTCCGCCGTCGCCGGTGCCAGCAGGCGGCGGGAGTCCAGTAGTTCGTCCAACAAGATGGGGTGGCGCGCCAGCTGCTCGGCAATCCGCGGGCTGGCACTGCACAGTTGTACCAGCTGGCTGAGCACCGGGGGATTTTCATTGATCAGTACCAGGTAGGCACTGCGGCGCAGTACCGAGCGCACCAGGGGTAGAACCCGACCGAGCACCAACAGCGGTCGCTCCTGCAAGCTGGCTGCGGCCAGTAGCAGGGGCATAAAATGATCCAGCCGCTCGCGCGAGGACGCCGGCAGTGCCATCACCATAGGAGAGACGCTGAGATCCCGCAGCAGGTCCAGGGCCTCCGGCGCCGGAGTGAATCCCGCATTTTCCAGGGTCTGTAGATTGACCTCTTTACCGGTCTCGTCGCCACAGCTGCTCCACAATCCCTGCCACTCCTCCGCCACATGGGGTTCGGCGATTTCCTCCGGTGGCGCAATGACCGTATCGAACTCCCGCTCCACCACATTGCGAACGGCTGCCAACTCCCCAACCAACTGATCCCAGCTGTCACGGCCAAGGGCGAATGCGAGCCGCTCGCGCTCTGCGGTATCCTGCGGCAGCGCCTGGGTCTGCTGATCCTTATAGGCCTGCAAGGCGTGCTCCACCCGGCGCAACAGCAAATAGCAGTTGGCCAGTTCATCGGCAACCCCGGGCTCCACATGGCCGTCAGTTTCCAATAATGGCAGTATCTTTAATAAATTGCGCTCTCGCAGTGCAGGCACCCGTCCGCCACGAATTAACTGGAAAGCCTGCACAATAAATTCCAGCTCACGAATACCTCCGCGCCCCAGCTTGATATTGTCGATCAGTCCGCGGGCACGCACCTGTCGCTGTATCAGAGCCTTCATCTCGCGCAGGGCGTCGATAGCACTGAAATCGATATAGCGGCGGTAAGTGAATGGCCGCAATAGCTCCATCAACTCAGCGGCAACGCCTTGATCACCTGCCACCGGGCGCGCCTTAACCATGGCGTAGCGCTCCCATTCACGCCCTTGGGTCTGGTAGTAATCCTCCAGCGCAGCGAAATGGCTCACTAAAGGGCCGCTGTCACCATAGGGGCGCAGACGCATATCCACGCGAAACACAAAGCCTTCGGCATTAATGGCATCGAGGGATTTGATCAGTCGCTGACCCAAGCGCTGGAAAAACTTTTGATTTTCTACGCACTGATCGCCGTCAGTATGTCCCGGTTCGGGGTAGGCAAAAATCAGGTCGATGTCGGAGGAGAGGTTCAGCTCGCGCGCGCCCAGCTTGCCCATACCGAGCACCACCATAGATTGAGCCCGGCCGCTTCTATCCCGGGGCTCGCCATATCGCTGTGCCAGCTGGCTGTGGTGCCACTGCAGGGCCGTGTTGATAGCGAGTTCTGCCAGTTCACTGAGGCGCAGGCAGGCCCTGGGGATATCCCACTGGCCGGCAAAGTCCCGGAAAATAACCTCGGCGGTCGCTCGGTTACGCAGCTGCCGCAGGGCCAGATCTAGAGTTTCATCGCTATCAAAACTGGGCAGCTGCAGACCCAGATCATCCTGTTGCAATAACTCCAAGAGGAAATCCGGATCGCGCCGGCACTGTCGATAAAAGAATTCAGAACCGATAAAGCTGCGTGCCATTGCCAGCCCAAGCGTCTGATCCTGCAGCAACGCCTCTACTTCGGCAACCAATGCGGGGCCCGCAGCCTCACTCCAATCTCGCCACAGAGTCTGCAATTGCGAGCACAGGGGTTCGGGGCAGATGGCGCTATCAATCATGCGGAATCGATCCTTATTTCCAAATGAGGAATTCTGCAGGGCAGCACTACCGCCCCACAGTTCTTATCCCAAGCTACTTTTATTCCAAGCTACTTTTATTCCACACTTTATCCCACACTTTTTGTAGCGGAAATTTAGCTCTATTAAAAAGCGATATCCGGCGGTGGTGCCACACGTAATACTTCCGCCACGGTAGTTAAGCCAGCGGCCACTTTCTTGGCCCCCGATAAACGCAGACTGTTCATACCCTCGCGCATAGCTTGGCGACGAAGCTGCTGCAAGTCACAGTCGGGAGTGATAATGGTTTGCACCGCTTCGCTGAACGGCAGGATTTCATAGATACCCTGGCGGCCCTTGTAGCCGGTGTTGCGGCACTCCAGACAGCCCTCGGGGGCATACACTTTTTCGGGTAGAGGCGCTTTCCAGGGGCGAACCAGGGAATGCCAGTCGGCCTCGTCGATGGTGTCTTCGCGCTTGCACGAGGGGCACAGGGTTCGCACCAGGCGCTGGGCCATAACCCCGAGGATGGTGGACTTGAGCAGGTAGTGCGGCAAGCCCAAATCCAATAGACGAGTCACCGCCGTAGGAGCATCGTTGGTGTGTAGAGTGGAGATTACCAGGTGGCCGGTAAGTGCCGCCTGCACCGCCATCTGTGCGGTTTCCAGATCTCGGATTTCCCCCACCATGATGATGTCCGGGTCCTGTCGCATCAGGGTGCGAATGCCCGCGGCAAAATCGAAGCCGATAGCGTGGTGCACCTGTGTCTGGTTAAAACTCTCCTCCACCATCTCGATGGGATCTTCCACTGTGGAGACATTAACCGCACTGGTGGCCAATTGCTTAAGGCCGGTATACAGGGTGGTGGTCTTACCCGAACCGGTAGGGCCTGTTACCAGCACAATGCCGTTGGGTCGTGCCAGCATCGCCTGCCAGCGGGCCAGGTCCGTACCGGCGAGCCCCAGGTCGCTGTAGGAGCGCGCCAGTACCTCGGGATCGAAGATACGCATCACCAGCTTCTCACCGAAAGCGGTGGGCAAAGTGGAAAGGCGCAACTCCACTTCGCTGCCATCGGGACGTTTAGTCTTGATTCGGCCGTCCTGGGGTTTGCGCTTCTCCGCCACATTCATGCGCCCGAGGATTTTTAGGCGACTGGTTACCGCCGCATTGACCTGATCGGGTAGTTCGTGGATCGGATGGAGGACTCCATCGATGCGGAAACGTATACGCCCTACCTGGCGCCGGGGTTCGATATGAATATCACTGGCACGCTGGTCGAAAGCGTGCTGCAGCAGCCAGTCAACGATATTGACGATGTGTTGGTCGTTGGCTTCCGGGTCTTTCAGGCTACCCAGCTCTAACAACTGCTCGAAATTATTCGCCGCAGAGGTGCCCTGCAGCCCACTGGCACCGGAAATAGAATTTGCCAGGGAGTAAAATTCCACACAGTAGCGCTTGATATCCGCCGGGTCCGCCACCACCCGCCGCACCCGGCGTCCGCTGGTGTGTTCCAGCTGCTCCTCCCATCCGTGGGTAAAGGGCTGGGCCGTGGCCACAGTGAGTTCCTCCGCCCCGGCCTCGACACACAGAATCTGGTGACGCTTGGCGAACTGGAAACTCATCACCTCGGTCACCGCGCTCACATTCACCTTGAGCGGGTCGATATGGTAGAGGGGGTGATCAGCGCTCTCCGCCAGCCAGGCACTGAGCAACTCGTCGCCCAGCAAAATACCTGGGGCCTTCTGGTTGGCCAGGTCGCAGCTGGCGATATAGCTGAGCGGGTGCATTTGTGCCTGCTCTGCGGTACGCGGCGTGCCCACAATACGGTTCGCATCCAGCCTGCTCACGTAGCCCTGGGCAACGAGATCCTCCAGCAACCCACGTAAATCCAGCAACCTGTCTGCCGCTCTGCTCTCTGTCATCGGCATGCCCCCTTATTCTCATATGACGACGCATTGTAGCCCTAACAACTATCGGGGACAGTGCATCGTTAACGCACTATTACCGAAGTGGCCCCGATTGGGGTACCATGCCGCCGTTTTCGCACCCTGAGCAATGGAGCAAACCATGGCCCTGTCGAATATTGCCAATCTGTTTGGCCGCTCACCGATCAAACCGATCGAGAAGCACATGGCTACGGCCCACGAGGCTTCGGCCGACCTGATCCCGTTCTTCGACGCCCTGATTAAAGGCGACTTGAAGGAGGCGGAGCAGATTCAATTGCGTATCTCTGCTACAGAGAATCGCGCCGATGACATCAAGAGAGACCTGCGCCTGCACTTGCCGGACAGTCTGTTTATGCCTGTCTCCCGCTCCGACCTGCTGGAGCTGCTGCACGCCCAGGACGAAGTGGCCAACACGGCACAGGATATCGCCGGGCTGGCAATTGGCCGGAAAATGCAGATTCCCGAGAGCCTGCAATCTCTGATGACCACATTTGTTGAAAGCGCCGTGGCCACTTCCGCCCAGGCCCTGCGCGCAATCAATGAACTGGATGAATTGCTGGAGAGCGGCTTTGCCGGGCGCGAGGTGACTATCGCCAAGCGCATGACCGAAGAGCTGGATGAGCTGGAGCGCAAGTCGGACAAGTTGGAAATTGAAATTCGCGCCTCTCTGTTCGCGATCGAAAAAGACTTACCGCCGGTAGATGTGATGTTCCTCTACCGGGTGATTGAATGGATCGGCGAATTGGCTGATCGCGCCCACAGCGTGGGTAACCGTTTGCAGTTGTTGTTGGCACGTTAGGGGGTTCAACGTGGAAGTTCTTAGTCAATATGGCCATGTTCTGTTGATATTGGCCTGTGTCGCGGGCTTTTTTATGGCCTGGGGTGTTGGTGCTAATGATGTCGCCAATGCCATGGGCACTTCAGTCGGCTCGCGGGCACTGACTATCAAACAGGCGATTATTATCGCCATGATTTTCGAATTTGCCGGCGCCTATCTGGCTGGTGGCGAGGTAACCGCCACGATCCGCAAAGGCATTATCGATTCTGAGATCTTTGCCTCACAGCCTGAGCTGCTCGTGTACGGCATGTTGTCCGCCCTGTTCGCCGCAGGCACCTGGCTGCTCGTGGCCAGTATTCTCGGCTGGCCGGTATCCACCACCCATTCCATTGTTGGCGCCATTGTCGGTTTCTCTGCCGTGGGTATCTCTGCCGATGCGGTGGCCTGGGGCAAGGTAGGCAGTATTGTGGCGAGCTGGGTGGTCTCCCCATTGCTGGCAGGAACCATTTCCTTCCTGCTGTTCCGCAGCGTGCAGCGCCTGATTCTCGACACCGAAGATCCATTCGCCAACGCCAAACGCTATATCCCCTTCTACATGTTTGCCGTGGGCTGGATGATCGCCATGGTGACCCTGACCAAAGGCCTGAAGCACGTTCTCAAAGATGCGGATATCAAGCTCAGCTTCCTGCAGGATGCCGGTATCGCCGCGATTGCCGGTTTGATCGTCGCCGGAATTGGCGTCACCATGCTCAAGCGTATTAAGCGCGACCCCTCTATCGAAGCAGAAAACCGCTTTGCCAACGTAGAGCGCGTCTTCGCCATCCTGATGATATTCACCGCCTGTGCCATGGCCTTTGCCCACGGCTCCAACGATGTGGCCAACGCAGTGGGCCCGCTGGCGGCGGTGGTCAATACCATCCAAATGGGTGCGGTAACCGCTAAGGCAACCATGCCTTCCTGGATTCTGCTGCTCGGGGGTCTGGGTATCGTGGTCGGCCTCGCTACTTACGGGTTCAAGGTGATGGCGACTATCGGCCGCAAGATCACCGAGCTGACACCCAGCCGCGGCTTTGCTGCAGAGCTCGGCGCCGCTGCCACCGTAGTGATGGCCTCCGGCACCGGTCTGCCTATCTCCACCACCCACACCCTGGTAGGCGCGGTATTAGGGGTTGGCCTGGCCCGGGGCATCGGCGCACTGAACCTGCGCATGATCACCACGATTGCCGCCTCCTGGGTGGTTACCCTGCCCGCAGGTGCCGGTATTGCGATCCTGTTCTTCTACTTCTTCAAGGGATTATTTGGCTGATAACAGTCACGTAGTATCCGTCAAAAAAGGGAAGCTCAGCTTCCCTTTTTTGATTTCCAAAGTATTCATCTTGGTCCGCCGCGCCCCCTGGCAAATGCTCCAGTCTCTCCCCCTCTTTCTCCCCTCTATCTCCGCTCTGAAACTGAACTAAGCTGTCCCAGGCACGGCTTCACCTGTCTAGATCCGCCTCCATACCAGGCCTTCACCCGCTGAAAACGAATATAGCCCCATGAATACACGAGAAACCAAGCATTGGACCGTTGGAACCTACCTGGCACAGCGATTAAAAGATGTGGGGATCAACCGCTACTTTGCCCTACCTGGCGACTACAACCTGGTCTTGCTCGACCAGCTACTGCTGGAATCGGACCTGCAGATGATCAGCTGCTGTAACGAGCTGAATGCGGGATATGCCGCCGACGGCTATGCCCGGGCAACCGGAGGACCCTCCGCAGCTGTGGTGACCTTTTCTGTTGGCGGGCTCAGCATGATCAACGCGGTTGCCGGTGCCTATGCCGAAGACCTCCCCCTGATCGCTATTTCCGGGGGGCCAAATACGAATTCGGAAGCCGAGTGGGAATACCTGCACCACACCCTGGGGAAGGTGAATTACGGCTACCAGCGGGAGATGTATTCATACGTCACCGCAGAAACCGTAATCATCCACCACCCCAGGCTGGCACCCGCGGCCATTGATCGCGCCCTGGACACCGCCATGTTGCGTCGCAAGCCGGTCTATATAGAGATCGCCGCCAACGTTGCCAGCGCTCCGACCTCCGCTCCCATTCCGCGGGGTTTTGCCCGCCGGCCAACGAGTGACCCCGACTCCCTCGCCGCCGCAGTGGAACATATCGCCGACTTCCTAAACGCCGCTGAACGCCCTGTACTGATAGCCGGCAGCAAGGTGCGCGCGGCAAATGCCCAGGAGGCTCTGTGCAATTTGGCGCACAGCTGTAAATACGGACTCGCCTCCATGCCGGACGCCAAGGGCCTGCTTCCAGAAACTATGGAGAGCTTTATGGGCATCTACTGGGGGCCGGTAAGCACTCCTGGCTGCAGTGAAATAGTGGACACCGCAGATGCACTCCTATTTGCAGGCCCCCTGTTTACCGATTACACGACCACAGGCCACCAACTGTGCTTTCAAACTGAAAAGGCCATCATTGTTCAACCTACATCGGTACAACTGGGGGAGACCTGCTACAGCAATGTGCATATGAGGGATCTGTTGGATGCCCTTGCCGGGCAGTTGAGCGCAAACGATGGCGCCCTGACCGCCTACCGCCGGGTTAGCAGCCCCAAATATATTCTCAAGCCCGGTAAACCCGACACGCCGCTCACCTCCCGACAGCTGTTCGCGCGAATACAAAAATTGCTCGATCGCAAAAGTACCCTGCTTGTGGAAACTGGGGATTCCTGGTTTAACGGTATGGAGCTCTCATTACCCGAGGGGGCACAGTTTGAAATTCAGATGCAATATGGAAGCATCGGTTGGTCTGTGGGGGCGAGTCTCGGCTACGCACTCGGTATGAGCAAAGGCCGCCTGATCTCCTGCATCGGCGATGGCTCCTTCCAGCTCACCGCCCAGGAAATCTCCACCATGATTCGCTACGGGGTTAACCCGATTATTTTCCTGATCAACAATGGCGGATACACCATTGAGGTGGAGATCCACGATGGCCCCTACAACACCATTAAAAACTGGGATTATGCCCAGCTAGTCGAAACATTCAGCGCCGGGGAAGGCAATGCCTGGGGGTGCAAGGTCAGCAGCGAGGGGGAACTCGATAAAGCCATTACAGAAGCCAAGAAGCGCAATGGCTTATGCCTGATTGAAGTGCTTATCGACCGCAATGATTGCAATGTGAACCTGCTGCGCTGGGGCAACCAGGTGGCTCGCAATAACAGTCGGGCTAATCGCAGTATGTAACAGCAACGCCATTCAGCGACAAACTATGCTCCAGCCCCAGCACTTTCGATTGAGTCATCTCCATTGCCTGCCTCTCACAGCTGTGGGTGACGGCCACTTCCATTTATTGTTCACCCACGCAATACTCACCAGCTACTGCTAGCCGTATATCTTCCGCTCCCGAGAAAGCGTCACCATGCCTCTATTGATCCTTGTCACCCTACTCTGGGCCTTTTCATTTAGCCTCATCGGCGTTTATCTCGCTGGCCAGGTAGACAGCTATTTCTCGGCGATGACAAGAATTTTATTAGCCGCGCTGGTGTTTTTGCCCCTGCTGCAATGGCGGCGTACAAGTGCCCGCAGCGCTATTACCCTGATGGCGATTGGCGCCGTGCAGCTGGGCGCAATGTACCTGTTTTACTACCAGTCGTTTCTGCTACTCAGCGTGCCTGAGGTGCTGCTGTTTACCATATTTACCCCTTTATACATTGCACTGCTATACGACCTGATTGAGCGACGCCTGTCACTGTGGAATTTGGCCATCGCACTTATTGCGGTCTCCGGGGCGGCCATTATTCGCTGGGACTCCCCCAATGGCGATTACTGGTTGGGCTTCGTTGTAGTCCAGGGGGCTAACCTGTGCTTTGCTATCGGCCAGGTCGCCTACAAGCAATTTATGCAGCGGGAACAAGCGCTTCCCACAAGGCAGACTTTTGGCTGGTTTTTCCTGGGAGCGGCAGTCGTCACCGTGAGCGCATGGGCAATTTTGGGTGGACCCAAATACCCGCAAACCACCACCCAGTGGGGCGTATTGCTGTGGCTCGGCCTTATAGCCTCCGGCCTTGGGTATTTTCTATGGAATAAGGGCGCGACCCAGGTCTCCGCCGCAACCCTTGCCGCAATGAACAATGCCCTGGTACCCGCCGGCCTGCTGGCCAACCTGTTAATCTGGAACCGCGATGCAGACATTCCCAGACTGGCTCTAGGTGGATGTGCGATCGCGTTGGCGGTTATCCTCAACGAGCGACGCAACAAAACAAGGGACAATCCCCATGGCGCCTATCGCAGTACCTGAGTTCAAGACTCAACTTCGGCAATTAATCTCCTGCCCCAGTGTCAGTGCCACCGATCCAGCACTGGATATGGGTAACCGGCCAGTGGTGGAGATACTCGCGGACTGGCTTGAAAACCTGGGCTTCGCTGTAGAGCTGATGCCCTTGCCGGGTAGCGTGAATAAAGCCAACCTCATTGCCACTCTGGGCGCACGCGAGGGCGCCGAAGGCGGTTTGATCCTTTCCGGGCACACCGACACAGTTCCCTTCGATGATGGGCGCTGGCAATCTGACCCATTCAGCCTGCAGGAGCGCGACAATCGCCTCTATGGCCTGGGTACCAGCGACATGAAAAGCTTTTTCCCCCTGGCCATTGAAGCCGCTCGCAGCTTTGTCGATAAACCTCTGCGCCATCCCCTGACCATTCTCGCCACCGCCGATGAAGAGACCTCCATGACCGGTGCCAGAGAACTGGTTAAAGCAGGGCGGCCCCACGGCCGCTATGCGGTAATTGGCGAACCGACCGGCTTGCGCCCGGTTCGCATGCACAAGGGCGTAATGATGGAGGCTGTACGCATTACTGGGCAGTCCGGGCACTCCTCCAACCCAAGCCTCGGTGCCAATGCCTTGGAGGCCATGCACTCGGTAATTGGAGAGTTACTGCGCCTGCGCGGGGAGTGGCAGGAAAAGTACAAAAACCCTGGATTTATCGTCCCTGTTCCCACCCTAAACCTCGGCTGTGTTCACGGCGGTGATAACCCCAACCGGATCTGCGGCAACGCGGAACTGCAATTTGATGTACGCCCTCTGCCCGGCATGTCCCTGCAAGAGCTGCGCAGCGAATTAAATGAACGGCTGCAGGCTCGTATCGAGAAACATAAAATTCACCTCGAAATGGTTTCCCTGTTTCCCGGCACCGAGCCCTTCGAGCAGGACCCAAATTCCGAGCTGGTCAGGGTTGCGGAGAAGCTCACCGGGTACAGTGCCGAGAGCGTCGCCTTTGGTACCGAAGCCCCCTACTTGAAGAGCATGAATATTGACACTATCGTGCTCGGCGCCGGCGACATAGACCAGGCCCACCAACCGGATGAATACCTGGGGCTCGAGCGTATAGAACCGATGGTAAAAATATTACGCAATCTGATCGGGCGTTTTTGCCTCTGAGCGGCTAATTCCATCCCCGTTTCAGACGACAATCCACCCGCGCCGAAACACAGGCAAATTTTTTATTAGATGGAAAGGTATTAGTGACCGACGAGAACGCCTCCCTTAACTGGTTCCGCCACGCGGCACCCTATATCAACGATCTGCGCGGTCGCACCCTGGTTGTCGGTATTCCTGGCGACGGACTCGAACACAGTAACTTCCGCAATCTGGTCCACGACCTGGCACTGCTCGCCAGCCTTGGAGTCCGCTTGGTAGTCGTGCATGGCTGCCGTGCACAAGTCAACCGCGCCCTGCAAGAGCGCGGCATTGAGGGCCGTTTTCACGGCAGCAAACGCATTACCGACCGGGAAAGCCTGGAAGTGATAAAAGCCGCAGTGGGCAGATTGCGCTTCGATATCGAAGCGGCCTTTTCCCAGGGGCTCCCCGACTCCCCGATGGCGCGCTCAGCCCTAAAGGTAATCTCTGGAAACCTGGTCACCGCGCGCCCCTGTGGTGTACTTGACGGCGTCGACCTGGGCTGGACCGGCACGGTCAGGCGTATGGAGATCAACACCATTGAACAAGCCCTGGACCAGGGCGCCTTGGTATTGCTGTCGCCTCTGGGTACCTCGCTGACCGGTGAGCTTTTTAACATCAATTACCTGGACCTGGCCGCAGAAGCCGCACGGGTTCTGCGCGCCGAAAAGTTAGTTCTATTCCGCGAACCCGCTCAGCTGATGCTCGACGGTAACCCTGTCCATGAACTCAGTATTGTGCAGGCAGAACAGGCCGCCAACCGGGTGCAGAGCGAAACTTTGCGGTGTGCCATTCAGGCTTGTAATTCCGGCATTGCCCGGGTTCACCTACTCAGCTACTGCCAGAATGGCTCCCTGATCCAGGAGCTGTTTCGTCGCGAAGGTGCCGGAACCATGATCTATCGGGATAGCTACGAAGTCGTGCGCCGGGCGCGTATTACCGATGTGGGAGGGATTCTCGGTCTGATTCGCCCACTGGAAAAGCAGGGCGTCTTGGTACGGCGCTCTCGGGAAAAGCTCGAAGCGGAGATTGATCACTTCACTCTGGTGGAAGTCGATGGCACTCCCGTAGCCTGTGCCGCACTCTATCCCATTGGGGACGACAACGGCGAGACTTCTGCGGCTGAGATCGCCTGCGTGGCCAGCCATCCAGACTTTCGCGGAGGGGGCCGCGGCGCCAAGCTAATGCGCCACCTGGAACGCCAGGCGCGCGCAGTCAATATCCACGAACTCTATGTGCTCACTACCCAGACCGAACACTGGTTTATCGAGCAGGGCTTCGAGCAAGTGGGAGTCAGTGACCTACCGGCCTCACGTAAATCTTTGTACAACATCCAACGAAATTCACGTATTTTGCGCAAAAAACTCGGCCAGGATAACGGCTCTTAACACCTCTCAACCGAAATACTCATCCTAGAGAGAAGCGCGGTGGCTCAGCACTGCGCGAAACTATCCCGAATATCGGCTTTTTGCTAAGCTGGCACTCTAATTTGCCCAGCCGGATGCTTGTACCATGCCCAGATATCGTTCCCGTACCTCCACCGCCGGACGCAATATGGCCGGCGCCCGAGCCCTGTGGCGCGCCACAGGCATGACCGACGCGGATTTTCACAAGCCGATTATCGCCATCGCCAACTCATTCACCCAGTTTGTACCGGGCCACGTGCACCTGAAAGACATGGGGCAATTGGTGGCAAGGGAGATCGAGCGGGCCGGCGGCGTCGCCAAGGAATTCAACACCATCGCCGTGGACGATGGCATTGCCATGGGCCACGACGGCATGCTCTACAGCCTGCCCAGTCGCGAGATTATCGCCGATTCGGTGGAATACATGGTCAACGCCCACTGCGCCGATGCCCTGGTTTGTATCTCCAACTGCGACAAAATCACCCCGGGGATGCTGATGGCCGCCTTGCGCCTGAATATCCCGGTGATCTTCGTATCCGGCGGCCCCATGGAGGCCGGCAAGACCAAACTGGCCGACCACAAGCTCGATCTGGTGGATGCCATGGTCATCGCCGCTACAGATAGCGCCACCGATGAAGAGGTGGCCGAGTATGAACGCTCCGCCTGCCCCACCTGCGGCTCCTGTTCCGGCATGTTCACCGCCAACTCCATGAACTGCCTGACCGAGGCTCTGGGTCTTTCGCTACCGGGCAATGGCACCCTGTTGGCCACCCATGCAGACCGCAAAGAGTTGTTCCTGCGCGCAGGCCGTGAAATCGTTGCGCTGACCAAGCGTTATTATGAAAAAAATGACGAGAGCGCCCTGCCCCGCAATATTGCCAACCGCACGGCATTTTTGAATGCTATGGCTCTCGACATCGCCATGGGTGGCTCGACCAACACGATTTTGCACCTACTCGCCGCCGCCCAGGAGGGCGATATCGACTTCAACTTACAGGATATCGATCGACTCTCCCGCGAGGTGCCGCAGCTGTGCAAAGTGGCGCCCAACACGGAGAAATACCATGTGGAAGATGTCCACCGGGCCGGTGGCGTCATGGCGATTCTCGGAGAACTGGAAACTGCGGGGCTGATCGATGCCTCCCTGCCCACCGCTTATGGGGGGTCACTAGCCGATGCTCTCGAGCAGTGGGACATCTCTCGTACCGACGAGCAATCGGTACAAGACTTCTATAGAGCCGGTCCCGCAGGTATTCCTACCCAAACCGCATTTAGCCAGGCTTGTCGCTGGCCTACCCTGGATGCCGATCGACAAAATGGCTGTATTCGCTCCGCCGAGCATGCCTATTCAGCGGAGGGAGGCCTTGCGGTACTGTTCGGTAACCTTGCTGTAAATGGCTGCGTTGTGAAAACTTCCGGTGTTGACGAGGCGTTATGGAAGTTTGAGGGCCCGGCCCATGTTGTCGAGAGCCAGGAGGAGGCCGTTGCCCATATTCTCGAAGGCAAGGTGCAAAAAGGCGAAGCGGTAATAGTGCGCTATGAGGGCCCCAAGGGCGGCCCAGGTATGCAGGAAATGCTCTACCCCACTAGCTACCTGAAATCCAAGGGACTGGGGGAGCATTGCGCCCTGATTACCGATGGTCGTTTTTCCGGAGGTACTTCCGGCCTTTCCATTGGGCACGTATCCCCGGAAGCCGCCTCTGGTGGCAATATCGCTCTGGTTCGCAATGGCGATCCAATCCGAATCGATATACCAGCGCGCAAAATTGAGATTGTTATTAGTGAGGATGAACTCGAGAAACGCCGTCAGGAAATGCGTGATCTCGGCCAGCAGGGCTGGAAACCCAGTGAAGAACGCCCCCGCAAAGTCAGCAAAGCGTTGAAAGCTTATGCACTACTCGCCACCAGTGCCGATCGCGGCGCGGTAAGAGAAATTGATTAGGCCAAAATTAGAATATTAAAAAACGGCCCAGATGGGCCGTTTTTTCTTTTACTGTGCCAATTTATAGGTAATGCGATTGCGCACTCCATAGCGCTCGATGGGCTGACCATCCTCCACTTGCGGCTGATATTTAAACCGCTCTGCCGCTGCCAATGCCGAACGATTGAATACATTGGTTGGGTTACCGGTGCTATCGAATCCACCAACTACCCGAGCATCACGCACAGCTCCGGTTTTCGTTATCGTAAATTCCACAACCACATAACCTTCAATACCCCTGCGCATAGCCACACTCGGGTAACGCGGTGCGGGCTTATAAACAGGCACAGGCTCTCTCGATACGATAACTGGATTATCACCAGTTTCAGCAACCGGAGGAGCAATCGTTGGAGTGATATTTATAGTATCTACATCTCTAGTCACCTCAGTACGCTCAATCGGTGGAGGAACTTCCTGAGGGCTCGGTGGAGCCTCATACTTTTCCTGGGTAACCACTTTCTTATCGGTCATATCTATAGGTTGAATCGTCGGTAACGGCTTAGCCATAGGCTCCACAAAATTGGTGGAGATCAACTGACTCATTGCAAAAATCAAACCGAGAGTAGTTAGGGCTGCGTAGGCCAAGCCTTTGGCATAACCAGTAAGCAGATGGGTAGGGAAAAAATCGGGGCTGGAAAATGGCGTGCAAGCTCTATCCATAACACCTCTCCTATTGTTATTAGGGTGCGTAAAAGGCATCCAAGTGCCGAAATGGAAAAAGCTGATCAGCTGACCTTAATCATTAGCCAATTCACACAAAAATGCAAATAGTCTGTTAATACAGGTTAAATCCATATTTTGTATTGCCGCAAAAAGATAAAACAGCACAAAAAAAGCCGCACATTTCTGTGCGGCTTTTTTGAAGCGTGAAATGTAGCTAGGTATTAAATTGCCAGCTGCTTTTCACGTTGCTGTTCACCCTTCACAAAGTCTATCCACTGCTTGGCAAACTTCTCCGAGCGCTCATCCTTTTGTGCAAGTTTCAGGCTCTTCATTGCTGCGTCATAGCGTTTCAGGTTGGCATTCGCCATACCCATTACGATATGCAGGGTATCGACACGTTTGACTCTGCCTTTAGCGAGCGCTTTTTTACCCATAGAAATGGCTTTCTCATTCTGGTCCAGATCCAGATAGATACCGGCCAAACGCGAGTAGATTTCGCCCTTGTCAGACAGCTGAGCTGCGGCTTCCAGCTGGGGAATTGCCTTTTGCAGCTCTTGCGCCATTTGATAAGCCTGGGCGAGGGTCTCCAGGTTCTTGGCCGTACGGGGAATCTTCTTCTCTTGGATACCCTTGGCAATCACCTTGGCTCCTTTATAAGGCATTTCATGCCCCATAAAGAGATAACCCATGTTCAGCAGATCCCTATCTTTCTCCAAAGCACCCGCAAGATAAGCCGCTTCCATCATGTGCAGCTGATCTTTATCGCGCTTCAGCTCACCATACATGGCCGCCAGCGTTTTGTAGTACACAGGCTTGGGATAGTGCTGTACCAGCTTCTCAAGAACACCAGCTACTTTTTTGTAGTCGTTGCGCTCGAAGTAAATGTACTGCTGAAGACCGTACCAACCTTCCTTGGGTACTTTGCCCTCTTTCTCATACATGGATACCGCGACATTGATATCCGCAAGTGCTTTGCTCTGATCGCCTACCTGATTATGGGCCTGGGCGCGCAATGCATAGGAGTCCGCAGTAATACGATCGGAAACCTTGAACCATTGGTTCAGGTAGTTAATCGCCTGCTTGTAGTCCTCGGTAACAAAGTAGAGCTGTGCAAGAGTAAAGAGAGTTCCCACTTCAAGGGCTACTGGCAGGTTTGCTTCACCCTGGTTTAGAACCTTCTTAAAGTATGGGATGGCCTCTTTGTAACGCTCGGTGCTGTAGTAAACGACACCGAAGAAATTGTACATCTGCGCTATTTCATAGCCGTTGAACCGTTTCTTGCTGGCATCCATATCTTTCAGCGCTTCGAGAGCAGCCGCCCAGTCTTCTGCGTCAGCAGCTTCCTGGGCTTTTTCCAACTTTTTATACGCGGCTTCGCGCATAGCCGGTACTTTGCGGCTCTTCTGTTTGCTGGGCTTTTTTTGCTCCTGCGCCAGGGCAGAAGCGAAAGGTGCGGAAACACCCGCTGCTTCGAGCACGGTAACGCTGACCGCTGGTGCCAGGACCAGGGGCAACGCTACTGAGGTGCGCAGAGCGAGTTTGGACAAACTTTTGCCGATGCTTGTCAACTTCATAGTGCTTCCCCCTTAGTCCTTAGCCATGTTAAAGCTGATCTTAGTCCGCACATTGGGGACTTCGGTCGGCTTGCCATCAACTACCCGCGGCTTGTACTTATATTTCAGCGCGGACTTGAGCGCGGCCCTGTTGAAAACAGAGGTCGGCTTTCCGTCCAGGGTAAAGGCTTCGACCACGATCGGATCGCGCACAGAACCGTTAGTGGTCACCGTGTACTCAACGATCACATAGCCTTCCATACCCCGCTGAAGGGCGCGGCGTGGATACTGAGGCTGAACCTTAACGATGGGCAGGTAATCGCCCTCGCCAAAGCTAAAGCCTGACAGCTTGACACCGCCGGATGCTTTCGGCGCAGAAATGCTAATACCACCATCGATGTCCGGCTCTTCGAACTCTGGTTCAGGCATTTCGGGTGGCGGAGTTTCAGGGTCCTCCGGCTTCACCGGCTTGGTCGTATCGTACTGTGTTTCAATCTTCTGCTCAGGCATCACCACATCGGCAACTTTGAACTGCTCCTTATCCTCTGGAGCTTTCATATTTGCCTGAATCAGCTGATGCATGGTGAAGATGAGGCCAAAGGTTGTGGCTACCGCCAGCGTACCTGCCCCAAGAAGTCTTACCGGATTCATAGCTGTTAACTCTTTTCTGTCGCGACCGAAACTTTCTTGATACCAATCTTCCTGGCTGCTTCCGCAATCAGGGCGATCTTCTCAATACTCGCTTCCTTATCGGGCTGAATCACCAACCACCCTTTCGGGTTTTCCGAGTAGAGGCGCTCCAGGACAATCTTCACCTGGCGCTCATCAACCTTCTCTTTGGCAATCCAGATCTCATTACTGTCGTTGATCGCTACCAGAATAGAGGTGGCTTTGAGTTCTGCGGTTGTCGCTTCCGGCTTAACAACATCAGCACCGGGTTCCTTGATAAAGGTCGCAGTGACGATAAAGAAGATCAGCATGATGAACACCACGTCCAGCATGGGCGTGAGGTCGATAGCGCCGGCTTCTTCTTCTGCCGTATTTTGTCTTTTGCTCATAGCAACTCTCTTAGCGAACTTTCTCGGCGAGGGGCTCTGGGAGCCCCCCGGCGAAAATTTCTGGCTTGGCTAAACCTTCACAGCAAATAAGCTGGCCTATTCGCTTATGTGTGCTTAGTGATCCATGGTCAGATGATCTTCCAACAGCTGGGTTTCACGCTCGGCCTTACGGGCGAGGTAGGTGTTGGCAAATACACCGGAGAGGGCCGCAACCATACCCGCCATTGTCGGGATAGTTGCCATGGATACACCACTGGCCATCTGCTTGGCGTCACCACCACCGGTGATCGCGAGAACATCGAACACGTTGATCATGCCCCAAACCGTGCCCAACAGCCCGAACAGGGGCGCTAGGGCAACACAAGCCTGGATCATGTCCATATTGTCCTGAATCTTCTCGGAAACCCGGGAGATCATCGCGTAGCGGATCTGGTGGGAGGCCCAGGATTTGCGCTCGCTGCGCTCTTCCCATTGGTCTACCGCACCCTGAACGTCACTCTTTAACGCTTTGTTAAAGTAAAAAACACGTTCAAAAATCAGCGTCCACATAAAGAAGGTCAGGCCGGCGATCAGGAACAGTACTGGCCCGCCCGACGCCATAAAGGCGTTGACGGCGGCCCATGCGTCGATTAATGCGTGCATGTTGCCGCCTCCTCTTATTTACGCTCGGCGTTTTCTGCCACGATACCTGCACTCTGCTCTTCCAGAATGTGCAGGACGCGCTTGGCGCGAGCATTAACAATGGTGTGCATCAGTACAGTGGGGATAGCCACACACAGACCGAGAACGGTGGTGATCAGGGCGGAGGAAATACCACCAGCCATTGCTTTAGGATCACCCGCACCGAAGATAGTGATCGCCTGGAAGGTTACGATCATACCGGTAACAGTACCCAGCAGACCCAGCAGCGGAGCTACCATGGCGATAATCTTCAGCAGGTTGAGGCCGGACTCGATGGCCGGACGCTCTTTCAGTACCGCTTCTTCCATCTTCAGCTCGAGAGTCTCGCCGTCGACACCTTTGTTCTCTTCCGCAACAGCCAGTACACGACCCAGCGGGTTATTGGTGTTCGGGGTAGAGGAGCGCAGCTGTGCATTCACCTTGGCGCTAACACCGGTCAGTACGATCAGGCGGAAGATGGCCAGCAACATGGCGAAGACACCAACAGCAGTAATGATGTAACCAACGATGTCGCCCTGGTGCCAGCGCTCAACGATGTCGGGGCTATTGATCATGGCTTTCAGGTAGGAGCCACCGGTAGGACCAGTCGGGTCAACACCGAAAGCGCTGAAACCTGCAGTGGAAGCCTGCAGATCTTCCGCCATCTTCTGGAACTTGGCATCCGGCTGGCGGATCAGCTCTGCCATTTGGTAGGCGTCGTTCATTTCCAGGTATTTACCGTTGGAAACCAGGTTGAAGTTACCAACACGGACAACTTCCTGTTGAGCCTGCTCACCATTGGGCTTGATCACAGTTGCGTTGAACTTAACAACTTTACCGGATTCCAGGGTTTCACGTTGCAGTTCGAACCACAGACGCTCGATTTCCTCGATAGTCGGCAACTTGGTAGCTGTACTCATCTTGGCCAGCAGACCGTCGATAAATTCGGTACGACCTGAATACTGAGCGGAAACCAGAGAGGAACCGATGTTCGAGCGAAGATCCGCGGCAGTAGAGGACATGTGACCGAACAGCTCTTTCAGGGAGCCCATACGCTCATCCAGCTGCTGACGCTTCTGGTCTACAGCCACTTCCTGCTCCTGGTATTTCTTTTCCAGTTCAGCAGAACGATTTTCTTCAGCGGTGCGGGTGTCTTTGGCTTTTTTCAGCAGGGCTTGCTGATTGGCCTTCTGACGGCGGAACTCAGCTTCGCGCTGTTTGTGCTCTTTGGATTCAGCAACTTTGGATTGTTGAACCATTTTCAGCAGGTCGTCGAGAGAAGCTGCTTTTTCCTGGGCAACAGCAGAGAAGCTGATCAGGCCAGCCGCTGCTGCAACTAGTACGCGTTTGGCGATAGAGGATTTCATTGCGCTGCCTCCGGTGCCGCGATCGGCATAGTCATGATATCGATAGTGGCCTGTTTCTTGGCGATCTTGAGGCCATTCATGAGGGCGCGGCGGTATTCGCCAGCATCGATCTCAACCCAGGCTTTCTGGCCTTTGTCATAGGCGAGGGAAATCGTGGAGTCGGTGGTTTGAGCCAGCAGGGCGATACGGCCAATCTGCAGCACGTTTACCTGGCGCTCCTGGCCAGCTACGTTCAGGGTATCGCCGTAAGTGTCGATCTTACGCGCGTATTCCGCTTCGAAATTGTACAGTTCCAGTACCTGGCGGAATTTCTCCGCAACAGTGATATCGGAACGATCCATATTGTTCTTAACGCCTTCGAGGTTGGCCATGCGCTCGTCCAGCTTGAACGGAGCGTCCAGTTCGATGAACTGCTCCAAGCCGTCCAGCATGCGCAGAATCAGCGGCTGGATCTGACGTTCGATTACGGTAACGTTGGCAATGGACTCATCCAGCTCATTGATCACTTCGAGCTGATTGGCCAGCTGCTTTTCCAGCTGACGGTTGTACACACGCAGACCATCGATTTCCTTGTTGACCACCTTGAAGTCCTGCAAAAGGCTGCTGGTTTCTTCGGCAATCTTGTCGATGCGTTTTTGCGATGCCTGGGCCGCAGTGGTTTTCTGCTGGCCGACGGCGAGTACGTTATCGAGAGTATCCGCAGTGGCTACGCTGCCGTAGAGCGCGCCGGCAGACAGCGCAGTGGTCAGCGCCACAGCCATGAATCGCTTGGTTTTCATTAGACCCCCCAGTGGGTTCAATATTTCACAACATGGTCGCGATGAGATAGCTGCCACAACGCGGTGTCCTTTTGTTTTAAAAACATTGGTTAGAAGACAGCTAAGAGCCGCACATTGTAAACAGCCGATTTGATTATTCAAATGCCGATTGTCAGCATCGGCCCGCGTGGGTAGCAAGGTAACAACCGGGTAACAAAACCGGGTCGCTTGCACACATTGGCGGCGCTGCTTCCTTTGCAAGCTGTCGCAGAATTTAACAGATTGATCAACTTTTAATCAAATTGTTTTTATTTGAATCTGTCGTACCGAACTAATGCGTAGTTGTACTCATTCTTTTCAGAGGCAGGGTAACACTCTCGTGCAACTTCGACCCATGAGTCATCAACTTCGGGGAAAAACGCATCTCCCGCCACTTCAGCATCCACTTCGGTGACATAGAGCCGCGCGGCAAGGGGCATACTGAGGCGATAAATCTGTGCTCCGCCGATCACCATCAGCTCGCTGGCTCCCGCTTCCTGTGCATGCTTATCGGCAAGTTCCAGCCCAGCCTCCAGGGTACTTACCACTTCGACACCCTCGGCCCGCCAATCGGGGTTGCGGGTAATCACGATATTGGCACGCCCAGGTAGCGGGCGGCCTATAGACTCAAACGTCTTGCGCCCCATCACCACGGGTTTGCCCATGGTGGTGCGTTTGAAAAATTGCAGATCGCCGGAGAGGCGCCAGGGCAGCTCGTTGTCTCTACCGATAGCGCCATTGCGGGCCACAGCTGCGATCAGGGCAATTGGTGTTTCCACAGCTTCTCTCCTGATTAAATCGCGACTGGGGCGGGAATATGCGGGTGTGCCTGGTAACCCTGCAGTTCAAAGTCCTCGAAACGAAAGGCGAACAGGTCTTTGACGTCCGGATTGAGGCGCATCTTTGGCAGGGCGTGAGGCTCACGCTGCAGCTGTAGGTCTACCTGCTCCAAATGGTTGGAGTAGAGATGGGCATCGCCAAAGGTGTGAATAAACTCACCCGGCTGCAGGTTACACACCTGCGCCAACATCAGGGTTAGCAAACTGTAGGAGGCAATGTTGAACGGCACACCGAGGAAGATATCGGCGCTGCGCTGGTATAACTGGCAGGATAACTTGCCATCCGCCACATAGAACTGGAACAGGGCGTGGCAGGGAGCGAGCGCCATACGTCCCTCCCGAGCGTTATCCGCCGGAGAGACACCTTCATCGGGGAGATCTGCCGGGTTCCAGGCACTGATCATCAGGCGACGAGAATCGGGACGGGTTTTCAGCTGGTGTATCAACTGCTCCACTTGGTCAATCTTACGTCCATCTGGCGTGGGCCAGGAACGCCACTGGTGACCGTAAACCGGCCCCAAGTCCCCATCTTCGGTCGCCCACTCATCCCAGATGCGCACCTTGTTTTCCTGCAGATAGCGAATATTGGTATCGCCCTGCAAGAACCACAGTAGTTCGTGGACTATGGAGCGCAGGTGACACTTCTTTGTGGTGATTAAAGGGAAACCCTCTGCCAGGTTAAAGCGCATCTGGTAACCAAATACGCTGAGGGTCCCGGTGCCGGTGCGGTCCCCTTTTACTGTGCCGTTTTCGCGCACATGGCGCATTAGATCGAGGTACTGCTTCATTTCTAACTAGGCTCCGCCATTTACCTGAGAACGGTTTTCTTTATTTCCACCTTTACCGCGCCCCTCTGGCAGCGGCTGGGTGCGATAACTCCACACCAACAGGGCGATACCGGCAATAATCATCGGCAGACTCAACAGCTGTCCACGGGTCATCCAACCGAACAAATCAAAGCCGATATGGCCATCCGGCTCCCTGACAAACTCCACCAGGAAGCGGAAAATACCGTAGAGCAAGACAAACATGCCGCCTACGGCGAGGCGCGGGCGCGGCTTGCTGGAGAACCACCAGAGCACCGCGAAGAGCACCAACCCTTCCAGGAAAGCCTGATACAGCTGCGATGGATGCCTGGCCAACAATTCTGGGTCTTTGGGGAATACCATGCCCCAGGGGCCTTCGGTGGGGCGGCCCCAGAGTTCCTGGCCAATAAAGTTACCCAGGCGCCCCAATCCCAAACCAATTGGTACCAGCGGGGCGACAAAATCAATCAGTGCAGGGAAGGTTGTGCCAATCTTCCGGGCGTAGAGGACCGCAGCCAACATCACGCCGACCAGCCCCCCGTGGAAGCTCATGCCTCCCTCCCAGACTTTGAACAGGGAGAGCGGATTCTCCATCAGCTCCGGCATGTTGTAGAAGAACATGTAGCCGAGGCGTCCGCCGACCACCACGCCGATAGCGCAGTAGAGGATCAGGTCCTCCACTTCCGATTTGATAACCGGGGACCAGGGCCGGGTGCTGCGCCGCAATGCCAACCACCAGGCAGCAATAAAGCCGAACAGGTACATCAGCCCGTACCAGTGTACTTTTAGGGGGCCAATAGCAATGGCCACCGGATTGATTTCTGGATAAGTCAGCATGGGGGAATCGAGATTGTTGGCGAAACGCCTATTATGGTCGCAAAGCGCCCCCCAGCGAAAGAGGCGCGCCAAAAGCCTTCTGCCGGGAAAATACTATGTGTTTACTGCTGTTCGCCTACCGCTGCCATCCAGACTACCCACTCCTGCTGATCGCCAATCGGGACGAGTTTTATGCCAGACCGAGTGCTCCCGCCGAACCCTGGAGAAAAGAACAAGAGATTGGACAGGGCAGACAAATAGTCTCAGGGCGGGATTTGCAAGCTGGGGGTACCTGGGCTGGGATCGCTGCGGGACGGGTGGCGGCAGTTACCAACATTCGCGAACCGGGCGGCGCCGAGCCAGAAAATGTCCTGTCACGGGGGGAAATTCCATACCAGTTTCTAACCGGCGGCGACTCACCTGAACAGTTCGCAAGAGAGCTTAAAGGGCAGCGCTACCGGGGCTTTAACGCGCTGCTATTCGCCCTAGATGAAGCGCAGCCTCTCTATTGCGCGGGCAATAGGCACAGCCCTTTTGCCTTTTCCGCCGGAGTGCATGGCATCTCTAACGGAGCACCCGACGCCCCATGGCCCAAGGTGGAAAAGGGCAAGGCGGGGCTGGCGCAAATTACCCAGCAAATTAAGGGCTCTATTAACCGGGAGAACTTTATTGTGCCGGCCCTCAGCCTTCTGCAGGACAGGAGTCCGGCTACCGATGCGATGCTGCCCAGCACCGGCGTAGGCTTACCGATGGAACGGGCCCTGTCGCCAATATTTGTGCAGATAACCCAGAGAGAGAATCAGCTGCCAAGCAACGTGGATTCAAACGCCTTAAAGCAAGGATATGGCACTCGCGCCAGCACCCTGATCGCCGTACACCGGAGCGGCCAGACCCATCTATGGGAGCAAAGCTTTTCCCAGGGCAATCTGTGCGGCCCCCTTCGCTACTTTTCCCTCCCCTGACACTCTGGCCAAGTCCCTGAAATAAATAGGGTTTTTTGGGACTATTAAAATTATTGGCCGTATCTAGTCGCTCAAGGGGTATCTCATTGATAGAAAAATTACGAGCAATAGCAAAACCTTATCGTGGTATGGACGGAATTTTGCGGCCTTTCTACAAGGGCTACCGGATCACTTATCCTCAGAAGAAAGAAACGCCAAGCAAATTCCGCATTTATTGCCATACTTAGTTTCACAGGCTGAAATTGGTTGAGTTTCGCGCAAGTGTGACGCCAATTGCGGTCTTAAATAAGAGGAAGTCGCGCGGGACGCATGACAAGTGCGAGTCATCGCTAGACACCTAACAGTCTCTGGATGGGCTCGCCACAGGTTCGGAAGGTATGAACGATCTGGCGCCCGGCATTATCCACAAGACAACACCGGGCCCCTGCAGTATCGCTGAGGTACCATGTCTTATTTCAACCCAGAGCAGCGTAAACACAAACCCTTACTGCCCCTGCTGATGCTCGGCAGTCTCTGCGTCTCTATCCTTTATTACGCCTTTTCTGCCAACCAGAAAACGGTGCCGGTATTACCGGAGAGTGCGGTACGCCCACATTTGGTGCACTGGCTGGAGGAAAACCCAGACGCCTGGCCAGCCCAAGACCCCATCTTTAACCCCGCGGCAGTGCGCAGGATTTACCAGCGTACCAACTACCGCCTGCTCTGGTTTGATAACTACAACCTGAGTGACAGCGCCAATGATCTGCTCAAGCAGCTCACTGCCGCCAGCTCCGGCAATCCCAGCAGCATGGTGGATTACCGCTACCACCTGGGCTACTTTGACCGCACCTTACGAGACACCCCCCAGCGCTTAAAGATGGCCGCAGTGCTGGACATCCTGCTGACCGATGCTTTTGTCTCCTATGCACAGGATACCCAGCTCGACCGGATCACCCCTAAAAGTCGACCGCGCCGGGGAATTACGCCGGTGCTGCGCGAGCATCAGGGGTTTCGCATGGTCGCCTATAACAATGTCAGCAATGTGGCCTACGGCAATGCCTCACAGCAGGCATCCAGCGAGCCCAGTGGTCGCAAATACTTCCGCGGCTATGATCGGGCGCGCATGATCGGCGGCAAAGCACGCAACCGTTACTATTCCCGCGATTACAACACCGATAGTGAGCGCAATCTCTCCAGACCCGCGGACAGCCGCAGCCACCGCACTCGCTACAACTCTGCCAGCAACAATAGTGGCAATTCAGGTGCTAGCAGGGGTGGCAGCAGGGTTTACTACAACCAGGGCCGCAACAGCAATCCCCAAGAAAGGGCCACAGTTGCCCGCTCAGAAAATAGCGAGGGACCTTATTTCGAGGAAAATACCCCTTACGGCAGCGATGCCTATGCTCTGAGAAACGAGCTCGAGCGCCTGCGCAGGATCTCCGATAGCGGCCGTTGGCGCCCGATACCTCCAGGACCGGTGATGACGATGGGTGCCCGCCATCCCCATGTGTCCCGTCTGAGAGAACTACTGACTCTCTATGGGGACTATCAGAGTCGCTATAGCTACGGCGGAAGCGATCCCAATCGCTTCGATCGGGGCCTTCACGAAGCGGTGCTGCGCTTTCAAAAACGTCACGGCCTCAAACCCGATGGCATCGTGGGCCGCGGAACCCGTAAGCGGCTCAACCTCTCCCCTACAGCACGGGCAAAAATTATCGAGATGAACATCCAGCGCAGGGAAGAATTACCTGCCAATCTCGGCGATCGCTTTATCCAGGTCAACATCCCCGCGTACCGCCTCCAGTATGTGGAGAACAACCGGGTAAAACTGGCTATGAATGTGGTGGTGGGCAAGAAGAAGCACGCCACTCCAGAAATCACCACCCGTGTCAGCAGGGTGATTTTCAATCCCACCTGGACAGTGCCTCGCAGTATCCTGGTAAATGAGCTCTTGCCTAAGGCGCGCAAGGATCCCTCGGGCATGGAAAAAATGGGTTACCGGGTTGTCGGCGGCAGGGGGGAATACCTACCGCTGACCCCCAGCAATCTGTCAGCCGCCGGCGCGGGCTCTTACTTATTGCGCCAGATGGGCGGTGAGGATAATATTCTGGGGCGCGTGAAATTCGAGGTTCCCAACAAGCACGATGTCTACCTGCATGACACCCGCGCCCGCACCCTCTTTTCTCTGACCGACCGGGATTACAGCCACGGTTGTATCCGCCTGGAAAAACCCCGTCATCTGGCGGAAGCCCTTCTGCGCCCGCAGGGGGACTGGGACCAGTGGCGCATAGACCAGCTCACGGTTGGGGAAAAGACCACCGCGGTCGACTTGCTCCGCCTGGTCAAGGTCTATATCACCTACTGGACCGCCTGGGTGGACGGGCAGGGCCGGCTGAATTTTCGGCCGGATATCTACGGCAAGGATGGATTAAGCGACAATCAATTTTGAGTTCGCTGGGGCGGCCCTCAAGGCCGCCCTTAGTCTCCAATAACCACTCTCTATTAGTCTTTTTCTCTCTGCGCATAGCCGCAAACCATTCCTCGATATTATTAAGGGCCCACCAGTCACAAGTTACCAATGTGAGCAGTGCGATCAATCTCTTTGGTCCGACTTCGCTTACTGGGGTGACTTATGGGTGCTGGCAATCGTTCCTTCTCGCTGAATAAATCAATCCAGGGTGGCACCGTGGCTTTGATGCTGGCCCTAGCGCTGGGCATCGACAGCCCTCCAGTCTCGGCGAACACAAAGACCGACCTGGATCTACCGGTACCGGGAAGGGACCCTTTCTCCCCCTACGGCCGGCAGTACACGCTTCTCAGCGAGGAACTGGCTCGCTATCGGACATTGGCCCAGAACGATCAATGGCAACCGCTAGACGCCGGACAGCCGATTACTCCTGGGAGCCGGGGGCCGCGAGTAGCCCAGTTGCGCAGCCTGCTGATGCTCTACGGCGATTTCCGCCCCAGCGACTTCCCCAATAAAAACACGAAGGAAGCGCACAACGGTGATGTCTACGACAAACCTCTCCAAGAGGCGGTACGCCGCTTTCAGCGCCGCCACGGCCTGAAAGGTGACGCATTGGTGGACGAACGCACCCGCAGCCGGCTCAATACCAACCCGAACAAACTCGTCCGCATACTCTCCGCCAATATCGAACGCTGGGAGAGGCTCCCCAAGGATCTGGGGCCGCGCTATATCGTCGTGAATGTGCCCGAATTTAATCTGCGTCTGATTGAGGACGAGCGCGAGCAATTCCGGATGAAGGTAGTGGTGGGGAAACCCAAGCACAAGACTCCGCAGTTGACCACGCGCATGACACGCCTGGAATTCAACCCCGTGTGGCGGGTCCCCCCCAATATCGCATTGCGCGAGTTACTGCCCAAGGGCAGTTCGGCACTGAGCGCCAAGGGTTACCGTTTAATCAACCACCGCGGTCGGGCCGTCCCCTTTACTCGCGGCAATGTCGCCGCAGTGCGCCGGGGCCAGGTGTCTCTGCAGCAAAAAGGTGGACCTGGAAACGCTCTGGGGCGGGTCAAGTTTGTGATCCCCAACCGCCACGCCATATTCCTACACGACACCAACAGCAAGCACCTGTTCAAGAAGTCCCAGCGCGCCTTCAGCCACGGCTGCATTCGCCTGGAAAAACCCCTGAAATTCGCTCGTATGATGCTCGCTCAACAGAACCGCTGGAACAATGCTCGCATTGACCGCGCCCTCATGAGCGGTCGTACTCACGGTGTCGCGCTAAAAAATCCCCTGCCGGTATACATCGCCTATTGGACCGCCTGGGTGGATGAAAATGGCCAACTGCAGTTTCGCCCGGATATCTACAACCGCGACAACGCCAGCAATGGAGCAAACCGTGGCTGAATATGACCACTCCGCTGGGAGTTCACAATGGCTTGGTATCCTCGTCACCTAGGGCTAATCGCCCTGCTGACAGTGGCCATAACCTCTGCAGCCTCGATAAATAGTGGCCAGACCTCCAGGGAATCCACGGCCCTGAATATCGCCCTTATGGGAGAACAGCTGCGCAGCGAGGCCCTCCACTATCGAACCCTAGCGAAATATTGGCGCCCGGTTCCGCAAGGGGGGCCACTGCAAGCCGGAGATCGAGGCGAGCGAGTACTGCAGCTTCGTAAACTGCTTGAGCTCTACGGGGATTACCGCGGCCAACCCGGTCCGGTTTCCGCGCCGCAAAAGGACCCGATGCGCTTCGATAGCGCACTGCAGTCAGCGCTTGAGCGCTTCCAACGTCGTCACGGCCTCTTTCCGAGTGGTATTGCAGAGGGGGCGACTCTCGCAGCTCTGTCGGTTTCCCCCATCGAGAGAGCTGAGCAAATGGCGAGGAATGCACTGCGTTGGGACAAGCTCCCTCCTCTAGAGGAAGAGCGCTATGTATTGGTAAATGTGCCCGACTACCGCCTGCAGCTGGTGGAAGATGGACGTATCAAACTCGACATGAAAACCGTAGTGGGCAAAAACAGCAGTCGCACACCCAATTTACACACCCGCATCACCAGTGTGGTATTCAACCCCACCTGGACAGTGCCACGCAGTATTCTAATCACAGAGCTGCTCCCCAAAGCGCGACACAACCCGGCCGCCATGCACCGCCGCGGTTATCGGGTTATCCAGTATCGCGGTGGCAAAACCTCTCCTATCACCGATGAGAGCCTGGAGCGGGCTGCCGGTGGTCATGCGACCCTGCGCCAGGTCAGTGGGCCGGACAATACACTCGGCAAAGTGAAATTTGTTATTCCCAACAAGCAGGCCATATTCCTGCACGACACCCAGGCACAGAGCCTTTTTACCGAACACCACAGAGCCTTTAGCCACGGATGTGTGCGCCTACAGCAGCCCGAGGAATTAGCCTATAGCCTCCTTCAAGCCCAGGGCTGGGACAGGACCCGCATCGCCGAGGCCGCAACAGGCGCCGAACCCCTGAGAGTGTCGATTAAGCCCGCCCCAAAACTCTTTATCGTATACATGACAGCCTGGATCGACGCCGAAGGACGCCCCCAATTCCGCCGGGATATCTACCACAAGGATCAATAGCTTCCCCCCCAGGATCCCCCAAAAAGCACTTCAGACACCGTTAAAAACTATTCAGTCGCAAAAAAAATGTTTTTTTACGCTTTATCTATTAATGACAACGCTGTCTCTTGTTTTTAGTCCCCACTTCTCGTGACTAGCGACAGGCGTTTCGAAAGAGCTAGCCGCCAGGGAAAAATGTACCAGCCGAATTTTCAAATATTTCCTAATTAACAGGTCACGATTTGTAACAAATGGTTATTTTTTGTACATTTTCCGCCGTACCCGGATGCGCCCACTCAAGGGCACACCGAAAAGATTTAACGACGAGGCGGAATTATGAAGAATCCATCCAGACGTCGATTCCTGGCAGTGACCTGCGCAACTGCGGCGGCGGTCAGCGCCGGGCCGACTTTCGCGAAAGTAGGTAGCTCCCGCACCCTGAAGATGCGTAACCTGCACACAGGGGAGAAGCTGGAGGCCGCCTACTGGAGCAACGGGAATTACAGCAGTGGTGGCTTGAAAAAGTTCAACAAGCTACTGCGGGACCACCGCGCCAACGAAGTGACTCGTATGGACCCGAAGCTGTTTGATATCGTGTATAAGCTGAAGGAAAAGTTCAATTACAGCGGTACCATCGAGATTATCTCCGGGTACCGATCGCCCAAGACCAATGCGAAATTACGCGCTGCTGGTCGGGGTGTTGCCAAGCGTAGTTATCATACGCGCGGTATGGCCTTGGATATCCGGATGCCCGGTGTCCCTCTGTCAAAACTAAGACAGGCGGCATTGAACCTGAAGGCGGGCGGAGTCGGCTACTATCCGAAGAGCAACTTCGTCCACGTGGACACGGGCCCTGTACGCCGCTGGTAAGACTGCAGATATCTTACGAAAAACCCCGGCTTTTGCCGGGGTTTTTCGTATAAATCAGTCTTCCGTTGCCGGTAGAGAAACCGGCATCACATCCTTTTTCGATACCGGCACCTCTGTGGTACCGGTCATTAAACCCGCCATCCGCTCCAGCAATTTGCGCGCCTTCGCCAATTGCCCCAGCTCCGCCAGCTCGAATGGGTCTTCCATCTTCAAGAGCAGGGCTTCAAAGTCCGAAAAGGTCTCCTCCAGAGCAGTGACCTGATGTCGGTCGAGTAGCACTTCCGCCAAACCGCCACCCCCGGTTGGAATCCAGTTGGACTGCAGGGTTGCCATAATTGCCAGCAGGGCCTGCTTGGAATCCGCCGCGCGACCACTTTCCACGTCGCTCTCGGAACCTTCGGGGAGACGGCGCAAAAGCTGCTCATCGATAACCTGGGTATGCGCCGAGCGAATCTGTTGCAATCGAGCTACCGGTCCTAGGGCCAGGTACTCGCGGGACAGGTTGTTGGCCGAAGTGGGCCAGCGGCGCGCCAGTCCAGCCATATCCTCTTCAATACCCTTGGCGATCAGGCTAGTCAGCTCGCGGCGGCGGTTGGCTGCCAGGGCCTCGGGCTTCTCCCCTTCACTAACCGCGACAAAATCCTCCGCCAATCTCTCGCTGGTGGGCCCCCAGAGCATTACTTCGAGCGCATGAAAACCAGTGCTCGCCTCTTCATGTGCGGTGAGGCGGTGTTGTTTGCGCAGATTTGCCAGAGTCAGTTCAATCGCGGTGTCATTGACGATGCCGCTATCGGAATAACCGGGCACAGTGTCCAGATAACCGGGCTGGGCGGGCCAGCTATCCAGTGCCAGCAGCAGCTTGCGCCCCTGACCGCGCAGGTCTGAGGGAGAAAAAGCCAGCTGAATATAGGGCAGAGTTGCCGCGAACTCTCGGTGCGCATCCAGCCAGGCGAGCCTGGCCTCCTCCAATTGATCTTCATTGGGCTGTGCCAGCAGCGCTTCCACCGCCCGCTGTAGGGTTTCCACTGAAGCATGAGCATGTAACACCTGGGCCTGCCCCGCCTGCCAAATTGCCAGGGAGAGATCCGAGGCCGCCTTTTCATCAACCTGCTGAGTTGCCGGGGCCCGCTGCTCTTCCTTCAGCGGCTGGGGGGCTCTCTGTTCACAGCCATACATGAAAGCCAGTAAGCCCAGCAACAGGGCTGTGGTCATAGTCCGAAGGCAATATCCTTTCACTCAATTCCTCTTTTCATCTGTTACAAGGCCGCAGTTTTCATTTGGCCAAAACCTTCATTCAGCCATGATCGCGCAGGCTGATAATCGGCCAACCTCGCGCTTGGGCCTCGGCGCGTAAGCGGGCATCGGGGTCGACCGCTACCGGGTGTTCGACCTCGGTCAGCAGTGGCAAATCGTTAATGGAGTCGCTGTAAAACCATTTCTCTCTGCCCGCGAACTCGGAGTTTTGCCCCAGCCATTGGCGCAGACGCAACACCTTGCCGGCCTGGTAACAGGGCTCTCCCACAACGCGACCAGTAAAATGGCCCTCATATTCCTCAGGCTCAGTCGCCAGTAGGGTATCCACCCCCAGGCGTGCGGCAATCGGCTCCACCACAAAGCGATTGGTGGCGGTAATAATCATGATGTGGTGGCCCTTGCGGCGGTGTTCCCCAATAAGTTCGTGTGCCGCCGGCAGCCACAACTCGCTGATCACCTCCTGCATAAACTCACTTTGCAAGTTTTCCAGCTGACCACGGGAGATTTGTGACAGGGGCTCCAGGGCGAACTCCAGGTAGGCAAAGATATCCAACTCACCCTTCTGGTAATCCTGATAAAAGCGATCGTTGCTCAAGCGGTAATGTTCGCTATCCACATGCTCTCGCTCCACCAGGAATTCACCCCAGGCGTGATCGCTGTCGCCGCCAATAAGCGTGTTGTCGAGATCAAAAATTGCCAAGTGCATCGCCAACTCCCCCGTAAACTATAGATTCGCAAAGGCTATTTCACCGCCAGGGTAAAGGAACCACCGCTACAGTGGCGGTCGATTTTACCGCGCACTTGCCCACATCACACGGACTGCGTCACTGAATTGCTGTAAACCCACCTCTGTGGAACAATGCGGGACAAGTAAGTGCAGCGCACGGCAGCACACAACAGTATTGAGGACGGTATTTTGGGCGACGGCAAACCGGCACCTGCCGGGCGAAGAAACCGCCGTAGGCCTGCCAAGCAGTCAAATCGCACCGACACCCCCAGCGGCAGCAATCGCAACCGGGGACAGGGTGGCGACAACAGCAGCAATATAGACGCAGAGGGTTTCCGCCCCAATGTCGGTATCATTGTGCTGAATGCCCGCGGTCAGGCACTGTGGGCTAGGCGGGTAGGTGGCAAGGACGCCTGGCAATTTCCCCAGGGTGGTATTAATCCAGGCGAAACTCCTGAACAGGCACTATATAGGGAACTATACGAAGAAATCGGACTTACACGCGATCAGGTCAGCCTTATTGCCTGTACCCGTGGCTGGCTGCGCTACCGCCTGCCACAGCGCCTAATACGCCGGCGCTCTGAACCCCTGTGCATCGGCCAGAAACAAAAGTGGTTTTTACTAAAACTAGAGGCCGAAGAGTCCTGCATCAGCTTTGATAATGGCTATAAGCCCGAGTTTGACCACTGGCGCTGGGTGAGCTATTGGCACCCGCTCAGTAAGGTGGTGACTTTTAAACGCGAGGTTTACCGGCGCGCGTTGGCCGAGCTGGCCCAACAACAAATTCAGCTGGAGAGACGCTGGTTGCGCGATCGGGGCGAATAACCCCTAAGTGCCCGCTGCGCTCCGGTACCACCCGGCTTCAGGCTTTCCTGAGCCAGTAATATTCTCCGTTGACTGGCGAGGAAAGGCCATTGCTCGGATCTTTGCGCAGTATCGTTCAGGAAGTTAACTCCGCCAGGGACCTGCCTGCAGTGCTTGAGATCATTGTGCGGCGCGTGCGAGAAGTGATGCACACTCGCGTCTGCTCCGTATATCTGCGCGACAAGGAAACCGGCAATTACGTCCTGATGGCCACCGACGGCCTGCTTCCCAGCGCCGTGGGGCAAGTATCCCTGGCACCGGGAGAGGGCCTGGTAGGCAACGTAGTAACACGTGAAGAGCCTATCAACCTGGAAAAGGCCGAAGCGCACCCCGCCTTCCAATATTTTCCCTCCACTGGCGAAGAGCGCTTTAGCGCATTTCTCGGCACACCGATTATCCACCACCGCGCGGTGCTCGGTGTCTTGGTCGTCCAGCAGGAGGAGCAGCGCCGCTTTGACGAAGGGGAAGAGGCGTTTTTGGTTACCCTTTCGGCCCAGCTTGCCGGAGTCATTGCCCATGCCGAGGCCACCGGCATGCTGGCCACCATCCGCCGTCAGCGCCAGGAAACCCATTTTTCCGGTATCGCTGCGTCCCCCGGCGTTGCAATCGGCCGCGCCCATATCGTAACCCCTCAGGCCAATTTGGCCACTGTGCCCTACTCCCTGTGCCTCGATATCGAAGAGGAATTAATCCTTTTCCGGCAGGCACTCACTTCCGCCAGGGAAGAGATCCGCGAGGTGGGCGAACGTCTCAAGGACGAACTCAACCGCGAAGAACGCGCGCTCTTCGATGCCTATATCAGCATGCTCGACGACAACTCTCTCGCCGTAGAGGTTTGCGATCGAATCCAGCAGCAGCTGAGCGCACCCAGGGCCTGGGCCGAGGTCATGCTCGAACATGTGCGCCGCTTTGAGGCCATGTCCGATTCCTATTTCCGCGACCGCGCCGCCGATGTGCGCGACTTAGGTGCGCGAGTCCTTATGCACCTACACCAGCAACAAAACAGCGAGCGCGACTACCCGGATAACACCATTTTGGTGGGAGAGGAACTCACTGCCGCGGTGTTGGCCGAGGTGCCGCGAGAGAAACTGATCGGGGCTGTTTCTGTAAAGGGTTCCTCCAACAGCCATATGGCCATCATCGCCCGCGCCATGGGGCTGCCGGCAATCATGGGTGTGCAGGAACTGCCCTATGAGACTATCGACGGCGTCGATATGGTGGTTGACGGCTACCGCGGTGACCTGCATATCCATCCCGGTACTGAACTTAAGCGCCGTTACGATGAGATAGTCGCAGAGGAGGAACAGCTCGCCCACAGTCTGGACCATCTGGCCGAACTGCCTGCTGAGACCGCCGATGGGCACCGTGTGCGGCTGCTGGTCAATACCGGACTGATGGCCGATGTCACTCGCTCTCTCGAGCGCGGTGCCGAAGGCGTCGGCCTATTCCGCACCGAAGTCCCCTTTCTCTTGCGCGACCGTTTTCCCTCCGAAGAGGAACAGCGGGAAATCTACCGGGAACAACTGGAAGCCTTCGCCCCCATGCCAGTCACCATGCGCACCCTCGATGTGGGCGGCGACAAGGCACTGGCGTACTTTCCCATTGAGGAGACCAACCCTTTCCTGGGCTGGCGCGGAATTCGCGTAACCCTGGACCACCCGGAAATCTTCCTGGCACAGGTGCGCGCCATGATGAAGGCCAGCCAGGGGCTCGACAACTTGCGCATCATGCTGCCCATGATCAGCGGACTCAATGAACTCGAAGCCGCACGCAAACTGATTGAGCGGGCCTACCGGGAACTCCTGGAGGAAGATTATGAAATTGAGATGCCACCGCTCGGGGTCATGGTGGAGGTACCCTCGGCCATCTACCAAATTCGCGAACTGGCCGAGCGGGCCGACTTTATCTCGGTGGGCAGCAACGACCTGACCCAGTACCTGCTGGCCGTTGACCGCAACAACAGCCGCGTCGCCAATATCTATCACGCTTTGCATCCTGCAGTGTTGCGCGCCCTACAGGAGATTGTCAGCACCGCGCATGCGGAAGGCACCAGAGTCGGCATCTGTGGAGAACTGGCCGGAGAACCAGGCGGCGCCCTACTGTTGGTGGCCATGGGCTATGACGCACTATCGATGAACGCCACCAATCTACCGCGGGTAAAGGCAACCTTGCGTGCGGTACGCCAGGCGGACACCAAGTTACTTCTGCAACAGGTGATCCAGATGGAGTGTGCAGAAGAAATCGAAAACACAGTAGGCGCGTTTCTGCATAAGATCGGCCTGAAAGGCATTCTTCACCCAGCGAGCGCCGAATAACTTCCCACCAAAAACAAAAAACCGCTGCGAATGACAGCGGTTTTTTTACTCATCGAGCTTGAGAACTTAGTCCTCAGACTCCGAGCGATAGGTATCGGCATCCAGCATATTGTCCAGCTCGCTCACATCGCTGGGCTTAATGCGGAAGAACCAGCCGTCGTCGTAAGGAGAGGAGTTTACGGTTTCTGGAGACTCTTCCAGAGTTTCATTCACCTCTACGACCTCACCGGATACCGGGGAGTAGATATCGCTGGCAGCCTTTACAGACTCAACCACACCGGCTTCGTCGCCGGCAGCCAGGGTGCTGCCTACTTCAGGCGTTTCAACATAGACCACGTCACCCAATGCGTCCTGGGCATGGTCACTGATGCCGATAGTAACAGTGCCGTCCTCTTCCAATCGCGCCCACTCGTGGCTGGAGAGGTATTTCAATTCGTTGCGGATTTCGCTCATGCTGTGATCCCTTGATTAAGCATCTGAATATATTGTCTTAATGGCGCCTACACCTTTGGTGCGACGCTTAAATAACCGATTTGCCGTTGCGCACAAAGCAGGGCTTAACCACCTTGACCGGCTGCAGTTTCTTGCGGATTTCCACTTCGGCGGTATCGCCGACACTGGCCGGTACCCGCGCCAGGGCGATGGAGTAACCCAGGGTTGGCGAGAAGGTTCCGCTGGTGATGATACCGCGCTCGTCGCTACCGTCTACCATCACATACTGCCCGCCGCGCAGGACGCCGCGCTCCTCCAGAACCAGGCCGACCAGCTTATGTTCGATGCCCTTGGCCTTCTCTTCTTCCAGTACCGCACGGCCGATAAAGTTGCGGCTCTCCGGCGCCCAAGCGACAGTCCAGGCCATATTGGCGATGAGAGGAGAGGTCTCCTCGTCCATTTCATGACCGTAGAGATTCATACCCGCCTCGAGGCGCAGAGTATCGCGCGCGCCCAGGCCGCAAGGTGCAACACCGGCCTCGTCCAAAGCGCGCCAGAAACCGCTGGCGTCTTCGCCGGGCAGCATAATTTCCAGGCCGTCCTCGCCGGTGTAACCAGTGCGCGCCACAAACCATTCGCCGCGGGCCACGCTCTGGAACACTTTCAACGCATCGATCGCTGCAGTCCAGTCGATGCCAAGAACTTCTTTGGTCTTGCTGAGGGCATTGGGGCCTTGAATGGCAATCATCGCCAACTGGGGGCGCTCGGTGAGCGTCACCTCAAAAGATTCCGCCTGCTTATTCATCCAGGCCAGATCTTTCTCACGGGTTGCGCAGTTCACTACTACTCGGTAACCGGGATCGCGCAGATACACGATCAGGTCGTCGATGACACCGCCCTTTTCATTCAGCATGCCGGTGTAAAGTGCCTTGCCGGGATTGCCGTCGAGCTTGGCCACATCGTTGGCCAGCAGGTAACGCAGGTAGTCGCGGGCACCCGCGCCATCGACATCGACCACGGTCATGTGGGAGACATCAAACATCCCCGCATCGGTGCGCACCTTATTGTGCTCATCCAGCTGCGAACCATAGTGCAGCGGCATATCCCATCCACCGAAATCCACCATTTTGCCGCCCATAGCGACATGTGTGTCATACAGAGGCGTTCTGTTTCCCATTTTAAATTCTCAGTCCGTCAGGTTCCGAAGCGGCGTATTCTAGCGGCTTGGGTACAGGCCTTGCCAGCGGGCTATGCACTGCGACATATCTGCACAGAAGCCTAGCAGCCACCGGAATCAAAACCTGTGCAGCATGCCGGTGACCGTCAAAGATTCCGCCGGGGCTAGCAGCGGTATAAAAGTGCGATCCAGGAAGCGCTGAATTCATTCCTCGCGCCCCTGTCGACCTTCGCGGCCTTCCTCCCCTTCTCCAGCTTCCTCTGTATCCTGCTCCTGCTGGGCCGACTCATCCACCTTGAGCCCATGCCTCTTTGAGCGCCAGCGCCACAGGCGTTTGGCCAACTCCTGGCGATCGGGGGTTTTATCCGCTTCATCGACAATCTCCTCGCCGAGCAATGTCTCGAGAAGATCTTCCAGGGTGAGTACCCCCTCCAAGCCGCCATATTCATCCAACACCGCGCTGATCTGTACCCGACGCGACAGCATTTTCTGGAACGCCTGATAGATGGTTGCCGTCTCCGGCAACATCAGCATTTCGCGGCGAAACTCGGAAAGTTTGCGATCGCCCTCCCCTTTTGCGTAGGCGAGTAGAAGTTCCTGCTTGAGCACAAAACCCACCACGCAGTCCTGATCGCGGTTTTCATATACCGGGATACGGGAAAAGCGCCCCCTCTCTGCCTCTTCGTAAACCTCGGCCAGGGTGGCATCTTCAGGCAGGGAGAAAACCACGGTGCGCGGCGTCATCACCTCGCGCACCGAGTGATCGCGCAAGGTAAAAAACAGGTTGCGCAGAATGCTGGACTCGCGCTGCTCCAGCTGACCCTCGGCCTCCCCGATCTCCGCCATAATCGCAAACTCATCGCGGCTGAAGCCCGTAAGGGTGGGACCGTGCGATAAGCCCCGTGTCAGCCACTCGGACATCTTCACGAAGGGATAGAGGAACCACACCAGTCCGCGCAGCGCATAAGCGGTAAATGGAGCCAGCTGGCGCCAGTAAACCGCCCCCAGGGTCTTAGGAATAATTTCGGAGAAAACCAAAATCAACAACGTGAGGATTGCGGAGGCAATGCCCAGATACTGATTGCCGAAAACCGCTGCGGCCTGGGCACCGGCGCCAGCGGCACCGGCGGTGTGGGCAATGGTATTCAGGGTAAGAATCGCGGCCAGGGGCGCATTGATGTCCCCCTTTAGCCTGCGCAGCAGAGGTCCCGCCTTATGTCCTTCCCGCTCAAGCAGCCTCACATAGGGCGTGGTGACACTGAGAATGACCGACTCGGCAATCGAACACAAAAAGGAAAAGCCGAGAGCGATAAAAATATAGGTAATTAAGAGAAACATATGTCCCTGGTTACAGCAGAATTAGAGCTGAATTCTTGCGCACTGTCGGTGAGACAACAAGTCTAAAATCAGGTAATAATCCCAAACACAAATCTATCTGGATGCGTGAAATCTGAGCGGACACCAGTTTTATTAAGTTGCGGGAAGAGTAGGCTTTATAAGAAAAGGGTTATCTCACTTTCCCTTCACCCAATATCCGCTCTGCATAGCGTCTCACCTCCCGTGCTGGCAGAGGCCCTCCATGCCCCAGGTAAAAGGTCTCTTGCCCCTTATCGAGCAAATGTAGTAACTGCCTGGCGACTTCCACAGGGTTTTCCTCAAAAGGAGGCTGGCGCGCCTTGCCGGTCAGCATAATGCCACCGAGGAAAATTCCCGAAGCCACCAGGTCGCCAACCAGTGCGCGCTTGTCGCTGAGGGTGATAGATATAGAGCCTTGGGTATGACCCGGTGTTGAAAAAACAACACCGCTTATTCCGAATTCAGAAAGGTCAAAAACCTCCTGGTCTTTAAGCAGAATATCCGGAGTAAATTGATCGTAGGGGCGCAGCGGCATTCCCGATTTCAGCAGCAACCGGCCAAACCAGCCGGTAGCACAATAGGTCATCGCCTTTTCCTGCTGAAAATAGGCCAGGTCTCCCCGATGGGCAAGGATTGGAGCGGCACATAATTGCTGCAGTTTTCCGGCACTGCCAGCGTGATCTGCATGAGCATGGGTAACAACAATCAGATCAATATCTTTAAAGGAGAGCCCCAGCCGCGACAGAGATCGTCCTATTTTTTCCTCGGAGCCAGGCACCCCGGAGTCCACCAATATTTTGCTGTCTGAGCCTAAAATCAGGTGGGCATTAATCATCCCCAGGGGAAATATTGGTATTCGTACAATATCCAACTGTTCCATTGGCGCTCACCATCCTCGCAAGATCCAAGCTATCCCAGGAATATCTGAAACATTTCGAAATGCCTAGGTTGGGGCAAATCTCCGAGCGCCTCCCAGGGCACAGTACACAAGGGCAATCACCAGGCCACTGAGTAGCCCACCAATATGAGCGGCATTGGCAACCCCCACCCCAGTTAACAGCGTCACAATGCCCAGGGCACACAATAGCAGCCACACCAGGGCTACAGCGGGAATTCCCGCCGGTATATCCCGCCACAGAGGCTGAAAACGCTGTAAAACCAAAGCGAAACCCACCAAGGCATAAACGACGCCGGACATACCTCCAAACTTTACTCCAGATTGCCAAAAATACTGGGCCAGGTTGGAGGCGAGGGCACAGAGTAATACCAGCAGAATAAATACAACGCTCCCACTGCGAGCCTCGATGGGCCTGCCTAGAATCCAGATACCCAGGGCATTAAACAGCGCGTGGGGCAGGGAAAAATGCACAATCGCCGGAGTAAATAGTCTCCACCACTGCCCCTGCTCTAAATGCCAGGCCAGTGAGGACTGTGAAAATGGGTGCGCACCGCTCTGATCGGGATAAATCAGCAGGCCACTGCTTAAATTATTTACCTGCAGAAACCAGCCAAAAAAACACAGGGCTATCAACAAAAGACTGATGGGAGTCTTATCCAGGGGAAAGCTCGGCAAGACAGATACTGCATCGCTATTTTTTTTATCGGGATTATCTTCAGTAGCACCTGCCTGGGAGTCAGTTGTTGCCGCAGAGACCTGTGTTGCTTCGCTAACGGGCACCCCGTCTTCAATCCGCTGCATTTGCACTTGATCGAGATCCAGCTCTCCAGAATCCCAGCGTTGCAATAGAGGCTTAAGCATTTCCGCCAAACCTGCATCAGGACAGAGTAACAGCTGCTGATTTTTTTCCTCGGTGATACGTAGAGGTAATTGGTAGCGCTGAATAAACCGCGCAAGTGCACCGAGATCCTTGGATAGAGGGAAGCTATAAATAGAAATCCACTGACTCAATTCGGGAAACCTTTATTGGCAACTATTTCCGGCTATTTCAGATATGTGTTGCGGGCTTTATTTTTATGGCCATCGGTCAATTTCAAGCTGAGCGATGGGCAATTTAAGGTAAGTCCACACTAAACCGCCATAGCGCGCATGATGATACGCTTCTTTAACATGGGGCTGGCGTCCACCATGCTCAAGCCGGTATTGCGCAACCAGCGCCAATGCAGCTCGCCGGCACCGAACAAGGATTTGAAGGTGCTCATGGCCTTCAATGTAGCGGCATTGTCGCCACGGCGGCGGCGCTCGTAACGCGCCAAGACCGAGGCGTGTGCCGGTTCCAAACCGCGGGACAGTGCGCGGTCTATTTCATCGGTGAGGACACGCACATCCTGGAAGCCCAGGTTTACACCCTGCCCCGCCAGTGGGTGAATGCTGTGGGCAGCATCTCCAACCAGCACCGCGCCGGGCCCGCGATAGCGCTCTGCATGTCGCGCGCGCAAGGGGAAGGAGAAGCGTTCACTGACGGACTCCACTTTGCCAAGGCGACCCTCAATAGCCTTTTCAAGATTGAGGGCAAATGCCTGGTCGTCCAACATGAGCAGTTCGCTTGCGAGAGCATTATCCGCCGACCAGACCACGGCGCAGTGGTTGTCATCGCCGAGGCCCGCCAGGGGCAAGAAGGCCAGGGGGCCGCTTTGCATGAACCGCTGCCAGGCAGTGTGTCGATGGGACTTCTCACAGCGGGCCACACAGACCAAGGCGGTCTGGTGATAATCGGTTTCCTGGCAACGGATACGCAATAAATCGCGGACCTTGGAGCGGGCGCCATCTGCACCGATCAGTAGGCGAGTTTGCACGATTTCTGCCTGCTCCCGCAGACCTTCGACCCCGTCGGACTGCTCACCGCGCGGCTGTAAGTGCCAGAGCCCACAATCGCGCCACCAGCTTTCCAGGCGAAAGCCATTAACCAGCTCTACATTGGGCAGCGCCTCAAGCCGCGCGCGCAGAGCGGCGACGATAATATTATTCTCGACGATGTGTCCTAAATTGGGTAACTGCACATCGCGGCTATTGAAGCGCACCGAGCCCGTACCATCGGCATCCCAAACCCGCATTTCCACATAGGGGCAGGCCCGTTGCGCGGAGATTTCTTCCCAGGCTCCAACCTCTTCGAGTAGTTCACGAGACGCCTGAGTAAGTGCCACAACCCGCGGCTCATAATTATCGGACAGCTGCACTGTATTCTCGGGAGAGGCCTCCAACAGCGCCAGGCGCATCTTCGGGTGGCGCACAGCGAGCAGTGCAGCCTGAGCCATACCCACCATTCCCGCACCGACGATGGCAAAATCCAAACGGTGTCTATTCATATCTAACCATTTCCACTGTTATGCCCAACTTAGTGCCGATCCCGGTAATGAAGACCATGAAGGCTGTGAAAACAAAGCACCCAACCATTTCAGGCCCAGGACTAAAGCCCAAACCCTGCGGCCTGTCCGGCAAACTGCTGTCGCAGAGGCGGTACCAGTGTAAGACCAAGCATCCCCATTTGACGCACCACTTGTTGAAAAGGGTTGGCCGAGGAAAACAATGCCGGAATCCGGTCACTGAACCCCACTGTTAACTGCTGGTCGAGCCTGCGGTTTTCCCCATAGGCTGCCAAGCACTCCAACTGCCCCACGGTGCCGGACTCTACCTGCGGTCGCGCCAGTGCCTGGGCCAGGGCATAGCAATCGCGCAGGGTCAGATTGAATCCCTGACCCGCCACCGGGTGCAGGAAGTGAGCGCAATTACCCAACAACACTAGATTGCGCCGCCACTGCTCACGGGCCAGAGCCAGGCTGAGCGGGTAGCCCTGTAAGGCACCCGCCCTGACAAATCGACCGGCGCGCCATCCAAATTGCTGCTGCAGTCGTTTTAAGCGCTCCTGTTCCGGCAGTGCACAGATCGCATCCGCCTCCTCTTCCGCACAGGCCCAAACCAAAGCGGCGCGGTGTACCCCCTCACGCCGGGGCAGCGGCAACAGCGCCATCGGACCTGATGGGGTGAAACGCTCATAGGCAACGCCATCGTGGTCCCGCTGTAGAGCAACAGTAGTGACCAATGCCCGCTGCTGGTAATTTACTGTGTCAATTTCCATTCCCAGCTGCTTGCACAGAGGTGAATCCACGCCATCGGCGACGACCAGAAGTCCACAGCTCAGTAACTGTTCGGAGCCGTCATCCGCGCCTGTCCAGCACAAGTTAGCGCCTTCACTATTCATGCGCACCGAAGTTACCCGGGCTGGGGAGAGAAGCCTGACCGTGGTGTCATTCAAAGCATTGTGCAGGATGGGCCCCAGAGCCGCATTTTCGATGACAGCCCCTAGCATCCCAGCAAAACTGGCCTGCTTCTGAGTGCCAGCCGAAAGAGCGGTGCCAAAGGCATGGCCCCGGTCACTCACCTGGATACGTCTGATAGGCGCGCTGTACTCCTGCAGGGCAGGCCATAGACCCAGCTGCTGGAAAAGCTGCAAACTACCGGCAGCAATCGCGGTGGCACGGGTATCAAAGCTGGGCAATTGCACGCTGGCAGAGGCATCGGGCAGAGATCTCTGTTCCAGCAACCGGACACTGAGGTGAGGGCAATAATGTGCCAGCATCAGTGCCAGGCTGGCCCCAGCCATGCCGCCACCGACAATAGCCACATCCACCCGCTCTAGCCGCTCACTCATAAAATTCTCCCCCTGCTCAGTGCCCGCAATAGCTTTGCGCACTGAAAAATAAAATCTCGAAATACATTAACGGGTCAGTAAATCCCGCCCGTGGCGCATGGTGTATTCAATATCGGCCACGGTTTTTGGTGCGGCCTCAGAAAGCACTCTCACCCCATCGGCAGTAAGCGCGACATCATCCTCGATGCGAATCCCCATACCGCGAAATTCGGAAGGAATCCGCTCATCGTTTGCCGGAATATAAATACCAGGCTCTATGGTCATCACCATGCCCGCTTCCAGGTGCCGCCAGGCCCCTTGCACCCGGTAATCGCCCACATCGTGCACATCCATTCCCAGCCAGTGCCCGACGCGGTGCATATAAAAGCGTTGGTAAGCGCCTGAATCTATCAGTTCGCGTAAGTTCCCTTGCAACAACCCCAAGTCCAGCAAGCCGCGTGCGATCACTTCAACACTGGCCGCATGTGGCTGATCCCAATGGTTGCCCACACGTACCTGCTCCATCGCCGCGGCCTGTGCCGCCAGGACGATTTCATATACGGCCTTTTGCGCGCCGCTAAAGCGGCCATTGACGGGGTAGGTTCGGGTGATATCGGCGACATAGCCCTGGTATTCACAACCCGCATCCACCAACACCAGGTCGCCATCACGCATCCGCGCCTTGTTACTGCAGTAGTGCATGATAAGCGCATTGTGACCACTGCCGACTATTGTCGGGTAGGCCGTTTCCCGCGCACCAGCGTCCATAAAGCTGTGTAAGAGAGCCGCCTCCAACTGGTATTCATAGAGTCCCGACTGGCAGCGCGCCATGGCGCAGCGATGTGCCGCAGCACTAATCTCACCGGCGCGGGCCAGCAAATCCAACTCCCGCTCGCTCTTTATCAGGCGCAGCTCGCGCAGCTGATAATCCAGGTCCACCATTTCCGGCGCGCCATTGCTGGAAGGCGCCTCCTCAATCGCTTGTAGGTAGCCCCGCAAACGTCGATCCAGATGGGCATAGCGCCCCATGGGAAAGTAAATACGCTCTCGCCCTTCCAGCAATCCAGGCAGGATATCGTCGAGATCGCCGATGGGAAAAGCATCCGAAAGACCAAATTGAGCCACGGCGCGCTCGGGCCCCAAGCGCGGCCCCTCCCAAAGCTCTTTTTCCGCATCGCGCTCGCGACAAAACAGCAGAGTGTCCCCCTGACTGCGGCCGGGTAAAAGCACCAGTAAGGATTCCGGCTCATCAAAGCCGGTTAAATAGAGAAAATCGCTATCCTGCCGAAACGGGAAGAAGGTATCGCGGGAGCGCAGCTGCTCCCCGGCCGAGGAGATAATCGCCAGACTATTCGGCACCAGCTCAGCCATTAAGTGGGCGCGGCGACGGGCATACTCCACCATGCTAATCACTGGATCTTTTACGCGTTCGCTGTGACTCATCAGTGAACGGTGGGGCCACTGCCGGAGTGGCTTCCACGCACTTCGGTAAAAATATTGAGCACCGCAACCCGTACATATTCCTGCAGTTCAATTAATTGCTGTTCGGTTTCCTCACTCTCTTCAACATGATCGGCATCCACCTGTGAGATGGCACCGATATCTTTGAGCGCTTCCTCACTGGTGGGCTGCAGCTTCACCTTGGCACTGCCAACGCCAAACCCGTGCAGAAAACCCTCACACCAATGCCCCAAAGCCAGGGCTCGGCTGACAATATCTTCGTCATCACAGAGGACCAGCTGGAAAGAAAAATCCGAACCGCCCAGTTGCTTGCGGCTTTCCTCTGCCAATTGCAACAAATCCCGATCCAGATCCGCCGGCACCGCCTCCAAATCGAGTAACTCCGCCAGTTCTTTCTGCCAGCGCTTTTTATCCGGTTCGGCCCCGGCAGCCAATACACCACAGGTAAAGCCGTGTAACTCGCTGGGGTCCACCTGGCCACCAGCGGAGAGGATGGCGTTTGCGAGCTGCTCAAATCGGTTGTTTTCTGAAGTCATGTTTACCGCACAGTTTTTCTTAATCGGAATGGATTCGATGCGCTGCGGTGGCAGCAACAGGCCTGAGAACTGGGTCCTCGGCACAATTTTGTGATTGTTCGCGCAAGTGGAGCGATTGACCCACCATTTCGCCGGCAATATAGTAGCGGAATCCCTCGCAGTCTGTCGTGTTGCGAACCCAGACGTAGACCTCAAACGCAGGAAATATGGATAAGCTGCAAGCGTTAGAAAGCACCGTAGATTCACTGATCGCCCGCTGCCAACAGCTGGCCAATGACAATCGTGAACTGCGCCGGCAGGAAGCCGATTGGCTACGCGAACGCCAGCGCTTAATTAAAAATAATGAGGCCGCCCGCTCGCGGGTCGAAGCCATGATTAATCGTCTCAAAGGGCTAACGCAAGAATCCTAATGGCTGACACTGCATTAACTTCTGAAACCGTCACTGTTTCTATTCTCGGCAAAGAGTACCGTGTTGCCTGTGCCGACAGTGAGCGCGCTGGACTGTTGGCTTCCGCACAATTACTTAATGAGCGCATGTCTCGAATCCGCAGCACTGGCAGCGTCATCGGCGCAGAGCGTATCGCGGTAATGGCCGCACTCAATATTGCCCACGAGCTGATTCAGGCGAAAGCGGAACTGAGCAGTATCCCGCTACAGAAAGAAATTTTAGAGCGGTTGCAGAACAAGGTACAAGGCGCCTTGAGTGATACCGACCCAGAGAGTAAGGGACAGTCATAACTCTTTTAGGGTAGCGAGACAAAACATCAGAATTTGCGGTTAACAGCCCCCCTTTCAACAAGTTATAATTGGTACATACCCTGGGGTGTTGGCCAGCAGACTATGTCCTTGAGCCGATAATCTTACCCTGGTGGTTTCCAGCGGGTGCTGGTGCGCAGGTCCGCCATGCAGCGGAAAGCCTTATGTACTCCGGAGACCGCCACCTTGAACCTTACGGTTCAAGGCTCCGTCTACAGCCGCATACTCGGGGTTCCCATTTCTTTTCCAGTACTCCCCCAATTGATGAGCGAAAATAAAACGCAACTGCGCCGGCGAATGCGTGCAGGGCGAAGGCAGCTCAGCGCCTATCAGCAACGCTTGCACGGACGCGCGGCAATCACACTCTTGAGCCGGATCCCACAGATGAAGCGCGCCCGCCATATTGGTATCTACTGGCCAATGGATGGTGAGCTGGATATACGCCCGTTGTTGCAACGCTTTCCCGAGAAATACTTTTACTTACCAGTATTACCTGTGGAACCGCATCCGCATCTAGGTTTTAAGCAGTGGAATGGCGGCCCACTACCTTTTCGCAACCGGTTCGATATTCCCGAGCCAGTGCGAAGCCCCAGTCGTGCCGCGGGGCTATTGGATCTGGTGCTTGTGCCCTTGGTAGCTTTCGACCCCAATGGCGCTCGCCTGGGCATGGGGGCAGGTTTTTACGATCGCACTTTTGAGCATAAACAGCTGTTGCCCGGAAGCGGTCCACAGCTAATTGGCGCCGCCCACCAATTGCAGTGTGTGCAACAACTGCCGACAGATAACTGGGATATTCCCCTCGATATGGTGGTGACAGAGCAGCGTATCTATCGCTGCCGGTAGAGGATACAACGGAAATACTCTGGCGCACCTCGCCCAGCCTTCACCCGGATAACTCAATTACGACACAGAGAACAAAAAAAGGCCGGACACCAAAGGTATCCGGCCTTTTTTGTTGTGCTCGGGCAGAGCGCCCCCCGGCATCAGCCTAACGGGTAACCACTCCCTGTTGCAGAGCCGCTGGCGGTTCCTTTTCCGAGGCAAACACCTCGGTCAAACCACTAGTGCTCAGCAGAACGCCCGCGACAAAGACAACCACAGCGATTGTCAGCGCATCGGCTTTCATTGGGACCATCCTGTACGATCAATTTTTTTGTTATATGCGTTTCACTTCGCTTAAGACCAAAGCTATAGCAAAAGTTCCACGACAAAAGAAGATACTCAACAATCGTCGGAATAGTAACCGTTTGTTGAATATTTTCTGCGTTTTTTGTCGCATTTTTGCACAAGGAAGTTCGACAAAACTAATGGGCTGGTCTACGGGAGGAAAACTTGCTGAGAAATCTTACTCAACAAGCTCCCTGGTCGGGTTCAGTTACCCAGAAAAAAGCGGTAAGCGGGGTTTTCAGTTTCATCCCAAAAAGGAAACTGTAATTGCTCCAGCAGATCCAACAACTGCTCACGTTCGGAGGGCTCTACCTGCAGACCCGCAAGCACCCTGCCATAAGCGGCACCGTGATTCCGATAGTGAAACAGGGTGATATTCCAGCGGCCCGCTAATTGCTCGAGAAACTTGCGCAGCGCACCGGGGCGCTCCGGAAACTCAAAGCGGTAGACAACCTCGTGACGCAGACCTGGAACCCGCCCACCGACCAAATGGCGGATATGTAATTTCGCCATTTCATTATCGGTGAGATCTGTCACGCTATAACCTTTGCTTTCCAGCCGTTCAACCAATTGGCTGCGATCACTGCCGGCGGACACCTGCAGGCCAACAAAAATATGCGCCTCGCCATCCCCGGCATAACGGTAATTAAACTCGGTAATCGCGCGGTCCCCGAGGTCGCGACAGAAGCGCAGGTAGCTACCCGGTCGTTCTTCGATACGCACTGCCAATACCGCCTCGCGCTTCTCGCCAATTTCTGTGCGCTCACTGATGTAGCGCAACCGGTCGAAATTGATATTGGCCCCGCTACACACGGTTGCCAGTGCCGCATTGCGGCCGCCACTCTCTTCTGCGTATTTTTTTAAACCGGCCAGGCCAACGGCCCCGGCGGGTTCGGCAATTGAGCGGGTGTCCTCAAAAATATCCTTGATCGCCGCACAGATTTCATCGGTGCTTACCGTGATCACACCATCTACCGTTTCGCGTAAAACACGAAAGGTCTCCTCACCAATTTGCGCCACGGCAACCCCATCGGCAAACAACCCCACTTGTGGCAAGCGTACGCGCTCACCGCTGTCCAGGGCCGCTTTGAGGCAGGCGGCCTCTTCGGGTTCCACGGCATAGACCCGGGTTTCCGGCCTCACATACTTAATATAAGCGGCCATACCTGCGGCGAGCCCGCCGCCGCCGACGGGAATAAAAACCGCCTCGAGATTACCGGAATGCTGGCGCAATAGCTCCATGGCCACAGTACCCTGGCCCGCGATCACGTCCGGATCATCATAGGGATGTACAAATACCAGATCGCGTTCCTGCACCAGCTGCTGGGCGCGACTGGCAGCCTCGTCAAAGGTATCCCCGTGCAACACCACTTCGGCACCGCGCATGCGAACGGCGTTGACCTTAATTTGGGGAGTGGTCTTCGGCATCACAATCGTCGCGCGCACCCCCAGTTGCGCGGCTCCCATTGCCAGGCCCTGGGCGTGATTGCCCGCGGAAGCGGCTATCACGCCGCGCGCGCGCTGCTCCTGGGGCAATTGCAGCAGCTTGTTATAGGCGCCGCGAATCTTGAAGGAAAATACCGGCTGCAGGTCTTCCCGCTTGAGCAGAATCCGGTTTCCCAGGCGGTGTGACAACTGACGCATCGGCTCCAAGGGCGTCTCGGTGGCGACATCGTAAATGCGCGCGTCTAAAATGCGCTTGATATAGGACTTGGGCATGGCTGTATCAACTGCCGTTGCGGTTAATTTCTGTGCGCGACTCAGGCAAGCGTAGTAGCAGGAGCGGGCGGTAAGGCAACCGCCGCATGCGCAACACCGGCAGGCCAGTCTAATCCTTGATCAGCATTATTGCCATTTTTTTAGATATATTGCGCTTTTTTTTATCGAAAGAAACAAATAAAGCAGAAATAATTGCACAGGAAACTATCCAGCCTATGACCCAGGATGAACTGAAACAGGCCACCGCCCGCGCCGCCATCGACTATATTTCCCCGCGCCTGGAGCCCGACTCCATCGTCGGCATCGGCACTGGCTCCACGGCCAATTTCTTTATTGACTACCTGGCTGAGATCAAAGGCCAATTTGACGGCGCCGTAGCCAGCTCCGAAGCTTCCGCACAAAGGCTCAAGGCCCACGGTATTCCAGTGTATGAACTGAATAGCGTGGATGGCATGCAGTTTTATGTGGATGGTGCCGATGAGACAAACCCCGCTCTGGAGCTGATCAAAGGCGGTGGTGCAGCGCTCACCCGCGAAAAAATTGTCGCTGCCTGCGCTGACGAATTCATCTGCATTGCCGATGAAAGCAAGTGGGTGGAGACTCTGGGCAACTTTCCCCTGCCAGTGGAAGTGATTCCCATGGCCCGATCGCTGGTGGCCCGCGAGTTGGTCAAACTGGGAGGAGATCCGGTCTACCGCCAGGGCGTGATTACCGATAATGGCAACGCCATCTTGGATGTGTATAACCTGAAGATCGAACAGCCGAAAGACCTGGAAGATGCCATCAACAATATCACCGGTGTGGTCACTAATGGGATCTTTGCCATGCGCCCAGCCGATGTGCTACTGCTCGGCACCAGTACCGGAGTGAAAACTGTCACCGCTCAGTAATGCTAAGAAACTATGGGAAAGAATAATAAGAAACTGCTAGCCGCACTGCTTGGCGCCTTAACCCTGATCGCGGGCTGCACCACCAGCCCGCCCAGTAACCCGGATAATGTCTGCTCTATTTTTCGTGAGAAGAAGAGCTGGTACCGGGAGGCCAAGGCCGCAGAGGAGAAATGGGGGTCACCTGTGGCTGTGATGATGGCCATACTGCACCAGGAGTCGCGCTATGTGCACGATGCGCGCCCCCCGCGCACCAAAATTCTCGGCTTTATCCCCGGCCCAAGGCCCTCAGACGCCTATGGCTACGCCCAGGCCCTGGGTAGCACCTGGCGTGGATACCAGCGCTCCAGCTTCAACTATGGGGCGGACAGAGATGATTTTGGCGACGCCATCGATTTTGTTGGCTGGTACAACAACACCAGCGCGCGCCGATGCCAAATCCGTGCAAACGACGCCTACCACCTTTACCTGGCCTACCACGAAGGGCACGGGGGCTTTAACCGGCGCAGTTTTAAAAACAAAGCCTGGCTTAAAAGAGTTTCCCACAAGGTTTCTGCGAAAGCACAGCGTTACCAACAACAACTCAGTCGCTGTGAGCAGTCACTGCCGAAGCGCCGAAAATTCCTCGGCCTGTTTTAACCCCAAGCCACCGCCGATAAAATTTGCCGCGGTGGCGGGGATTGGCGCCACAGCCTCTCTGAAACTGACTACCCTGAAACTAATGTCTCAGAGTTGATTGCACCAGTGCCATCAACTGCCAATGGATTCCGTAGCAACACCTGGTCACTTGAGCAGTGTGGCTGGGTGTTTTCTTTAGAGAAGCAAAAGCGCCCCCCAACTTTCAGGAGTGCCCGATGAAATTCCCTTTTAAGTATCTCGCTCTTTTCGCTCTGTTATTCACAGTGCCCTTTGCATCCGCACAGACACCATCCTCCCAGGCCGAAGCTCCAAAAGCATCCTTCAGTGAGCCCCAACTTAAGCAGTTTGCCGACGCTTACCGCTCGATTGTGATGCTGAGCCGGGAATATGCGCCCAAGCTTAAGGCCGCTGCTGATATCAAAGAGGCTGAAGCTCTCAATAAAGAGGCCCAGGGCAAAATGGTCGCGGCTATTGAAAAGGCAGGGCTGTCAAAGAGTAAGTACCAGGAAATTGCCAGCAGTATTAAATCCAACCCGGCTCTGCTGGAAAAGGTCAATAAAATACTGCAGCAGAGTCACAATCAAAAACCGCAGTAATCCCTGTAAAAAATTTCACTGCAATCGCTATTCTGCTCAATTAACCAATAATTAGATTTCGTCGCCGGCCCCTGGTCGGCGCGACTTCTACAAATATGCGTTTGTCTGCCCTGATTTCGGTGAGATGGGAATCAGTATGCCTTATGTGCCTTAGTAGTAGTGCCCAGCCGCACTTTATAAACACTAGGCACTAAACACTGAGCACCAAGCAGGTCCTAGTCGATGTTGACCCCCAGCACCTGGCAAATCGCCGATAAGTTGCTTTTTACCCAGTTGCGATCGAAGGAGCCCCAATCGCGGAGCAGGTAATAGCCATCATTGTGACGAACACCCTCCTGAATAAATTCCACTTGAGTGCCGTGGCCCGGCAACCCCTTAGCAATAATGTCCTGTACCGTGCGTCGCGGCCACCCGGTGGCCTCTTCAAGGACCGGGTTGTTGGGGCGGGGAATCTGCTCAATTAAATAGGCAATCAACATCCGCCTACATATGGTCGGATTCAGCTGGCTTTCGACAGACGCTGAGGGCATTGGGCCACTCCTTCATTGGCATTTAACTTATTCTTATCTTACCTGACCTGCCGGTCAATTTGATGGCTACCCGACTTGATACCCTATCCAAGCGATAACGGTAAGGTTTGCCTGCCTATTTATACCCCCTGTGCCAAGAGAAAACATAGCCACATAAGCTCCTTATTTCCCAAATAATGAAATTAAAGCAGTTCAGGTCACTTGTGCTCTTGTCAATAAAAATGGCGATTAATCGGCACATCTGCAGCTAAATTCGATGAAAACCCCCAAAACTGCACAGCTTCAGCCGGCAACGCTTAGCCGTGCGGCTCGCCAGGGTTGCCCTTTTCTTACACTCGCCGGGGATAAACCTGACTTTCACGCTCGCTTTGCGCATAATCCCTGCTTGCATCTAAAAATTACACGCAGCAAACAAGATCATGTTGAGGGCTGAGACAGTGGAAAGCGAGACTCCCAAACTCCGCGAAGCGGACCCAGGTATCCTCGCCGCGGTAGTTCGCGCCCAACTGGTGGGCGCCGAGGCAGCGGGGCTGGACTGCCAACAGCTGCTGCGGGATAGCGGGATAGATCCTGGCCACCTCGACGATTCCGACAGCCGTATCGGCCGCGAGCAGATGGCCAGCCTACTGCGCCTGGAGTGGGACTTGCTGAATGATGAGTCCGGTGGCTTTCTGGCCCGCCCCTGGCTGCCCGGCACCTTTGCCATGATGGGGCACGCCTGCATCAGCTGTCCCAACCTGCGCCGAGCCCTACTGCGCTCAGCGCGTTTTATCAGCATGGTCAGCGACGACCTTCACATCAAACTGGTAGAAGATGGCGAAGAAGCCAGACTAATTATTCACCACAGCAACGATAAAAAGTTACCCAACCAGATTTTTGTAGAGTCCATCGCGGTCATCTGGCTGCGCTTTTTTAGCTGGCTGATTGATCGCACCATTTTACTCGAGCGGGTGTTATTGGCTTTCCCGCCACCGGATTACAATGAGGACTACAGCGATATGTTCCCATGCCGGCACTACTTCAACCAGGCCGAAACCTGCCTGGTATTTAACACCCGTTATTTGCAAATGCCGCTGGTGCGGGACGAGCAGCAACTGGCAGATTTCCTCTCCCGAGCACCGGAATGTCTGCTCACCCAATATAAATCTGACCACAGCTTTACCGGCCGCATACGTCGTATGCTGCAACAACAGAACAGCATTGAGAATCTCTCCCTAGACGATGTGGCTGCTCGTCTGTTTACCTCCCCGCAAACACTGCGCCGGCGCCTTAAAGACGAAGGCAACAGCTGGCAGGACATCAAAGATTCGGTGCGCCGAGATATGGCCGTGTATCAACTAAAACAGCAGGAAACCGCTGTAGCGGAAATTGCCGAGCGACTCGGCTTTTCTGAACCCAGTGCTTTCAACCGTGCATTTAAGAAATGGACAGGCCTCGCTCCCGGCGCCTATCGGGAGAAATTTCGCAGCTGTTAACGGTTATTAGTTCATGCATAAGTGAAAGAAAAACTGAATTCAGTCTCATCAAATAGCCCCGCAAAAATGCGGGGCTATTTATTTCGGGGACCAGGTTATTTCGGGAACCACGGTCTTAAAAATTCTACTCAGTGGTTACCACCCGTACACTAATACGCTCATTTTTCTTCTGCTGATCTGAGGTTTGTCCAGCCGCACTTTGCGGCAGAGGCTTGGCAGAGCCCATACCAGTCGCAGTTATACGATTGGCCGCAATGCCCTTTTGCAATAGCAATTCCCGCACAACATCCGCCCTCTCCTGAGAAATCTCCTGCTCTTTAATTTCATTGCCCTCACCTTTCACATGCCCTTCAATGGCGACAGTGAGATTTGGGTTTTCCTGCATAATTTGCGCGAGCGCATCAATATCCGGCGCTTTAGGATTTAGGAGTTTTGCGGTGCCCGGTTCAAATTTCACCTGCAGGATAAATTCCTGGTTGGGATCCCGGTCAAAGCTCTTTAAATAGTCGCGAAGATTGCTGGAGAATTTATCCGGCCCCAGCTGTGCCTGGGCATTACTCTCATTGGGAGGCGTGTCTCCCGCCGGCTCCGAAGGAGATTCCATAAAGGCTTGCTCCTGCGGGGTTTCGGAAGGCTGATCGGCAGCCCGCTCTTGTCTGCCCTTATTCATACACATATTTAGCGCATAGAGGGCAATCAGCACTAATAATAATGGAAAAAACCAGCTACTAAAGCTCACGGGCTTTTTCTTTTCCCCATGCCCATGCAGTGCCTGCTCCCGCGGTTCCTGGGGCTTCGCATGTCCATGGGTGACCAAAGCCGCCCCAAGATTGTCAAACCCTTTTACATCCAGAGCGTCCAGGAGCGCATCGGGGACCTTGTCACGCAGGAACTCCCGCTGGCCTATTAAAAAAGAAGCCAGATCGGAAACATCCATTTTATGTGCTTTCACCTGAGCCCCTAAGAGAGCCGTCACCAATGGCAGTACCATTTTAAGCAGGTGTCCGCCTTCATTGCCGGGCACTTCCGTGGTGGCAACCTTGGTCACTTCACCGACCCGGGTACCAAATACTTTTTGCAAGGTCGCATCATCGCCCGGGAGGGATGCCGCCAACTTTTCCTTGTCTGAGAACTGCGCCAATACATCGGATAGCTCAGGAGCTTCACTACCAGTGACCATATTGAACAGATAAGCCATACCGGTTTTACTGCTGGCTTTATTCAGCATGCCCGCCAGAACGAATGCAATACCGGTATCCAGTGCTGACTGGCCTTTCTCTGCCGGAAGATTGAGTGCGGCTGCCAGGGTACCAATACCTGAAGCGCCCAGTTGGCTCGCCGCCAGTTCCAGTAGATTCTCTGCCATAGTCAATCCTCACTGCCAGATTACCGCAAATTTTGGGTCGCCCCTTGAATAGCGCTGCTGAATACTCAACCTAGATAAAGGCTTTTCCTGCTAGCATGAACCCACAATAAAATATTTCGGCAGGGCTATTGCGGCCTATATGCGACGTTATCGACCATCATTTATTGGCCGAAAATAAAAAATAAAGCGCCTTATTTGAGTGTACGGCAGACCACTCATCGAGTTAGTTTGATTTGGAATAAACAAGGCTAGAAACTTCTCTGCATTATTTAATTGGGCTGACATCCACGTCACCGCCCCTGGCGTCTTTCATCATTGCGCCAAAACCCCACACGACTATGGTTGAACCCACAAACAAAAATAAAGAGGCTATTACCGTGTCCACAGAAGCCTATATTTACGATGCGATCCGCACGCCGCGAGGTAAAGGGAAACCCAGCGGCGCTCTACATGAAGTCAAACCCATCACCCTACTCTCCAACCTTTTGCGCGAGTTACAGCAGCGCGGTCAACTGGATACCGCCAAAGTCGATGACGTAGTAATGGGGTGTGTCACCCCTATCGGTGACCAGGGTGCAGACATCGCCAAGGTCGCCACCCTCAGTGCCGGATGGGACTGGGATATCGGCGGCGTCACCCTCAACCGGTTTTGCGCTTCCGGTGCCGAGGCAGTGAATTTAGCCGCCGCCAAGGTGCGCTCTGGCTGGGAACAGCTCGTGGTGGCCGGTGGTGTGGAGTCTATGTCGCGGGTGCCCATGGGCAGTGACGGCGGCGCCTGGGCCATGGACCCACAAACGGCCATAGAAACGGGCTTTGCCCCCCAGGGCATAGGTGCCGACCTGATCGCCACCCTCGGGGGCTTCTCCAGGGAAGATGTGGATAATTTTGCCTTGCACTCCCAACGTAAAGCCGCTGAAGCCTGGCAGCGAGGCGCCTTCGCCAAATCTGTTATCCCGGTGCGGGATCAGAACGGCCTGCTACTGCTCGATCACGATCAACTGGTGCGACCGGAGACCTCCCTGGAGGGACTCGCCAACCTCTCCCCATCATTTGCCGCCATGGGTGACCTCTGCTTCGACAGCATAGCGACCTCCCGCTATCCCCAGGTGGAAGCCATCGACCATGTACATACCGCGGGCAACTCCTCGGGCATAGTGGATGGTGCCGCCGCCATTCTTGTCGGCAGCGAGCAAGCCGGGCGGGATCTGGGCCTAACACCCCGCGCGCGCATCGTCTCCGCCGCCGTAGTCGGCACCGAACCCACCATCATGTTGACCGGACCGGCTCCCTCCGCACGCAAAGCCCTCAAAGCGGCAGGCCTGAATGCCCATGACATCGACCTCTACGAAGTCAACGAAGCCTTCGCCGCAGTGGTGCTGCGCTTCCAGCATGAACTGGATATCGACCCGCAGAAAATCAATGTAAACGGCGGCGCTATCGCTATGGGCCACCCACTCGGTGCCACAGGCGCCATGTTGATCAGCACCGTTCTCGATGAATTAGAACAGCGGCAGTTGCGCTACGGCCTGGTCACCCTTTGTGTGGGTGGCGGTATGGGCGTAGCAACCATTATCGAAAGGGTCTAGGGGGAACTATGAAATCTATACGCTTGGAAAAAGACGGTGACAACATTGTCCACCTGATTATGGATAACCCCAATGCCTCGGCCAATGTTATGGACCGAGATTTTACAGACGCCCTGCAGGCTGTGGTGAAGGAATTAAAGCAACAGGAATACGCAGGAATTATCGTTCGCTCGGCAAAGAAAACATTTTTTGCCGGCGGAGATCTTAAGTCACTCTACGCCGCTAAAAAAAGTGAGGCCCAAGAATTCTTTGCTTCCTGTGAGGCCCTCAAGGCTAATTTGCGTTGGCTGGAAACCCAGGGCAAACCGGTGGTTGCGGCAATCAACGGTGCCGCGCTCGGTGGTGGCTGGGAGATTGCCCTCAGCTGTCACCACAGAATTGCTTTGGAGGACAACTCAGTAAAAATTGGTTTACCGGAGGTCACCCTCGGCCTGCTGCCCGGAGGTGGGGGCTGTGTACGTATGCCACACTTATTGGGTATTCAAAATGCCCTGCCCTTCCTACTGGAAGGCAAACAAGTGAAAGCCAAGCAGGCCTTGGAAAGCGGTTTGATCCAGCAGACAGCAAAAGATACTGAAGACTTACTCAACAAAGCCCGCGACTTTATTCGCGCCAACAGTGACCAGCCTAGCCTACAACCCTGGGATCAACCCGGCTACCGTATGCCCGGTGGGGATGCCAAAAATCCGAAAAATGCCCAGCTGTTAATGATTGCTCCCGCCATGCTCGAGAAAAAAACCCACGGCTGCCTACCAGCCCCCGAAGCAATACTGGCGACAGTGATCGAAGGCTCCCAGGTAGACTTCGAAACAGCCACTCGCATTGAATCGCGCTATTTCGTCGATCTCGCTTGCGGTCAAGTGGCAAAAAATATGATTGGCACCTTCTGGTTTGGCCTCAATGCATTGAAGGGCGGTGCCTCCCTTCCCCAAGCCGCGCGTGAATCCAAAACCACGCCTATTAAAAAGGTCGGCATACTCGGGGCTGGCATGATGGGCTCGGGTATCGCCTATGCCTGTGCCAGTAAAGGCGTTGATGTTGTGCTCAAGGATATTTCCATTGAGGCAGCGCAAAAAGGTAAGGCCTATGCAGAGAAGGCTCTACAAAAACGCCTGGAGCGCGGTCGCACCGATGAAACGCGTGTAGAAACCATCCTATCCAACATTCAGCCTACGGATAATGCTGCCAACTTAAGTGGGTGTGAACTGGTTATTGAAGCAGTATTCGAGGACCGCGAGCTAAAAGCCGAGGTCACCCGCGAGGCCGAGGCCCAACTGGGCAACAGCGCCATCTTCGCCTCCAACACCTCTACACTCCCCATCACCGGCCTAGCTCAAGCCTCCAAACGCCCCAATAATTTTATTGGCCTACATTTTTTCTCTCCAGCAGACAAAATGCCGCTGGTGGAAATCATCTGTGGTAAGGAGACCGATGAAGAGACCCTGGCTCAGGCATTTGCCTTTGTTTTACAAATCGGCAAAACGCCTATTGTCGTTAACGACAGTCGCGGCTTCTTCACCTCCCGAGTATTTGGTTGCTTTACCAACGAAGGGATTGGCATGCTCGGTGAAGGAGTAAACCCCGCCACTATAGAAAATGCCGCATCTCTGGCCGGATTTCCGGTGGGGCCACTGGCAGTGAGTGATGAAGTCTCACTCACGTTGATGGGCAGGATTCGCCAACAGACTATTAACGACCTGCGGAAAGAGGGTAAAAGTATTCCCACACACCCAGCAGAGTCTGTAATCGACCATATGCTGGAACTGGGGCGTGCCGGCAAGCTGGCTGGTGGCGGATTTTACTCTTACCCGGAAGGAGGTAAAAAACATCTTTGGCAGGGCCTACAGCAGGAATTCCCTCCGTCAAAGCAACCACCTGTTGAGGATATCAAGGAGCGCCTGTTATTTATTATGGCGATCGAGACACTGCGTTGTTACGAAGAAAAAGTCCTGCGCAGTGTTCGCGAGGCCAATATAGGCTCTATTTTTGGTATTGGTTTCCCCCCTTGGACCGGTGGCGCCCTGCAATATATTAACCAATATGGCATCGCTTCTTTTGTACAGCGCGCGCACAAACTCGCAGAAACCTACGGCGACAGATTTTCACCGCCAGAAATATTGCTGACCCTTGCAGAATCCCAGGGTGAATTGAAAGATACCGAATAGTCACGCAGAGACTGAAAAGTCACTCGGCAATGTAGAAACTTGTCGTGAATCACAGGGCTGCTTCACCCGAACAGCCCTTGAGTAGCCCAAGTTTGAAGGGTCTACAATTCCAGATAATAAAAACGAATGTTGGAGTTCAGAATGATACCGAGAACCGTTTACAACGAGGACCACGAGCATTTTCGCGATACCGTGCGGAAATTCCTGGAAAACGAGGCCGTCCCTTTCCACAGCCAGTGGGAAAAAGATGGACAGGTTGATCGTGCCCTTTGGAATAAAGCCGGGGAAATGGGTTTTCTCTGCCCCCAGATTTCCGAATCTTACGGTGGTTTGGGCCTGGACTACGGTTACAACTCGATTATCGATGAGGAAATCGCCCGAGCGGGCCTTTCTGGCGTCGGCTGGGGTCTGCACTCCAATATTGCCGTGCCCTACATTATTAATTACGGCAGCGAAGAGCAAAAAAAGAAATACCTTCCCAAATGTATCAGTGGTGAAATTGTTACAGCCATCGCCATGACGGAACCCGGCGCCGGTTCAGATCTACAGGGGGTCAAGACAACGGCAATCAAGAAGGGAGATCACTATCTCCTCAACGGCTCTAAGACATTTATTACCAATGGACAACATGCCGATTTAGTTATTGTCGTTGCAAAAACAGACCCTAGTGAAGGCGCATCGGGGGTGAGCCTTCTCTTGGTCGAGGCCGAGCTGGCAGGATTCAAAAAAGGGAATAACCTGGAAAAGATCGGCATGAAAGCCCAGGACACCTCCGAACTTTTCTTTGATGACGTTAAGGTTCCGGTGGAAAATTTATTGGGAGCCGAAGGTCAGGGCTTTGTCTACCTAATGCAGGAATTGCCACAGGAAAGACTCAGCGTTGCTATCTTTGCCATATCCAACGCAGAAGCAGCATTAAGTTGGACAGTTGACTACGTTCGTGATCGTAAAGCCTTTGGTAAACCCATCGCAGCATTTCAGAACACCCAATTCAAGCTGGCAGAGTTGGACAGTGAACTCTCTGCTCTCAGGGTGTTTGTGGATCGCTGCCTAGAGCTGCATTATGAGAAAAAGCTTGATGTTACTACGGCTGCTAAAGCCAAATTACTAGCGACAGATTTCCAATGTAAATTGCTAGATGAGTGTGTTCAGCTTCACGGTGGTTTTGGCTATATGTGGGAATACCCAATTGCCCGCGCCTGGGCGGATGCCAGAGTTCAGCGTATTTACGCTGGAACGAATGAAATTATGAAACTCATTATTTCCCGCGACATCCTCCGTGATGGTTAACCCCCTAACCCGGTGATCGTGTAGGTTACCGGGTTTACCTCGTTATTTGATTAACCAAAGAGCTGCAAATAAATAAACTCAGCACAGAGGTTAATACCACTGAATTTTCTCGGTGACCACCAAAGAAAACGGCCCACGAGATACTCTAAAAATAATTTTTATTGATTTTAATAAAATGGATAATTTTACTGCTCCACTGCAAGGCCTAAGAATACTCGATTTCACCACTCTACTACCCGGCCCCTACGCCACCATGCTGTTAGCAGACATGGGCGCAGAGGTTCTACGCATAGAGTCTCCCGATCGTCCAGATATGCTAAGAGGCCTTCCTCCAATGGTCGGCAGCGCAGAGCCCGTTTCAGCAGCTCATGCAACGATAAACCGTAATAAAAAATCTCTGGCTCTGGATTTGAAAAGCCAAGAGGCAAAAGAGATTATCGAGAGGTTACTCAGCGAATACGATATTGTTATCGAACAATTTCGCCCAGGAGTAATGGAAAAACTTGGCTTTGGTTATCAAACCCTTAGTGAGATGCGCACAGATATTATCTATTGTTCAATCACCGGATACGGACAAGATGGGCCCCTGAAAATGCGCGCTGGGCATGATATCAATTACTTGGCACTCTCCGGACTGGCCAGCTATTCCGGTCGACTGGATAGTGGACCCAGCCTGAACGGTATGCAAATTGCCGATATTGCTGGAGGCTCCCACCACGCAGCAATGGCTATTCTTGCCGCAGTGTATCACCGCCAACAAACAGGCCACGGCGGGCATATTGATATCAGTATGACTGACTGTGCCTATGCCTTAAATGCCATTTGCGGTGCCAACGCCCTCGCCAATGGCCAAGATCCAGAGATGGAAATGGAGCTGCTCAACGGTGGTAGTTATTATGATTACTACTGTACTGCCGATGACCGCTACTTATCCGTTGGCAGTCTTGAACCCCAATTTGCCGAAGCTTTTTTTCTGGGAATCGGCCATCCCGAATGGATGGAGCGTGTACTCGAAAGCGATCAACAAGAGAGCTTGAAACAAGATATTGCCGCTATAATAAAGAAAAAGAAGCTCAGCGAATGGAATAGTATTTTCTCTGATATCGACGCCTGTGTAGAACCGGTTCTTCATTTCAGTGAAGCCACAGAAAGTGAATTAATTCAAAATCGTCAAATGATTGCAAATGCAGTCACAGAAAGTGGCGACACTCTCCTACAAATCAACACGCCGTTTAAATTCAATGGAAAGAAAAATAAAAAACACCAGACAGGAGCTTCACTAGGGGCAGATAGCCGATCGACCCTGGAGTCACTTGGATATAGCTCCCAAGATATTGACCGACTATTTGCCAATAAGGTTATTGCTTAGAATATTTTATAAAAATATCGAGAAGAGTATTGAGAAAAATCAATCTCCACCGCCACCGCAACCTCCACTACAGCCACTGGAGTCACTACTAAAACTATCAAAAAATCCGCCAGAGGAAGAATTTAATTCAGAGTCTCCCGAATCCCCTGAACATCCTGAACATCCTGAAGCGCAGGAAATATGAGAAGCACAGTAATCGGAAGTAGCCCCGGAAGAACTACTACGCCTACAGTTTAGGGAGTATTGAAAGCCATCCTTTATATTTAATTTCCGATCAATGGCAAATAATAGCGGCAGATGTCCAGGGCTCTTTGGGTTAGCCCCCTCCCTGAAGCAGGAGATACGCCATGCCCTCTTGATACCCTCCTGAGCAGAGTTAGGGGTTGGCATTGCCTCTGCCGGTGTGTGATGTAAGAAATACCCAAAAGCTTTTTTACAGAATTTCTGATAAGAGCGTGTATACAAAATAAATTCATGCCAAGCGACATCTACAACTTGAGAAGGCATAGATACCATTTTCTTTCCAGCAACTTGACAAACGCAGAAATACTCCCGAAGAGCCTTCAATACTATATCCAACTCTTGACTGGATAGATGTGGATAAACTGTTTTTATTTTGTCTTTAATCTTCGAATGAAAGATATAAGTCTCCAGGTACTTAACCCTAGACCTTTTCCTTATCTTATATACTAAGAAAACGAGAAACATTAAAAATACAAACAAGCCAATCCATTTAAACAGCAAAACTCTTTCCATAAAACAATATTTCTACTACTTACTTAACACAAAAAAAGAAAACCATGATTAAGAAAAAATTTTTCAACCCCAAGCTCTACACCAAAAAATCTATCTCAGCAAATCATGGTCAAATATTTAAGAACACCCTTTTTCGAAAGATCACAATGATATAACTTCTAACAATTAAGTAAAATTTTATTTCTAATAATTGCCTACTCTTACCTTAAGTGGTGCAGGCGTATCAATTTGAGCATCGTTCAATTCAATTACATCCTAAAAACAACTCAGCGCAAACCCTCGGCCAGAATAAAAATTGGCACTTAAACCCAACTTATACAACTTTTCAAATGCTAATATTCCCAAAACCAATCTCCTAAGCACATCAACAACATCCTGTATGTTTATGGATAAAGTTTATATAGGCATCAATTCAAAAAGGGACCCCCTTTGAAGACACTGAGACTTATACTGGGCGACCAACTTAACCATAAGCATTCTTGGTTTAGAGAAAACCATCAAAATATTTATTACTTCATTGCTGAGATGCGACAGGAGACAGACTACGTTGCTCATCATATTCAAAAAGTGGTTGCTTTTTTTGAGTCAATGCAAAACTTTGCCAGATGGCTTGAATCAAAAGGCCAGCAAGTAATTTACTACCAAATAGACAACAAGAAAAACCAGCAAAACCTCGAAGCAAATATTCAAATATTAGTCGATCAGTTGAATATTCAGAAATTTGAATACCAGCTCCCCGATGAATATCGCCTTGATGCTCAACTAAAGACAATCGTTAAAAAGCTATCAATTGAGTCTGAAGTCTATGACACCGAACACTACCTAACCAAAAGGAACTATCTGGAAAGTTTCTTCTTGGAAAAGAAATCTTATTTAATGGAAAGCTTCTATCGCCATATGCGCAAGGAGCACAATATTCTTATTGACAAAAAAGGCGAGCCTATTGGCAATCAATGGAACTTTGATAAAGGTAATCGAAAAAAGTGGAATGAAGATAGAGAACCCCCTCAACAATATCTATTCCGAAAGAATGTTGAAAAAACGCTTAAGCGCATCCAGAAAGAAAAAATAAAAACCATTGGTACTATCAATCCAAAACATTTTACCTGGCCAACGAGTCGTGCAGACAGTCTCAAACTGCTCAATCACTTTTGCAAGCAATTGTTGCCGCACTTTGGTGATTATCAGGATGCCATGGACCCTAATGAGGCGTATCTATTCCATAGCCGATTAAGCTTTTCTCTCAATTGCAAATTGCTATCCCCCAGCGAAGTTATTAACCATGCAATTGATCACTGGGAATCCAATAAAAAGAGTATTCACATTAATCAAATAGAGGGTTTCATCCGGCAAATTCTCGGCTGGCGAGAATATATGCGCGGCATTTATTGGCAGGAGATGCCAAGCTATAGTAAGCTAAACAAACTACGCAATTACAACCCTCTTCCCAACTTCTACTGGACAGGCGAAACCGATATGTACTGCCTAAAAAGTGCTATCAACAACAGCCTGAAACACGCCTATGCCCACCATATTCAGCGCTTAATGATTACCGGTAACTTTGCCTTACTAACACAAACGGACCCGGATCAGGTAGATGCATGGTATTTGGGGATATATATCGATGCCATACAGTGGGTAGAATTACCTAATACCCGAGGTATGAGCCAGTATGCCGATGGTGGACTGGTTGCAACAAAACCTTATATTAGTAGCGGCTCATATATAAATAAAATGAGCAACTACTGCCAAAACTGCAGATACGACGTCAAGAAAAGAACTGGAAGCGATGCATGTCCCTTTAATAGCCTTTACTGGAATTTTCTCTTGCAGAAGAGGGACCATTTTAAGAAAAATCCGCGAATGTCTATGATGCTCAGTCTTGTGGACAAACTAACCAGTAAAGAAAAAAAAGATATCCAAGTTCAAGCTGAAAACTTCATTAAATCTATACATAGAAACTAGAGGCCAGCTTTTACTGAAAATTAAATAGAAGAATAAAAGCGCACGGAGAGAGTGTTGATAGGATTGATCTTTCTAATGAGCCCGCCAGACAATAAATAGTATCTTGCGAGCTCAATTCATAGATTTAACTATGGCCCGAACTTCACTTAAACATCAGTTCCGGATTAACCATAGTCTTCATCTCCAACACGTTACCGTTGGGGTCCTCAATAAAGAAAGTTTCTTGTTCGTATTCACTGCCAACGAAGCGGCGGTAAGGCTTATCCAGGTACTCCAGACCAGCAGCTTCGATACGGGCTTTCAGCGCCTGGAATTCATCCTCCGGTAGGTGAATACCGAAATGGGGAACAGCAACTGCTCCCATATCTACCTTGTGGCGTACGTTGGGTAGCTTTTCTTCACTCTGGTGCAGAGTCAGTTCGTTACCCCAGAAATCGATATCTACCCAACGCCCCTCTTCACTGTTTCCGGTTTTACAACCGAATACGCCACAATAAAATTTTTTAGCTACCTCAAGGTCCCCCGCGGGGATTGCAAGGTGTAAACAATTAGATTTCATAAAGCCTCCCACTCCCGATTGCTCTTCACCGTCCCTCTAGTTAGCCTGCAATCGCAAGCCAACCCCCTTGGACTCGGTTCATCAAACAACCAAATTTGTATATGCGGGATCAACCGACCCCGATTTATTATTTCTGTCACCTGGTCGCAGAGCATTAAGCTCTCCAGATGGCAAGAGGACAACAAGGCACGTCAGCTAAGCCTCTTTCTAAGCCCCATATAGAAGTACTGCTTCTATTTATAGGGCAGTGTATAAACCTTCCCCACCGAGTGCTCAAATAATCAGCAGATGGCAGAGTCAGGTCACTACTAACCGGCAAGCCTTGAAATATCCTCCTAATTGAGAGCCGCACTTTAACACATGTGTTTCTGAGAATAACTGACCTCCTTTAATAGAGGAGCTACTCACAAGTCAGAGTCTCAATAGGACTCTCCATTTTATAGGTGTCTCTATCACACCTTTACTGTGCACCTTAATGGTGCACTCAAAATGCGAGTAGCAGTGGACCAAAAGCGACCGATCCCTATAAAGGCAGATCTATTCACAAGCCCTATCACCCCTACTAAGCCCTATCTCGCCAACTAATAGCAACTATCTCTCTTTTAACCTCTTGAATCCTTCTTGCACCCTTATAGTCTTGCACCCTTATAGTGCTCCTCATAGTGACTCCCGCCCTATTTGGAAGCCTGAGGTGTTGGCGCACAAAACTATCTATATAAACACCTCCTCAACGGGGCCAAAAATAAGGCTACCTCTTCAATAGGCCTTTTTTCCGATTACAGGCTTAGCCAACAGCAGATCGGTATTTATTTTTTCATTTTAAATATTTGTTAGTACTTCATTGCTTTAAGGCTGCTCCCGGAGAGGCGATTGCTGAAAAAAAATACTGGAAAACAGTCGGTAAACTCGGGTATATTCCGCGACTATTTTTTAACCAACTGCCGACCCAATTGTCGGCCGCCAGTGCGATTTCCGCCTGTCGTTGTAACAGAGGTAATAGAATGAAACCAACCAAGCCCCTGCTACTACTGGCCTCCGGCCTGTTGTCCGTAGCTGCTCAAGCTGAAATGACTTGGAGCGACAACAGCCTCAGCCTGCTGTATGGCCGCGACTATGAAATGAACTACAGCTTGACCACCGATGATTCCGAGCGCTCTGTAGTGACCTTTGAGCACGCCAGTGGTCACAGCTGGGGCGACCTGTTTATCTTTGCCGACTACCTGCACTCAGAGGATGGCTCCAAAGAACTCTATTCAGAAATTTCTCCGCGTCTGAGCCTGGGGAAGCTCAGCGATCGTGAACTGGCTTGGGGGCCGGTAACCGATGTGTTGGTAGCAACTGCCGTAGAGCTGGGCAATATGGATGACCCCGATCACCTCACTGCAACAGGCCCGCATTTCACCAATGTTCTGGCAGGTCTTGGTTTCGACCTTGCAGTTCCAGGTTTCTCCTTTGTTCAAGTGAACGCCTACCGCCGCGATAACGATGACAAGGCCAGCAACGAGCAGCTGACCCTGGTTTGGGCTATGCCGTTTACCCTGGGTGACTCCAGCTTCGTATACGACGGTTTTATCGATTGGACCAGCGCCTCCGAAGATGCACACCCAAGCATGAACTTTACCTCCCAGCTCAAGTGGGACTTAGGCGCAAATTGGGGCGAGCCAAAAGCCCTGTATGCCGGTATCGAATACGTACATTGGAATGACAAATTTGGGTTCAAAGATGGAACCTTTAATACCGACTCCAATGAGCGCAATGTTAACCTGCTAGTAAAGTACCACTTCTGATATGAAACCCTCTGATATCCAAACATCAGCGACCCCAGGGTCTGGTATTCCCCAGGCAGGCGGCGACGCCTCTTTACTGGAAAAGCTGTTCAAGCTGTCTGAGCGTCAGACGAATGTTCGCCGGGAAGTGATTGCCGGTGTGACCACCTTCCTGACCATGGCTTACATCATTTTTGTAAACCCGAACATCCTGGCTGCTGCCGGCATGGATAAGGGCGCCGTATTTATGGCGACCTGTCTTGCTGCGGCGATTGGCTGTTTGATCATGGGGCTTTACGCCAACTACCCCATCGCCCTGGCGCCGGGAATGGGTCTGAACGCCTTCTTCGCCTATGTAGTGGTGGGCGAGATGGGCTACAGCTGGCAAGTGGCCCTGGGAGCGGTGTTTATATCGGGGGTAGTGTTCCTGCTGCTCAGTATCTTTAAGCTGCGGGAGTGGATAATCGACAGTATTCCCACTTCCCTGCGGCAATCCCTGGCAGCCGGTATCGGCCTGTTCCTGGCGATCATTGCTCTGAAGAGCTCGGGAATTGTTGTCGCCAGCCCGGCCACCCTAGTGACACTGGGTGACCTCAAATCCGTTGAAGCTCTGCTGGCGGCCCTGGGCTTCTTTATTATTGTGGCTCTGTCCTATCGCCGTATGCTCGGCTCTGTAATGATCGGCATTCTCGCGGTCACCGTTATTGCCCTGGCGATCGGAAAAGTAGAGTTCACCGGCCTGATTTCCGCACCGCCGAGCCTGGCTCCCACTTACCTCGAGTTGGATATTGCCGGCGCCTTCGAAGTCGGCATGATCAGCGTGATCTTCGCTTTCCTGTTCGTAGACCTGTTTGATACTGCCGGCACCCTATTGAGTGTCTCCGACCGCGCCAAGCTTTTGGACAAGGACGGTAAGCTGCCGGGCATGGGCAAGGCTCTGATGGCAGACAGCTCGGCTTCTGTTGTGGGTTCCGTACTGGGCTCCTCCACCACCACTTGTTATGTTGAGAGCACCGCGGGGATTACCGCGGGCGGACGCACCGGTCTCACCGCAGTTGTCTGTGCCGGTCTGTTCTTGCTGGCGACCTTCTTCTCTCCGTTGATCGGCATGATCCCCGCCTATGCGACTGCCGGTGCCCTGCTGTATGTCGGCGTTCTGATGACTTCCGGTCTGTCTTCCATCGACTGGGATGACATCACCGAAGCCGCTCCAGCGGTAATTGCGGCAGTGATGATGCCACTGTCATTCTCCATCGCTCACGGTATTGCACTGGGCTTTATTGCCTACGCAGTCATCAAAACACTGAGCGGGCGCAGCAAAGACGTCAGTATCAGTGTCTACGTGTTGTCAGCTCTCTTTATTGCCAAGTTCGCCTTTTTCTGAGGGGTACACAGATGAAAAAGCACTTTATCAGCGCACAGCAACTTCTGATTGATTCCTACGCGCTTGCGGAGCAAATCTATCAGAGCGGCTTCCGCCCCAATTACATCGTTGGTGTATGGCGTGGCGGCGCTCCGGTAGGTATTGCAGTACAGGAATTGCTGCACGTGATGGGTGTGGATGCGGACCATATCGCGATCCGAACTTCCTCCTACCTCGGCATCGGCGAACGCGGCAAGAAAGTTCGTGTGCATGGCCTGAACTACCTGATCAAGCGCCTTGAGTCCCACGACTCTCTACTGATCGTTGACGATGTACACGACTCCGGCCTAAGTATTGAGCAAACTATCGAAGACCTGCGTGCGGCCTGCAAAAAGAACACGCCGGAAATTCGTATCGCAACGCCTTACTACAAGCCGAAAAACAACAAGGCCAAGCGCGAGCCGGATTACTTTATCCACAAGACCGAAGAGTGGCTGGTATTCCCTCACGAAATCGACGGCCTATCACGGGAGGAGATCCTGGAGAACAAGCCTGAACTGGCCCCTTTCATTGACCGGATTGCTACCGCAGTCTGACCCTCTCCCGTATCGGGGGCCAGTGCCCCCGATACCGCCTCTTCATACCCTTGATCGGGGCAAATCGATTAACCCCCCATTGCCTTGCCCTTTGCCGTAATAATCCTCGGCGATTACCAGCACAAGACCTCCCTGCCTGAATCACTCACGCCTCAACTACCTCATTTAAAGTTACACATATTCAATACCGCTCTCATACTCCAAACCTTTCTCAAAAGCCCCCACTTATGCAACTAAAGTTAGTTTTGAGCGATTTATTAAATGGAAAAGTTGGTCCAGAATTGAGAAGACCCTAAATAATTTCACCGGCCTCGTTAAGGCTTCAAGAAGTAACAAGGAATTATTCAGGGGTTGCTTAAGATAAATGTCCCAATTGTCGGAAAATAAAAATGAACGACAAACTCGCAGGGCTCACCCAGAAACAACTCGATGCCCACTGGATGCCTTACACCGGCAACCGTCAGTTTAAACGAGACCCTCGTATCATTACTGCTGCCGAAGGCTGCTACTATACCAGCGCTGATGGTCGCCCAATCTTCGATGGCCTCTCCGGGCTGTGGACTTGTGGTGCTGGGCATAATCGAAAAGAAATCACCAAAGCCATCAGCCAGCAATTGGAAACTCTCGACTACGCCCCCTCCTTTCAGTTTGGCCACCCTACGTCCTTTGAACTGGCTGAACGCATCACACAATTTATGCCCGCGGGTCTCAATCGTATCTTTTTTACCAATTCTGGATCTGAAGCCACAGAAACCTCTCTGAAAATTGCCCGTGCTTATTGGCGTAAAAGAGGCCTTTCAGCAAAGACCAAACTTATCGGCCGCATAAAGGGTTATCACGGGGTAAATTTCGGAGGAATCAGCGTTGGCGGTATCGGTGCGAACCGGGCAATGTTTGGCCCGGCACTCGATACCGAGCACTTGTCACACACGCTGTTGCCTGAAAACCGCTTTTGTATGGGACAGCCCCAACTGGGTGCCTATCTAGCCGATGAACTACTCGAATTAATTACACTGCATGATGCCAGCAATATTGCTGCAGTAATAATTGAACCCATGGCCGGCTCAGCGGGTGTACTTCCACCACCGGAAGGCTATCTCCAACGGCTTCGTGAAATCTGCAATGAACACCAGATACTATTGATTTTTGATGAGGTCATTACTGCTTTTGGCAGAATGGGCACGGCTACCGCAGCGGAATTTTTTGGAGTGGTACCGGATATCCTCAATACCGCCAAGCAGATTACCAACGGCGCTTTTCCTATGGGCGCCGTCGCAGTGCACCAGAGTATCTACGATACCTTTATGGAGTGCGCTGGACCAGACTACCAACTTGAGCTGGCCCATGGCTATACCTACTCAGCCCACCCAGGGGCCTGCGCTGCTGCGCTGGCTACCTTGGAAATCCTTGAGCGGGATAACCTGTTCAAGTGCGCTGCAGAACTGGCCTATGTACTAGAGGAGTACATTCACCAACTCAGAAATCTACCTCTGATCAATGATATTCGCAATTGTGGCCTAGCCACGGGCCTAACGATTGAATCCGCTCCAGGGGAACCACTGCAACACCCCTTTCGAATTGCCATGAAAATGTGGAGTAAAGGTTTTTATATTCGCTATGGTGGCGATACTATCCAGTTGGGAGTGCCATTTATTTCCACTAATGAGGAAATCGACGGTCTGGTCAATGCCCTAGCAGAATCTATTCTAGAAGTAGCCAATGGGAAATAGTTGCCCTCACAGATAATCTTAGAAAGATCCAGCCTTTTACCGCAGACGAGCGACACCTCAGCGCGCAACTCTGACTACTATACCTGTATCAATTAAGTCCCTAATACAATTACATTTTTTCCCCTATCGACAAAACTTTTAGGTCGGACAACAGAATTAATGTTAAAAATGCAAAATAGTTACACCGAAAAAAGCAACAAAAATTTGAGAATGCAATGATTAAAATCAGTAAACGAACTACTCCAAACCTTGCCGTCGCACTACTATGCACGGCCATGCTAACCGCCTGCCTCCAAGAGCCCAGCTCTGTTCAGTCTCAAGGCGATACTATTGCAACTCCACAAAGAGCCGAAACATCGGGGCTCTCCGAAGAATATTCCTGGCTGCGAAAACAACAAATCGCACAAGTTGATTATCGCCTGAGTGTCAACCTGGATAGCACCAGTGAGAGTTTTACTGGCACCGTACACGCCGACATCCAGTTCGAAAAAATTCTGCAACAACCTCTTACCATAGATTTTGCCGGCGGCACCGTTAAATCATTAAAAGTGGACGGTAAGGAAACACCTTTCAAATATAATGGCTACTTTATCGCTGTTGCCTCACAACACCTGCCAAACCGGCAGCACGTGATTACTATTAACTACCAACACCCCTATTCCAATAATGGCTCTGGACTACACCGCTTCGAAGATCCGAGGGATGGTAAAGTCTATATGTATACCGACTTTCAGCCCTATGATGCCAACCGCCTTTTTCCACATTTTGATCAACCAAACTTAAAAGCTCGCTATACCCTGGATGTTACGGCCCCCAAAGATTGGGTAGTCATCAGTGCAGAACGGGAAGGCAGGGTGGAGAAACAGGGAGAAAAGAAACACTGGTTCTTTCCGCAATCGCAAAAATTTTCCTCCTATATATTCTCCCTACATGCAGGCCCCTTCCATATCTGGGAAGATAATGCAGATGGTGTTCCTCTAAGGCTGATGGCCCGCCAGAGTCTGGCCGAGTATGTAAAAACCGAAGATTGGTTTACATTTACAAAACAGTCTTTTGAGTTTTTCCAGCCATATTTTGAAATAGACTACCCCTTCAAAAAATACGATCAAATTTTGGTGCCTGACTACAATGCAGGTGCCATGGAAAATGTGGGGTCAGTCACTTTTAATGACTCCTACGTATCCCGAGGGGAAAAAACCCAGGCTCAGCGAATGCGCTTGGCCAATGTCATTGCTCACGAGCTGGCACACCAGTGGTTTGGTAACTTGGTTACCATGGACTGGTGGGATGGTCTTTGGCTGAATGAAAGTTTCGCTACTTATATGGCCAACTTATCTTTGGCTGAAAATAGTGAGTTTACCAACACCTGGGAAAATTTTTATCTCGGCACTAAACAATGGGCCTACTACTCCGATCAAAGGCCCACCACACACGCTATTCAGCTACCAGTGGAAAATACTGACGAAGCTTTTACCAATTTTGATGGTATCACCTACGGTAAAGGTGGCTCGGTGCTGAAACAGTTACCCTACTATCTGGGTAAAGAGGAATTTCGTAAGGGCGTTAGCCGTTACCTGAAAGAACTCTCTTTCCAAAACTCAACACTCGATGATTTTATAAGCCACTTGGGTAAAGCCGCCGGCGTTAATCTTGAGACCTGGCAACAACAATGGCTTTATCGAGCTGGCCTTAACACCATTGAGGCAAGCTTCCAGTGTGACGACGATCGAATTACCAACCTCACCCTCACACAGACTGCATCAGAAGAATACCCTACCCTACGGGAACAACGCACTCAGCTTGGTTTCTACCGTATGGATGGGGAAGGTATGAAGCGCTACGCCACCCTACCGGTACTCTATAGAGGCGCAACCACTAAAGTAGAGGACGCCCAAGGCCTACCCTGCCCACAAATCCTCTATCCTAACGAGAGTGACTGGGCCTTTGTAAAAGTGAATCTGGATTCGGTGACACTAAAGAATATGGCTCTGCATATTAATGCGATTGAACAGCCTTTTGCCCGATTAATGTTGTGGCAGAGCCTGTTTGACAGCGCCTACGATGCAAAGTTACCACTGGATGAATATATTAGTTTTGTAATTAGTAACGGCGCTGCCGAGCAGGATATCAATGCTATCCGTCTCAATAGCCGCTATTTAAGCTATGTTTATAGTTATCTCAATCAGATACCTATTGATGACCAACGCCGTGAAAAACTGCTAAAAGCCATAGAAGAATTTTCTTGGCAGCAGTTACAACAAGCTTCAACTGCTAGTGATCAGCAAAAGACCTGGTTCGAACTCTTTGCCGAAGTGGCCCACTCAAAGGTAGCTCTGAATAACGCAAAACAATTATTAGTGGGCGAACACGAGATTGATGGCTTGAAACTCGATCCCGATATGCGCTGGGAATTAATCCGCCTGCAGAATCGCTACCTCTTTGCCGATTATGAACAAGCGATTACTCAAGAGTTGAGAAAAGATCACTCAGATAGAGCCAAACTCAATGCCATAGCGGCAGAGGCGATCAGGCCCCTACCCGAAGTTAAGGAAAAGTGGCTTCAAAACCTTATCCACAATAGGGACGAATTCAAATTAAGTGAACTTCGCAAGGCCACTTCAAACCTATTTACCGATGAACAACTTCCGCTATTTTATAGTAATAGCGAGCGCATTTTTTCCGAATTGGATAAAATTAATAATGAGGATTCTCCCGAACTGATTAGCACCTACACTCGTATATTCCCCCTAATGTGCTCAAAAGAGGGCGCCCAACAAATTAGCGATGCACTTGAAAAAAAACAACAGCTCAAACCCATGCTGGTGAAAGCATTAAAGAACCATCGCTATACAAGCGAGCGCTGTACAAAAATGGGGCAAGCTATGCTCGATCAGAAAAAGGGGTGAGCTCACACTCGACAAATCAAACATAGCCTAATCACCTAAGTGTTTATGTAGATATGAAGAGCATCAACAGCTAAGACTGACCAAAGGGGCCCAACGGCCCCTTTTCTTGTATCAATACACTCCCCAAGAAAAAAACCTATAAATTGCCAGCAATAATTAGTTAATATATCTATTATTAATGCTTGCAATAAAAGAATTTCCTCCATGAGCATAGTGGTTCAAAAAGATAATCTTTCAGATGGCGCTATTATTGAGCTACTGAAATCCCACTTAGAACAAATGTATCTGCATTCCCCTCCAGAAAGCGTACACGCCTTAAAACCAGACAAATTAATTGACCCCACAATCACTTTCTGGAGCGCGCGGGTCAATGGCGTTCTAGCAGGCTGTGGGGCTCTCAAGGAAGTCTCCCCTGTTCTGGGAGAGATAAAATCCATGAAAACTAGCCAGGGCTTCCTGCGCATGGGAATCGCTAGAGCCGTGCTAAAAGCGATACTAGGTGAAGCCCAAAAAAGGAAGTATCGAGAAGTAAAATTAGAAACCGGCAGCAGTAAACATTTTGCTCCAGCAATTGCACTTTACCAGCAATATGGCTTTGAACCATGCAGGCCATTTGCCAATTATAGTGAAGATCCACATAGCCTATTCTTTACAAAGAAACTCTAAATTACTGTCAATACACAATATTATCTAAGCAATGAAAACCTACAAAAAAATATGCTACTCAAGAAGAAGTTTCTTAAAGCTTACTGGTTTGTCACCGCTGCTACTGGGTGGAACTGGCAGCAGAGCTGAGACACAAAGAAATAAACAGAATATAATTTTCACAGACCTGCCGAGTCTTGAAATACCGATACAGGAAATATACCCCTCAGTTTTTGCCGGAGAGATTTACATCTCCGGAGGCTTTATTCCATCCTCTACGCCTACTTTTTATGGTCTCGCACCTACAGACAGCACCCATATATTTTCACCAAAAACTCATACCTGGAGAAGCGGCCCAGCCCTTCCGAAAGCTACACACCATCTGGGGATGGCAGCGAACTCTAAATACCTGTATGGTATTGGTGGCTTTCATGGACAAAAAAGTAATGCCTGGCAAGCTAAGTCTACCGTTTATAAGCTCAGTAAAAATGATAACGCCTGGACTTCTGCCCCCTCTCTCCCTATCCCGATTGCCGAGGGTATCTATAGCAATTCATCAAAAGGTATCCATGTTATCGGCGGGAAAACACCCAATAGCCACCAGAGAAACATTGACTCAAATAATCATTATATTTTAACTAACAATACTGATTGGGAAGCCGCCGCCCCAGCAACGATCAACAGAAATTCTGCATCCGGAACAACAATGGGCAACAGGATTTATGTCATTGGTGGACGCCAGGCTGGTAATACAACTAAAAGGGCAAGAAACTTAACCTATGGGGAGGTTTATGATCCTAGCCTAAATAAATGGGAAAAAATACGACCATTACCACAAGCACTCGCTGGGCTTTCAGCTGCACCGCTAAATGGAAAGATTATAGTAACCGGTGGTGAAGCCTTTGGTCCCAACGGTTATTGGAAAACAGGAACTGCATTTAACGCAGTCTGGGTATACAACCCCATTAGTGATCAATGGAACAAAGAGAGCGATCTTCCAACGGCCCGCCATGGGCATGGTGCTGTGACTATTGAAGATACAATTTATATTATGGGAGGCGCAGCCAAAGTCGGCCCACAAGAGACCCTCGCATCATTTATAAAATTGAACTGGAAGCCATAACTCCTAAGCTGCCAAAATGAGTTTAGGGCATGGTCAAAAGAGAGCCCTCTCTTTTGACCGACAGTTAAAGCCCTATAGACGCTAGTGTAATCAAATTTCACGGCTTATCTCAGCCTGTTCACCGGAATAATTTATAATCTTATTCATTGAGGTTTCGAAATTGGCAATTAAGGCGATAGCAGCTGGAGTCTAAACGTTCGAAAACGGTCAATATCATTCTACATTCTGAAGATATCCATTACGCTCAACACCAAGATAACCAATATATCGATCCCGAATCTCCCGCACATACTTAACCGGTTCACGTCCTCGTACGTAGCCAAAACGGCTTTTTCGGTAGTATTCCGGCTTGGATAACAGCAGCATGGCCTGTTCCACATGGCCAAACCACTGATTGGGGTTCAGCTCCAGCTGTTGAGCAAGGGCCCTGGCGTCTTGAACATGGCCGTGTCCTGCATTATAGGCAGCCAGGGTAAAGTATATTTTTTGTTCCAGGGAAATATTCTGGGGGAATCGTTGGTCCAGCCAACCGAGATAGGCTACCCCCGCACGAATGCTGTTTTCAGGTTCATAGAGATTTTCTACCCCCAGTTGGCCGGCTGTGCGTGGCAGCACCTGCATCAGGCCTTGGGCTCCAGAGAAGGAACGAGCGCGGGGATTGAACCGGCTCTCCTGATACATCTGCGCAACTACCATACGCCAGTCTCGATCGGTTTTATCCGTGTATTTATGCACTATAGGATCATAGGGAGAAAGGGCATCACTGTTGCGCAGGCGGTTTTCCTGATGACGTAGAATATGTTTCTTTTCCTTGAAGTATTTGTTGTAAGTGACATTAAAAAAAAGGTCGCGATCGTGTTTGTTCAAGAAATTATTTAATTGTTCCAGTAGGCGGCTTTGGTCAGCACGCACAGCCCAAGCTATCTCTCTAGTATTGGGCAACTCTGCCACGACTCTAAAGTCGTCACGATAAGTGCTTTCGATCGCCACCAGGTGGGAATCTGCAACGGTATAGGGAAATATTCCCTGGGCAACGGCGTCAATTAAATACTCTGTGGTAGCGCCTGGCTGTTCGGATATCTGAATGGGAGCAACTCCCCGCTCCCGCTGTAGCAACATCATTTCTGCAAGGCTTTCGTGGTAGCTGGTCTGTGGATTAACAGCCACCATTTTGCCCGACAGCATTTGCTCTAAGGGGACATCCCCCTGCAGGGAAATATCTGTACTCGGGGCAATCACCTGTTCAGTCACCTGGAGATAGGGCCGTGTAAAAACCAACCCCTGTTGCCGACGTGTTTCGGTGACGGTAAGGGATGCAGCGATCATATCGCCCATACCTGCCTGCAGGGCATCAGTCAAATCCATATCCGCATCGGGCACTACCATACTGAGGCGAAGCTTATGATCCCGGGCGAATTTTTTTAGCAGGTCATAGTCGAAGCCCATCAACTCCCCACGCCAGATAAAATAGGAGGCTGGATGGTTGCGAGTGAGCACACGCAGTGTGCCACCCTCTAAAATGTTTTCCCAACCTCTGACGGGCTTACTGGAGTTTTGACCGGCTAATACCAATTCAGCCGTCAGGAATTCGTTGAGCTCCCGCCTCAACTCGGTGGCATTAAGGCGCACTGCCCAGGCGATATCTCTACTGGACTCCAACTGATCGCTGGCTGTGAGCTGTGGGTAATTGGGTAGGAGCGCATCGGCCAAATTACTATCCATGACGGTAGCCTGATACTCCCCTGCGGCAACAGCAGCTAAAAGCGTACTGTTTGCTACTGCCCCATCCAGCAGCGTCACTTTATAGGGCTGCCCGGTATCCTCTTGGAGGGTTTCGGCATAGGCACTACCGCGGCGCACCGCCACTTCTTGTAGTGGCTTATCCATATCCCGCAGAGTGATGAGTAATTCGTTCACGGCTTGCAGTGGACGTGTGAACGCCACTTGGCTGCGGCGATTGGGCGTGCGGGAAAAGTTAGTCGCAATGACATCGCCACGACCTTCTCTCAAGGCGGGAATCAGAGCCGCAAAGTTATCCACATACACCCACTGAGGCCTCAGGTTGCGGCTGAAGGCAAACTTCTCGGCGAGCTGCCGCCACTCCCCCTGCGGCAAGCCGCCACGCGGCAGGGCATCCTCTTCAGGGCCTCTCGGCGCGAGTAAGCGCAATATGCCGCGCTCTTGTAATGCGGGGAAGTCTCCGCGCTCTAGGTAGTTTACGAAAGCGCTTTTAGTCTCTTCAGTATTTTCTGAGAGTGCCTCCACGGGTTCCCCCTGCTGCGAGGCGTGCTTTTCACAACTGACCGAAAAAATAAGAGAAACGAATAGAAAAGCTACCGTAATTAATATTTTTTGCACAATTCAACCTTTTTCAGCGAATTTTTATTGTTATCAACCTGCATAATAATTATGGATCAGGTTAATGCGGCATAAAGAATTACCGCCGCCGGTCTTAATCGGTATGCACAAGCCGTGCAGCACTAGTCTATGAGACTTTTAATACTCTTTTCCTCGAATGACGAACATTTACCAGGTTTCAATACTAGCGATAGCGAGTCATCTTTTTCATTGTCAGTGATTAACAGGCCCTAGATCGCAGTATAAATAAATCGTACCAGTTTCCACGCCACCAATAAAAAAGCCCGGCAAGGAAATTGCCGGGCAAATATACGTTGGCGACTATGGGTTGTCTCTTACAGCAAGTGACAACCCCTCTATTATTTTGCGAGCGTCTTATGGTTATTAGCTGGATTTAGGTTTGCCCTGTAGCTCCGCCAATCTCATTTTTATTTCTCGGTTCTGCTCCTCATCCGGGAGTTCGAACATCAGCGGCTTTGCCACCCGTGCAAAGTATTCCGCATTTTTCTGCTGGTACAACTCTTCTGCCAGCCACTGGGCAATATGCAGCTCTCGAGGTGCGCGGTTATAGGCCTCCTCCAGCTTGGCTAGATATTCTTCTCGGGGGTAACCCAGCATTTCCATGGCCATGGCCAATCCAAACCAGTGGGAGGCATTCTTCGGTTCCCTCTTCACCAGGTAGTCGAATTCCTCACGGGCCCTTTTCAGACTGCGTAAATCGCGGGCGTCGTTAGGTACCGTGGCCTGTTGATTAACCGTTAGCCAGGCGTGGGCATTCAGATACCAGGGTTGTTGGCGATCCTTTTTCGGCACACTGGCGAGCAAGTGACTGGCCTGGGGGAAATTCCCTACACGCAAATCCGCACTCGCCTTAATGGCAGCCAGTTCAGTGCTGTATATCCCTGTGTGGTAGGAATAGGTAATCAGATCGTCGAGCGCCTGCAGGTTATAACCGGACTGGGCAATAAAGTTCGCCAGTACATTAACGGCCTCACGCTTGTGCAGGCGCTTCACCTGGGGAGTTACTTCCTTAAACTCAGGGGGAATGACGCCACTGACCACCTCATACTCTCCCGAGTCGAATGCGGCGACATACGCTTTTTCCAGTTCCTTCACCGACATGCCCAGAGCTTTTTCCAGTGATTTCACCGGATCGGCACCATCGTTGTAGTCTTTAACAAACAGCTTAAATTCCTCTGCCTTGTCGCCCTCCATCATCAGCCAGTGGGACAGCAGCCAACCGCTGGCATACACATCCGCTTTCTCTTCGGGGTCGGTGTCGTACACCGTTGCACGAAGCAACCGGTCGAGAGGCATCAGCCCTGCGTACATCAATGTCTGGGCGCGTTCCTGGGGTATTTCACCTAACTCATAGCGACCCTTTTTAGGAAAGGACATGGTCGCCATAAATTCGGCAAAGCCCTCGCTGTACCAATAGGGAAAATGCGTGGTATTGCCGTTATAGCTGAGGAAGTGGGTGTATTCGTGAAAGAGAAATTCACGGGCCTTAAGCTGCTTTTTAACAATGCGGCCATCCAGGTTCACCAGGGCGTAGCTACCCTCGGCTGAAGTATCAAACAGGCCGTTCGTCATATCGGCCAGTTCGGCCCCAACCAGGCCCGCATAGGTATCGCGGTCTCCGGCTGCATAAATCGTGAGCTTGGGAACATTGGGATCAACTTCCAACAGCTCTATGGCTACGGCGCGATAGCGCTCCAGGTCGGCCACTAGGGTTTTTACCGCACTGGGATCACCATCGGTAATAACCTGGAAGTTCTTGCTGTCTACCTGATACCAGATCTCCTCGCCGAGATAGCGGGGGGCGGCATTGGCAGAAAGTAAAAAACCGAAAAAAAGTACTAAGAAAACAGCTGAGCGAGAAACCATAGTTCAGGCCACCGAGTCATTGTTGCCGAAGCCCTCCGTGGCCAAATCGTAGAGGCCACACACTAACGGTTTTTATTGATCAAAAAAAGAGCAACATGAATAAGAAATGAACTTTTTAGGCGATTTTTATGTGACCAGCTGGACAAAGGGATTTTAAAAAAGTCGACATAAAAACCTAATGGGGACAGCGACAGGCAACGAGACAAACGTCTCATTTTTTACCGAAACAGCATACAAATAAGCGGCCGGCTTCTATATATTGCGCAGTTGACCAATGTGTTACACAGGGTCAAAAAAATAAAAATAATTTACTTTGATGAGAGAAAAAAATGAAAACTGCACCACTACTGGCGCTGCTTGGCGGCGCCATGATGTCGGCCTATGCCTGGTCGGCACCAGAATATATCGCCGATGTAGATATCCCCTCTTTTGATGGTACCCAGTTAGATGCCAACCTGTTCGTACCTGAGACTCCTCCCCCCGAAGGCGGCTATCCCACGGTTATTTTCACTAACAGCTGGGGTTTGGAAAAACACCAGTACCACTTCCAGGCCAAGGAACTCGCGGAGAATGGCTACCTGGTCCTGAGTTACTCCACGCGGGGCTTTGGTTTTTCCGGCGGTCTGGTGGATGTGGCCGGGGCCAATAGTATTGCCGATGTGGGTGTACTCATCGATTGGCTCGAAGCCAACTATCCCGTGGGCAAGCTGGGCATGGCCGGAATTTCTTACGGCGCTGGTATTTCGCTGTTAAGTGCCGCCCAACATCCCCGTGTCGATGCCGTGGCCGCTATGTCCGGTTGGGCGGATGTGGTTGAGGCGCTCTACCCCAATGAAACGGTCAACCTGGTTTGGGGCGGTCTGCTGGTGGGCACCGCCTTCCGCAAGGAGGCAGAGCTTACGCATCTGTGGAGCGACCTGCGCAACGGCCAAAATATGGAGTCGGTGATCGAGTTTGCCGCCAAGCGCTCCGCCGTCAGTTATGTGGACGAGCTGAATGCGAATGGCACTGCTGTGTTGCTGTCGAATAATTTTGCCGACTACCTCTTCAAACCCAACAGCATGACCGACTTCTACTCCCTGCTGGAAGGGCCCAAGAAGTTGCTGCTGAACCCCGGCACTCACGCCATTACCGAAACACTCACCGGTAATTACGGGCATATTTGGACCACCACTTTCCGCTGGTTCGATCACCACCTGAAAGGGGCAGATAACGGCATCGACCGTGAACCCAAAGTGGATATGACCGTGCGTATCAGCAACAAGCTGGAGCACTTTGAGGATTATCCGGTAACTCAGGAAAGCACCACCTGGTACCTGCGCCCACGCTTCACCATGTTCGATAACGGCAGCATGAAAGGCAGCAAGTACAGTGGCTGGAGCTGGCGCAACGAATTCCATGGCGGCGCGGACACCTTTGCCGGCACCGGTATCCCATTGATATCCGACGCTTTGGAGGGCTTCGGTATCCCGGTGTACACCCCCATGCTGGCCATCAACGGCTACTTCGCCATCGAATACAAATCACCCGTTCAGTGGGAAACCCTGAAGATTCGCGGCGAGCCGCAACTCGAGATGTGGGTGAAACCGAGTAAAAAGGAAGTGCAACTGAATGCGCACCTCTACGATGTGGGCCCACTGGGGCTCGGCCGCTTGATCACCCATGCCCCCATCACCCTGCACAGCGACCAATCCGGGCAGATGCAGAAGTTTGACTTGGAGCTGTTCACCACCAGCTACGATGTCCCCCCAGGACACCGGGTGGTTCTGGCTATCGATACCCAGGGCCTGATTTATCAGAAACCCGATAACACCAACTACACCATTGAAGTGCCCTACAGCAGCAGCAAGGTTTCCAGCTTGACCGTGCCGCACCTGTAAATTTTCCCAGCAACTCCACGCCCGGCCCTGGTGCCGGGCGTGGCCTTCCCATCGAGCTCATCTCCCCCCTTCCGCTGGCCTGACCCGCGTATTTTTCCGTCAAAGCGTTACAATGGCCTTTTTTTGGCCAAGTACCCCATCGCTCTATGAACATGAAGATACCGCTCGCCCTGCTGAGCGCGGCGCTGTTATCAGTAGCAGTCGCCGGGTGTAACCCGGCGGAAAAGGCCCCGCAGAAGATCGACCAGGAATCCAGCACGCAAATGGCGGTCCTGGATATCAGGGAAGCCCCAGAGGGCAAACTCCCCCAGGGTGTAGAGCCCAGCGCCTATCGTCTGGATCTGACCCTCGATCCTCGCAAAGATACTTTCAATGGCCGTGTCGCTATCGACATTCAGATGACCCAGGCCAGCAACCATATCTGGTTGCACGGTAAGAACCTGTCGGTAACCAAAGCCACTGCGCAACTGGCAGACGGGCGTGAGGTGCAAGCCAGCTACCGCGAGGTCCTCGACAGCGGCGTCGCCATAGTCGAGTTCGACGAGACGCTGCCGGCCGGCAGCTTCACCCTGCAGCTGGATTACGCCGCCGATTTCGATCGCAACCTAGCCGGTCTGTTCAAAGTGGAAGAGCAGGGCAATGCCTATGCCCTGGCCAAATCTGAGTCCATCCAAGCGCGTAAATACCTGCCGGGCTTCGACGAGCCCGGCCTCAAGGCGCCATTCTCCATCAGCCTCACCGTGCCCGAAGGCTACACCGCCATCAGCAATGGGCCGGAACTAAAACGCGAGGTTGTGCCGGGCGGCATGGAGAAAGTGACTTTTGCCACCACTCCGCCCATGTCCACTTATCTGCTGTCTTTATCGGTGGGCCCCTTCGATGTGGTTGAGCGCGCAGCTATTCCACCGAGCAAGTATCGCAGTGAGCCGATCCCTTTACGCGGTTTTGCGCGTCAGGGCCGCGGCGGCGATATGAATTACATTCTCGATATCACCCCCAAAATGGTGGAGACCTTCGAGAATCAATTACAGCGCCCCTACCCCTTCAAGAAACTGGATATTATCGCCGCCCCCCAGTGGCCCAGTGGTGCCACCGAGCTGTCTGCAGCCATTACCTATCGCGAGCAACGCATCCTGGTGGGCGATAACCCCGCACCCGGCGCGCGTCTGGCTTTGGTGGAAGTACACGCCCATGAAATCGCCCATATGTGGTTTGGCAACCAGGTAACGCCACCCTGGTGGGACGACCTTTGGCTCAAAGAGGGCTTCGCCACCTGGGGTGAGCCGTTGGCGCTGCGTATCATGGAGCCCGAAGGCGGCCACGACCTGAACGCCGCCACTTACGCCATCGGCGCCATGCAACTGGACTCCCTCGCCAGCACCCGCGCCATTCGCGAGCCGGTGAGCGACAACAACAATATCCGCAACGCCTACGACTCCATCACCTATTCCAAGAGTCTGGGCGTCATCAATATGGTGGATAACTACTTCGGTGCCGAGCGCTTCCGCCCAGCCCTGGGGCGCTACCTGGAAGCCTTCAGCGGCGGCGAGGCGGACTCCCCCTCTTTCTACAAAGTGATCGGCGAGGAAACCAATACCCCGGAATTAACGGAAACTTTCCGCAGCTTTGTCGAGCAAAAAGGTGTGCCGCAACTGGAGCTGGCCCTGGACTGCAGCGATCCGGCCAAGACCAAACTGCATATCACCCAGAGCCGCTATAAGCCCCTCGGCTCCCCTATTGCCGCAACTGGCCAGCAGTGGAGCATCCCCTTTTGCTTTAGCAGCGATAGCGGTACACAGCAGTGCCAGATCCTGACCGGTAAAGAGGAAACCCTGGAGATTGCTTCGAGCAGTTGCCCCAGCTGGGTAATGCCCAATGCCCAGGGCAGCGGCTACTACCGCTGGAACCTGCCGGAGCCCCAATGGCAGGCCCTTACCGAACGCTTTACCCAGTTGACCCCTACGGAGCAACTCTCGATTATCGACAGCGCCTTCGCCGCCTTCGAAGCCGGTAAGCTATCCGCTCCTCGGTTACTCGATGTCGTGCGCCAATCTGCCAAGGCAGACAAGCGCCAGGTAATTGCCATGCCCCTGAGTTACCTGCGCAAGTACCGCGATAATTATCTGAACGGTGCCCAGCGCTTGGCCTTCCTAAACTTTGCCCAGAACCTGTACCTGCCGCTCTTGAGCAACAGTGCTGGCAGCGAAGATGCCGACCAGCAAATGCTGCACAGCGCCCTGCTCGGTTTTATGGCACTGGTGGCGGAAGACCCGGATACACGCAAACAGTTAATGGAGAAGGCGATTGCTTTTACCGGCTATAAAACCGGGCGCGATCCCCAGGCATTGAATTCGGATCTTTACGAAGCTGCACTGATCGTGGCTATCCAGGATGCCGGTCAGGGTTTCCTCACGCACCTGATTAAAGTGCGCACCGAGCTGGATGATCCCCGTTTTGAAAACGCCAGTGCCAACGCCATCGGCAGCAGTAATAGCCCCAAGCAAATAGAGACTATCCAGAAGTTAGCACTCAGCGAACAGATGGGTCCGCGGGAATCTTTTGCACTGATTCGCTATGCCCTGGCGCAGCCGCTGGTGCAGGAGCAACACTGGGCCTGGCTACGGGATAACTTTGTGCAAGTCGTGGATAAAATTCCGGCACAGATCCGCCGCCATACGCCCGCATTCGCCAACGCCTTCTGCGATGAAAAGCGACTGGATGAATTGCAACAGCTGTTCGCCCAGCACGGCAAACTGACACCCGGCTACCAGCGCAGCCTGGCGCAGACCGAAGAGCGCATTCATTTGTGTATGGCACTGCAGGAAAAAGGTCAGTCGCTGATGGAAGCTCTGCCAAAGTCGGTAGATCTGGCAAAACAATAAAACCATTATTTTTTCTCTCTGTCGTGCAGGGTAAGAATATTTTCCTACCCTGCACGCTTAAAACCTCTCTGCCAATAACCAGTGCAGATATTTAGGTATTGCACCGGACCCTAGCAGCAGGCCCCAGCCTTTAGGTCTCACCGTTATTGTGTTTGCGCAGGCGAAATGCCAGCCAGATCATAGGAAGTCCAAAGATAATGGCATAGGCCCCAATCACCCACACCAATGCCAGGGCACCCGCTCCGGGGCTGACCAGTATTGCCAGGCCAAAAATTACCGAGAGCACACCAATCGCGATCAACAACCACTCGTTGTCAATTTCCTTGCGCAGTCGGATCGCCCCGACAATCTCAAAAATCCCCCGTACCAACGCCCAGGCGCCGATAAAAATCACCAGTACCAGCGCGGTTACCTGGGGAAACATAAAAGTCACGATACCCGCGGCCAGGCTGATCAGGCCAGACACGATCAGCCACCATAGAGGCGTGCTCGCATGACGCCCCATAACCGCTGCAACCAGAGAAAAAATACCATCGAGCAGAGCGTAAATACCAAAGAGAAAAACCAGGGTGAGCAGTGACAGCCCCGGCCAAATAAATGTCAGCACACCGAAGATCACCGCGATTACGCCGCGCAATAACAGCAGCCACCAGTTGGCGGAGAGCACCTTCAATATAGGGCCGGTGGGGAGGGGGGAGATATCAGTGGACATAAGCAGTCCCCGAGTTACAGATCTCCATTAAGTTAAGCGCCAGATTGGGCAGACTTCCAGCTCAGTAAGTATTTTCCAGGATAAACAACAAATTACGGGAGAGGCGGCCCACGAGCGCGACCAAATAGTCGACTCTGCAAAGACTGTGATCGCGCCGCAGGCCGCTAATTCCAGTGTAGCCGTAACCGACAAAAAGACGCAGAAAGCGCAAAAACCTGGAGAGTAGAAAAATTAAAAGGCGGGGTTGTGTAAAGGTTCAATGTGTAGGGCTTGGAAAAGTTCACGGGGCTATTAAAGGCGAGAAAAACAGAAAAAATCAAAGTGAAAAACAGCGAGAATACCGGCAGCTATAAAGCTGCCGGCAGAGGGTACGAATTAAGCCAGCTCGCTGATCACGCCGCGCAGCTTATCCACAATCGCATCGATTTCGTGCTTTTCGATAATCAGCGGTGGAGACATACACAGGGCATCACCGATACCACGCGCCATGACACCGGCCTCCCAAGTCATCCCGGAAGCCTTGCCACCGAACTTGCCTTTGAGGTTTTCAGGGGCGCGCAGCTCGATAGCACCAACCAAGCCGTAGTTGCGCACATCGATCACATTGTCCAGGTCGGCCAGGCTGTGCAAGGCGTTCTCCCAGTGTTGGCCGATCTCACCGGAAGCACGGGTGAGCAGGCCCTCGCGCTCGTAAATATCCAGAGTTGCCATACCCGCGGCACAGGCCACCGGGTGTGCGGAATAGGTATAGCCGTGGAAAAATTCCACCATACCTTCTGAGGCCGCATTCATAATGGTGTTGTGGATTTCGTCTTTTACAAACACCGCGCTCAAAGGCACCGCCGCATTGGTAATACCCTTGGCAGAGGTGATCATATCCGGAGTGACATCGAACTCGATGGAGGCAAAGGCGGAACCGGTACGGCCCCAGCCGGAAATCACTTCATCAAAAATCAGCAGCAGATCGTGCTTGTCACAGATCTCGCGCAGGCGCTTCAGGTAGCCTTTGGGTGGCAGTACTACACCACCGGCACCGGCAAACGGCTCGACAATGACCGCAGCAATTTGATCCGCACCGTGGAAAGCCACCAGGCGCTCCAGATCTTCCGCCAATTCCACACCGTGCTCCGGCAAGCCGCGACTAAAGGCGTTGCGCTCGATATCCAGAGTGTGACGCATATGATTGGCTTTCACCGGCTGGCCAAAGCCCTGGTAATTGGGGGCGATACCGCCCACAGAAATACCACCGAAGTTCACGCCGTGATAGCCCTTTTCGCGACCGATAAACATGGTGCGAGTGCCCTTGCCACGTGCACGCTGGTATTGCAGGGCAATTTTCAGTGCAGTTTCCACCGCCTCTGAACCGGAGTTACCGAAAAATACATGGTTCAGGCCATCGGGAGTGTGCTTAACCAGACGCTCGGAGTATTCGAAGCCTAACTCGTGGCCAAAATTAAAGATGGAGCTGTAATCCAGGGTTTTCGCCTGCTGGTAAATCGCTTCGGCAATTTCTGTGCGACCGTGACCGGCATTGCTACACCAGAGGCCGGCGGTGGCATCGATAATTTGGCGACCACCTTTTTCGGTGAGGTAGATACCCTCGGCGCTCTCCACAATCCGCGGGGCGGATTTAAAGGTGCGGTTGGGGGTAAAGGGCATCCAGAAAGCGTTAGTTGGCATTTCAGACATAAACTGTATCTCCGCAAGTTCCCTGAAACTTCAAAATATTTGCAAAGGGGAGCCAGAGACTCCCGCGAATTTGTTCAGGCGCTTGTGCTCTCAGACAAGCGCGCAGCACTGCCGTTCGAAACGAAAAATCAGGCTCCGAAGCAGCAGTATTTGGTCTCGTAGAATTCGGCCATGCCCTCGACACCGCCCTCGCGGCCAATGCCAGATTCTTTGTTCCCGCCAAAGGGCGCCACGGTGGTAGAGAAAACCCCGGTGTTACAGGCGATCATGCCGTATTCCAGCGCTTCCACCACACGGTTCGCGCGGCGAATATTCTCGCTCATGACATAGGCGGCCAAACCGTAAGGGGTGTCGTTGGCACGGCGGATCACATCGGCTTCATCGGTAAACTTCTGTACCGCGGCGATGGGACCAAAGTTCTCCTCCTGAGCCACACGCATAGCATCCGTGACGCCGGTCAGTAGGGTGGGCGCAAAATAGTTTTCTCCATTGGGCAGCTGCTCACCGCCAATCTCGATTTTCGCCCCGGCTTCTACCGCATCCTGTACCAGGTCCTGTACCCGATCCACCGCACGGCGATAAATCATCGGCCCCATGCTGACACCCTCTTCAGTGCCATGGCCGATTTTCAGCGCGGCCACTTCGGCACGCAGCTTTTCCACAAACTCATCGTGTACCGACTCGTGCACATAAATGCGGTTGGTGGCCACACATACCTGGCCGGCATTGCGGAACTTGGTCGCCACGCAGGCCTGTACCGCCGTCTCCATATCCGCATCGTCGAATACGATAAAGGGCGCGTTGCCGCCCAGTTCCATGGACATCTTCTTCACGGTGCTGGCGCACTGTGCCATCAGCAGTTTGCCCACGGCGGTAGAGCCGGTGAAGGTAAACTTGGCTACGCGCGGGTCCTGGGTCAGTACCTTGCCGATGCCCGGTGAATCACTACCGGTCACCACATTGATGGTGCCCTTGGGCAGTCCGGCCTCTTCTGCCAGCTGGCACAGCGCCAATGCGGACAACGGGGTCTCCAGCGCTGGCTTGATCACCACGGTGCAGCCGGCTGCCAGCGCCGGTGCCGCCTTGCGGGTGATCATGGCGTTGGGGAAATTCCACGGGGTAATGCAGGTCACCACACCCACCGGCTGGCGGATGGTGCTCAGGCGCATCGCCGGATTGTGAGTGGGAATCGTCTGGCCGTAGGCGCGGCGGCACTCCTCGGCGAACCATTCGATAAAAGAAGCGCCGTAGATAATCTCACCCTTGGCTTCCGCCAGCGGCTTGCCCTGCTCCAAAGTGAGAATACGCGCCAAATCATCACTGTTGTCCACAATCAGCTGGTACCAGCGCTTGAGAATAGCGGCACGTTCACCGGCAGTGCGGCGGCTCCACTCCGGGAAAGCCGCGCTGGCTGCGGCTACCGCCGCCTCTGCATCCGCCGCTGAACCATCGGCCACTAAGCCCAGTACTTCGCCATTGGCCGGATCGCGCACCTCTGCAGTGCCCGCGGCATCCCGCCACTCTCCATTGATATAGTTCTGAGACTTCAACAGGTTTGGATTCGCCAGTTTCACCGGAAAACTCCTGATAATTTAGTGTTATTAATGGTATTGCGACGATTCTGGCCGCAGCAGCCCGGGGAGAATAGTAGTATTTCTCGAACTAAAGTTTATATTTATCAAACTTAAGCGTGAAGTGGCTTTGACCACCCAGCCCTCCCTCCGTAGGCAGTGGATACGCTACGGCAAACAAACTCAGAAAACACGGGGTAAGTTGGTAAATGGGCAAAACAAAAAGCGCCTTAGGAGGGCGTCTCAGTGACATAGACCTGCGTTTGCTGCGGGTTTTTCGTGAGGTAGTGCGCGCTGGCGGCCTAGCCCCTGCCGAGGTGGCACTCAATATTGGCCGCTCCACCATTAGCGTACATATCTCGGACCTGGAAACCCGGCTGGGTATGCAGCTGTGCCTGCGCTCCCGCGGCCGTGCCGACTTTAAACTGACGCCTGAGGGGGAATCCCTTTACCAGGCCATTCTCGAATTGGATGGCCACCTGGAAGCCTTTAAAAGCCAGGTAAATGCCATTCAGTCTCACCTTACCGGGACCCTGCGTCTGGTGATGCCCGACGATTTGTTGGAGATACCACAGCTCAACCTGCCGGCAACTATTGCCCATCTGCGCCAGCAAGCTCCCCAGCTGCACCTGGAAGTACAACTTGCCGCTCCGCAGGAACTGGAACTGGAAATACTCGCCGGCCGCGCTGATGTCGGTATCAACCCCCTGCACTCACACCGGCCAGGCCTGGAATACCAGCCGCTGTTTCAACACCAATCCACGCTCTATTGTGGCGCCCAACACCCCTGTGCCCAGGCCGACCAGGTCAGCGAGGAATTACTTACTCAGCAGGAGCTGGCCGCACCCAGTCACGCCGTGCTGTCCGGCGCAGCGCATCTATACCGCCTCTTCCCAAAACGATCCACCGCCAATCATATGGCCGCTCGGCTCTCGATGATTCTGTCCGGCTGCTTTGTTGGATTTCTGCCTGATTACCTCGCACAAAAATATGTGGAAACTGGCAAGCTAAAGCCACTAATGGCCGAACGCTTTCACTACCGAATCCAGAATGCGGCAACTTTTAAAAGGAGCGCAGCGGAGCACCCGGCTGTGCAGCTGTTTTTACAGGCTTTAGTGATTAAAAACTAGCTCCAGAAAAAATACAGAAACTTAAAGTGTGTAGAGACTAGCAGCCCAAGGTGAGGACTGCGGCTTTCCTGATTTGTTAGTAAGGACAAAAATCCAGCTGACCACTCAACAAGCAAGAAATTTTTCACTATTAAAAAAGCGGATCATCTATACAATGGGTGAGCGTAAGAATAATTCACATGGAAGCGTTATGATCGATTTTAAGAGTTCACCCATATTCAAACTCAAGCCTATTGAGATCTCCGAAGCTAGGGATGACTTCAATAAGTTCTTGATTGAAGGAGAGGCTATTTTCGCAGGCTTCAAAACCATTCGGGACCAGGTGGTTTTTACTAACAAGAGGATTATCGCAGCCAATGTCCAGGGAATAACAGGTTCCAAGGTCGATTACACCTCACTGCCCTACAGTAAAATCCAGGCATTTTCTGTCGAGAGTTCAGGAACCTTTGACCTGGATTGTGAAATAGTGGTTTATCTCAGTGAGGTGGGCGAAGTCAAGTTTGAAATCAAAGGTTCTTTTGACCTTATCCAATTTAATCAACATATCAGTAAGCATGTGCTGGCTTAATAAAATTGAAAGGCTTCACATTCTGGAGCTTCAATTTTAGCGTCAAAAGCGTATATTTAACCCACCACAGATTTCATACACAAGAGAGGGAAGTTCATGTCACACATGTGGTTAGAAAGTTTAATTACCGAAAATGCTCAACAGGGTTTTGAGTTGGCCATGAAGCTGTCCAGAATGGGAGTGAAATACACCCAACCTTCGGATGAAGTAAGAGGCAAGTTGAGAGCTTCCTACGAAGAAAATGCAGATAGCTTGATCGCCTCTTCCCAGGTAGTTGCCATCAACTTCCAGACAGTAGCTGCCGCCAATAACTACTGGCGCGGTTAAGGGCATTGCGCGCTTTATAGTGAATTTACAAGCTAGTCAAAAGCTTTAAGCTCTGTAAAGCGCCCCTTCTCCCCTCCGACTATAAATACCAAATCCTGCTTTACTTAAATCTACCCCATCTCTGGCTAATTTTCAGCAGCGTTCATTAGCTACATTAAGACGCATCGATATCCTCATTTTTTCAATCTATATTGCATATATTCTTGTGAGTACCGATGGCAGAAAAATCCTATTCTCGACCATTTTATTAATGTCGATATAGGGTAAAGTTCCATTGAGATGATCTTAATGCCATTGGTATCTATCCCCTTTTGGACTAAGGAGCGTTAATAGATATGAGTGAACACGAGGAGCGACTTGTTTCGGTCTGGGAAACCCACACAGCTGCCGAGTTTGAACTAAAGGATGCTGATGCCGCCATTGCCACTATGACCGAAAACCCAGTATTAATTCATGTTCCGGTAAACACAGGAGCAACCGGAAAAGAACCTCTGAGGCGCTTCTATCGGGATATTTTTATTCCGCAGATGCCCGCAGACGCTAATCTGGAGTTGCTGACTCGTACAGTAGGGAAGTGCAGAGTTATCGATGAATTTATCCTGCATTTAACGCACTCCCTGCGTATGGACTGGTTCGCTCCAGGCATCGAAGCCACGGGAAAGAAACTGTCTGTTCCCCATGTTGCAGTAATCGACTTTGAAGGCGATAAAATCAGCTCGGAACATATCTACTGGGATCAAGCCACCGTACTCAAACAAATGGGACTTTTAGATAATTCACTCCCTGTCCTTGGCAAAGATCAGTGTAAACGTTTACTTAATATCAATGCGCCGGTAAACGAACTTATACCGTAAGTTCAAAAAGATAAACCCTAGTGGTATGGGACACTCCTCTCAGTAATATCAACTCAATAAGTCAACCAATTGAGCTGACTCATTAGTATCAGCTATTGTGGTTTATTAAAATTTTTGCCCTAATGCATCTAAAGAAGCCCCGTGCCACGTCAAAGCTGTATGGGTCTATCAAAGGGAGCTGATATCGTCTTTCCAGTAACTGCTGGCTAGGGGTAACTGGGCAAGACCCTCATCTTGGTACCTGAATACCAGCTTTATCAGTTCCCAACAATAACTTAAGAGGAGATTGGTGTGCGCACCCTGGGTAATTTTTTGTGGTTTATTCTCGGCGGGATCTTTATGGGTCTTTGTTGGTGGTTTTTTGCTCTAATTGCCTTTATCAGCATTGTCGGGATTCCATGGGGAAGGGCCTGTTTTGTAATGGGAAAACTCTCATTCTTTCCCTTTGGGCGTGAAGCCATTTCCCGCAAGGAGCTCACCTTAAATGAGGACATAGGTACCAGCGGGTTCGGTTTGATAGGCAATATCATCTGGTTCCTATTCGCTGGAATCTGGCTGGCAATTGGTCATTTGGTTCATGCAATTGCCTGTTTTATCACCATCATTGGTATTCCCTTTGGCATTCAACACCTGAAGCTAGCCGGTATTTCTTTATCTCCGATAGGTAAGACCGTTGTAGATAAAGAAGTGGCACAAGCGGCAAGAATGCGTAATGCCAATGCTACCGTTTCCCAAATGCGCGGTAGTATTTAGTCCCGCCAGAAATAGAGGGGCTTAAAAAGCCCCTAAACTGCGACTCCACTAAGAACCAGGCATAGCAAGGAGAGCTTGAAATGGTATTCACTTTACCAGAAGCTAGTTCATAACTTCTTTAACGTAATTAACATGCATGCAATATAGAAAAAAACACTATAAGTGAAAAAGTATCGCTCCCATTTAACAATCAAACGGCGGTAATTTCCTAGCCAAGCAAAAGTCCGCTCAACTTTCCAACAACGAGCGTACCTTCTGAGCTTTCTGCCATCCTGCCTCGAGACTTTTTTCTTATTTCTCCTGTGTGTACAGATAAGGTCGATTCCACGACTCAACAGGCTATCTCTAAGAGGATCCGAGTCCGCCGCTTTATCATAAACTAAGCGATGAATCTTCGTATTTTTATACGTAACATCAAGTAATTGGTGTAATAACTTCACTTCTGCTGGTGAGGCCGAAGTAATGGTGCCTCCCAGTGGAATACCTTCGCCATCGACCACCACCATCCACGTTGAACCCTTGCCCCGCTTGATTTTCCCTATTTCGAAGCCACTTTTTTTGCTGGTGCAAAGCTGCCATCAGAAAAAACCTCCTCCCAGTTAAGCAAAGACTGCTGATTCAACAGCTCCAGAAATCTTCTCCATGCCTGTAACCAAGCTCCTTGCTCTTCCCAAAATTGAAGCCTTCTCCAGCATGTACTCGGTGATGGATAGTGTGAAGGAAGATCTTTCCATCGCGCTCCAGAACGCAAAACCCACAGGACACCTTCAAAACAAACTCGGTTATCAATGGGTTTTGTGGGCCTCCCTTTCCTTGTTTTAACTCAGGAAGACAAGGTTCGATCAATTTCTATTAATCATTGGTTCACTCTGACTTGAATCGACTCACTGTTACTGGACTTTTTCTATGTAATTGCGTGAGAATAGTCGATTTCAAGTTATGAAACAGCCTCTAGCAAGATAGCGGGCTCTCGCAGGTGATCTACTGTGAGAACCTTAAACTTAGGGTGTTTTTAGTATTCGGCCAAACTCTTTAACAGCTCGATACAATTCTGTATCTCTTGAGCTTGATGAAAGCTTTCAAAAAATATCATTTGCGGGGACATAGTTCATTTTGATGCTGGCCATAAGCCGTAAGTAGACATTCGCAGCTGACATCAGGCATCCCCAATACTGGCTTATATGAATAGCATTTTTTCCAGTGTAGAGAGGTCTCTCAATGAGGGATCAAGTCGGGCTCCGGCGGAGGACTGTCGACAATCACCCCCTGCAGAGAGGCGATTGTCAGCGATCCTACCTCTTAGTGTTTAGAGGTAAAAAAACAACAAAGTAAACGGTCGGAATCCCTACCGCCACCACGAATTCCAACAATTCGCTATCCAATAATCCACCCAGATACAAAGATGCCACAACAATGATACCGGTGACTATCGAATGAGACAGCAGCTTGTCTTTGTTTAAAAGTTCCGCCCCACAATTAGAGCATGGCAACATGGGTTTTTTATCAAAGTTCACTTTGAACCTGTCGATAAAACCTACAGAGTGGCCACAGCGAGCACAAATTTTCACTATCAACATCCTACATCTATTAGATGATCAAATATCTTATTCTGCGCACAACACTGGATAAAGAATGATCCAGACATGAAACTTTGCTCTTTATCAGATCCTTATAAGTTATTATCGATTACCAGTAACGGTTATGCCTAACCTACTTTCAATAATTCTACTCAAATTCAATATGCATTCTTGAATTTTTTCAGAAGAAATTCCAAATAAATTCACCACTATGCGCTCCGAGTCAAAGTGAAAAATTATAAATTTATTTCTGGCATTAACTGATCTAACTTTACTCAAAGAAACCCTCTTGTTACCCATGTAAAAAAAATTATTAACTTCTAAAAAATCATCATGAAGGGCGAGTAATGGCTTTTTAAGTTGAGCGCATATCAAAGCTATATATGCAAAAAACAATCCAAAACAAAAAATCCCCGCGTACATTTTACTTCCAACTACTACATACCACAGATACATCATAGGCAATATAAAAGTGATATGAAGCAAGAGTCTCAAAATTATCCATCGAGAACCAGCATACAATTCAAGCACCGCAAAAATCCTCTTTTATTGCAGAAACAATAATAAATTGAACCAGGGAGATTGCCACAATGGCTAGCAATATAATTAGGAGCGGTAACGCGTAGAAGCTCAATGCCAATATTCCGATCCAAGCTGCTAGCGAAAAACCAAATACCCCCAAACTAGCACCAGCAGCACAGCCTGAAAGCTTCGCATCAACTACTGATAGGAGAACGGCTAACGGGCCTAATTTTTGCAAAGAGGGTCCCTAATCCTACTAGTGCCTCAAGGAATTCCCCAATAGAGACAGCAATACCTGCAAGGCCGAGTAAAGCTCCAATTGCGCTTAAAAGATCACCACCGTTACTTCCCCCCGAAATCTTATAAGCCCCTGCCCCAATCTGTGGATCAATCAGAAGATATCCCTCACCAATCCAACTGTTGAAGTTGATCGGTAGTTCATGTGCCGTAGCAACCTTACCTGCTAATACAGCCAGCCGGATCTCCTGCAGCACGAGGATATTGGCGGCGCGCAGCGGGCTGGCAGTGTTGAAGACGCTGCTCTTGCTAAGCTGCAGAATGTTGTCGGCGCCCTGGATGGAGCCGTAGCTGGGAATGAATTCGATATTGTTGCGCACCCAGTTGTACCGGTACTGACAAGATCAAATCAGCACCCTGGATGAATGATCTGTTAATCATTTGCACAAATCCTAGATTGCCAACATAAGTGACACACGTTTACCCGCCAAAAATTCCAGCGGGCTCAAGTAATTTAGTACTTTCCTAGGTCGAGTATTGATTCGAAACACTGCGTCATCAATACGGCTTTTTGGTATCTTGCCAATTTCCACTCCTTTTGGGAAGAAGCGCCTCAAAAGGCCATTAGTGTTTTCGTTCAGCCCGCGTTCCCAAGAGTGGTAAGGTTTCGCAAAATATATTCTGCATCCTAGCTTCTGCGCAATCGATTGATGACCTGCAAATTCTCCTCCATTATCGAAGGTGATGGTTTTACAGATGGCCTGATATGGCTTCAACATCTGCTTGATCGCCCGGCTCACTGTTTTCTTGCTCTTATTTGGGACTCTGCGAGTGAGCAATAATTTGGAAACTCGTTCAACCAGTGTCACCAGATAGCCATCTTGACCATAAACTGTATCGCCTTCCCAGTGACCGATCTCAGTGTTTTCATCGACAATCGCAGGTCTTTGATCAATATCTATGCGCTCTGGAATAAGCTTTACGCCTGCCTCGGAACCTGCCCGTTTCTGATAAGGTTTGGCTTTCCTTGGCAGACGTGACCTCCAGTTAAGTCGACTGACCCAGCGGTAAATTGTTGAACAACTAACCGTTTTCGCACACCTCTCAAGCTGCATTCGCCCAGCGATTTGTTCAGGACTTGCATTTTTCAGCTGGTGGTCGATTTGTACCTGCATGGCAAAGTCGAGCTTGGTATGTTTAATAGCTCCGTGCCGTCGTTGCAGTGCCTGACGGTGGGCACTCTCGGCACAGTAAGGGCTGTAACGACCAAGCTCACGAGAGATGGTCTTATTGGATCTATTGAGGCGTAGTCCAATGGCTCGGGCTGAATAGTTCTGCCCATTAAGGACCTCAATCTGGTATCGTTCTTTCAAGGTCAGCTGGTTGGTACGGGTTCCCATGAGGTTCCTGGCTTGTTTGTGTGGAAGCTTACTAGCCTACAACCAGCTGGCCTCCTTCGCTATCGCCAAGTGTGTCGGTTATTGTGAGAATCTAGGAATTAACCCAGATATTTTTTTTCCATCAGAAATGAAGCCCTCCAAATCTGAAGGTTTTATAGTTTTCCCTTCATCATAAAAAAGAAGGCAACCGTTGGAGGCAAGAACATAAGGCCTGGAATATTTCCCCAAGACCTCCAGGATAAGCATTAGGGATTTATCAGAGATACTGCTACCCTTTTTCTCTACCATGAAAGGACCAACCTTCTTGGAGGAGCGATCTTCATTCCTCTCAAAAAATCCCCGATTATAGGAAACTCTTCTTGTCCCTATAAATAACTTACATGGAAACCTAACCCTTGAAAAATAGACATTAGACCTATAATCAAATGCCGAACCTCTTGGAATTCTATTTTCCAAAACCCCGTCAGTACCATTTGAAATCAAATACTCAAAATCCCCTCCTCCAACAGACCCAGAACGATTCAAAAAAAGAACATCAAAAGTAATGATATCGAATTTATCTCGTACAGCGTCAGCATAAAATTTATAGCCAATACTATTTGCAGCCTCTTTCACTTCTCTTTTCCGACGATCCATCGGATAGTCCATCAGCTTCACGACAATAAATGCCAAGAGAAAAACCGCACATGAAATAAGTATAAGATCCATTCCTTTCCTATCCTCCTTCCCTAAGAGCAAGAGGATCTAATAGTCCAGTCAACAGTTGATTTTAACTGGGCCATAGCCGCACCCATTACCGTAATAGCCACCAGAGCAAAAAAAGGTGCAGCAAATGCTGCAAAAAAGATAGTCATCGCTATAATCATGGCAATCTTTACAGCGCTAACAATGAGTGACAATATTGCCGCCTGCCTGTATGCCTCATTTGGCCCCTATCACAACCGCCTGCCTAACGCCATCTATTATGTCAATCCCGATACCAAGGGAGAAGCCTCCCCCCTTGAAGTAGACGCTACCTTATATTCATCTTGTGCGGCCATTCTTTCATATTCATCTGGGCTTTTGAACCCAAGTGAACTGTGTCTTCTCTTCAAGTTATAGTATCTATCAAGGTACCAAGATAAGTTAGCCCTAAAATCCTCAACAGACTCAAAGTAAAATCCTTTGATACTCTCAGTTTTCAGTGTCTGAAAAAATGACACTGCATACACATTGTCATTCATAAACCCTGGTCGACTTATGCTCGGCTCAATACTTAGCTCTTTGAGTCGGTTTTGGTATGCATAAGCACCGTACTCAGACCCACGGTCACTGTGAAATATTAGATCTGATTCTTTCCTTCTGCGACGGACAGCTGTATTTAGCACTGACAGTGTTAATTTAACGGTTCGAGTATTTGACATTTCCCAACCCACCACTTTTCGAGAGTAAAGATCAAAAATTACAGCTAAATATTGCCACTGACCATTGATCTTCAGATAGGTCACATCACCTGCCCAATGAGAGTCTGGTTTAGTCGGCATACCATGCTCTCGTTGTAAACTTTCAACCTTAATACAAGGATTTCCAGGTAATGGGCGTCGACGAAGATCCTTCCTGCTTTCCCCACGATTCCAGCCTCTCGCATAAGGCGTTCAACTCGTTTGTGATTTATTCGCTCACCATTAGCTTTCAGTTCTGCGCTAATTCTTCGACTTCCATAATTACCATTATGCTGTATGTAGAGGGTCTCTATACACCCTAGAATTCGCTTATTTTCTATGTCTTGAGCACTCTCAATACGATTAAGCCATTTATAAAACCCCTGAGGCGAAATATCCAAATATCTACACAAGTACCTGACACCAAAGTCCCACCGATTGTGGGCTATGAACGAGAATCTTTCAGCTTTTGATCTTTCAGGTACGCTTCTCACTTTTTTAGGGGATCATTCTCCTTCTGTAATGTCTCAACCTGCTTTCTTAGACGTTTTATTTCTTTATCATCAGTCTGATGACTAAAGTTTCGCTGTCTTCGTCATACTTATTCTACGGCTAGGCTTCTCAACCAACTTGCCTTCTCTACTTTCTTGTCTCCATCTATACACCATTACTGGACGTAGGCCAATGATGTTGGCGATAGTTGTCGTATCTGCTTTCAGTTGATTAGTGAGTGCGACCACTCTAACTTTAAACTCTGCTGAGTATTCAACAACACGTTCTTCGCTCAATATTTTCGGCATTTTCTTCTACCCTATTCAAAAGGTAGGCGTCTACTCCATGGGAGAGGGTTTCACTAGCGATTGAAAAATAAAGCCTCTTCAATTCATATCCTTGATATACCACACCATTGGAAGTGTGATATTCAAGCTCTCAAACCAATTTCTTATAGTCAATGCAAAAGCGAAATAATAAAACATTAATACTGAGTTTAAAAAGCCCTGAAATTCCCCAACTATCAAAATGAACAATCAACCCACTCTTATGTAAGTATCCCCTACACTAATCCCTTTTATTTAAAAATTTTTCTCTAGAGCACTCCGATCCCACTTACCAGTGCTCGCAGCGGCTTCGTAGGTACTCTGCAGAAAAGTCATTAATGTTTCATCTGGAGAAGTTGATCTCCTAACCTCATCATAGGGAAGGATAAACTCAGCCAATTCTTTTGAATAAAAAGCCGCATCCGGTTTAACCTTTTTATCCGCAAATTTCTCAGATGCAGGATAAGTGTAAGAATAAAATGCCGCATCCTCAAAACCACCTCCACCCGGCCAAAATCCGGCACTGCTGACTTCATGAGAGTATGCCTCTTGTGCAACCCAGTCAGGGAAGTTTGGTACTCCACCGGGATGCAGAGGCGCCTCTCGGCCAGAAAATCGCGTAACCGCTAAGTCAAAACTCCCCCAAAAAAAATGTACAGGGCTACACTTTCCTATAAATCGTGCGCGGAAATCTTTGAATATCCTATCTATTTGGACTAATGCTTGCCAGAAACGTGTGACAAATTTTGAGTCATATTGACAATGCTCCACATCCTCTTCGAAAGGAGTCCCATTGGCAATTTCACTTGGCGTGGTATAAATATCAACAGAAAGGCCAAGGTCTTTCATTGTACTCATGATCTTCATATAAAAATCTGCAACACACATCGGCCTTAATGGTATCTTCTGTTTTCCACCGTCGCTAACCAGTATTGATAATTGATGATCAAGGAGATCAAATTCAACTGAAAAAGCCCTTCCTCCATAAGGAATAAGAGAGCTATTCAACCCTCTTGCGGTAACATAAAATGGCACATGCCAGGAATGATTGGTCCAGGGTGACTGAACCAAGCGAATCTTGCCAATGACCTGTGTCCACAGATGTAATGTAGCTGCAGTATCTGACCAATCTTGAAAGTGAAGCTCTGGCCAATCTGTGTTTTTTGAACGATTAAAAGGCGCTTTCATGCTCTACTCCAATTATTCATGTAATAAAACTCTCAAGGACACACTGCCTTCTATATAAACAGCTACAACACCTAGCTGGTCTTTATAAGCTGAATCAACAACTTCTTAGGGTTTAAGACATTTTAACTAGCAGAATTCCTGGAAAGACCCTTAGAAATAGTGCTTAAAACCCATGATTAAAAGTATAAAAGCGTCACAAATTTATGAGCCCAGCAAAAGTGGACCCCATATGAAAAAGAAAATAGCGACTTAAGAATACAGATTAGACATATAAAAGGTACTTGACCAATTCAGCAAATTCATTTCTCAAAGCTTACACCCAGGATAACGTCACAGTCTCCTAAGAAAACCACTTCTTCACGTTGGTGAGTTGCGAACTACACTCTTTATCCAAGCTATTAAGCAACCAACTTGTTCTTACGCCACTCCAACTCAAAATAAACTAACACGCGTCAAACAATGCGCCAGAAAAGCCACACTGTTCTACTAATTCCTGGAATTTTTGATCGTGGTAATGCTCTCTTAAGAATGCAGCGCGCACTCGCTGAAACTGGCTTTGACGCCCATTATATTCATTTGCGCTACAACTCAGGCTGGCATGGCATGGAACACCTTTCGGCCCAGTTAATGGCAAAAATGGAAAAGATACTGAACGAAGAGGAGACCTGTACACTGGTGGGATTCAGCATGGGAGGAATTGTCGCTCGTTATTATTTACAAGCCATGAGTGGTATTAGCAGAGTACATAAGTTTATATCTATTGCCTCCCCACACCACGGCAGCTATTGGGCAAACTTTCTACCATACAAGGGTGGGCAGCAACTGCGTATCGGTAGTGACTTCCTGAATTCGCTGAACAGCTCGATGCACTTGTTAGAAGAAACCGATCCCGTCTCGATTTGGACCAAATACGATATCACAATAATGCCACACAGTAGTGCTCAACTGGGAGTAGGCATTTCTTATGAAGTTCCAGTCATCTTGCATCGGCTGATGCCAATGAGCAGCAAGGTTATTTCACTAATGAAAAATGAAGTGATAACCGGCATGAAATAGATATATAGGATACTTATGACATTGAAGAATAAGCATTTAAATTCAATTACAAAATACAGGGCATTGGCCTAGGGAGTCAATTATGGCTAATCCGGAGCAAGAGCCCAGCCAACCGGAAAGTGCTGTACACAATTATTATCGTAAATTTGAAAGTTTTATCGCCCTTCTGCTCACCTTTATTATTATTGTAATTGTTATAGTTGCTATCAGCCGTTTAGCTTATTCCGTGTATTCCATGCTGCTAGTTGGCATGAAGGATCCTCTCGATCACAAAGTTTTTCAGACTATTTTTGGTGAAATTATTACTTTATTGATTGCACTGGAATTCAGTCATACTCTGCAATATGTAGTAACCAGACAGCAGAGTATTATTCAAACTACTGTCGTGGTTTTAATTGCCATACTAGCACTTGCACGTAAATTTATAATCCTGGATCTGGATAAGGTTAGCGCGGGGGAACTACTGGGACTTGCGGCTGCAACACTAGCCTTGGGTCTGACCTACCTGATTCTAAAGATCAAGAGAAATAACTATTAGATTTTATTAAGTAAAAATCGCCATATAATTGAGCGAAACGGAGCTTCACCGCTCGCCCAATTAATATTTATCATCAATTATTCGCTATTATCCCGCAAAGAATGATGTAACTGTACCGGTGCTGTCTTACTCTTTTTCTTACTACGCAGGCGCAAATTAAGCATTTCCACTGCCATTGAGAATGCCATGGCAAAATAGATGTAACCTTTGGGCACATGCACATCGAAACCTTCCACGACCAAGGTCAATCCCACCATAATCAGAAACGCCAACGCCAGAATTTTAACGGTGGGATGACGATCGACGAAATCACCTATCGGTTTGGCGGCAACCAACATAACCATCACCGCCAGGACAATTGCGATCGCCATAATGGAAATTTCATCGACCAGCCCTACAGCGGTAATCACTGAATCGAGTGAGAATACGATATCGAGAATGGCAATCTGTAGGAGAACCATGCCAAAGCCGGCTGTCCCCAGAGTTGCTGCATCAGTCTCATCACCTTCCAGACTGTTGTGAATCTCATGGGTGGCTTTACCGATCAGAAATAAACCGCCTCCGACCAAAATTATATCGCGCCCGGATATCTCCATAGAAAAAACACTAAATAACGGCTCTACTAGCCCCATAATCCAGAAAATAGAAAACAACAATGCCAGGCGTGTCACCATGGCAAGCGTCAGGCCGATAAAACGTGCAGGCTCTCTCTGCTTGGGAGGCAAGCGTCCGACGAGAATTGAAATAAAAATAACATTATCGATTCCTAGCACTATTTCCAACGCCGCCAACGTGGCCAAAGCAATCCAGGCCTCCGGGCTGGCTACCCACTCGAACATAAACAATTCCTTTCCTATTAGCTATTCTTATCAACCCCACCCAATATAAATAAAGTTAACAAATAAAAGTTTTATTTATTTTTTTAAATAATTGACGTTCTTTATCACCTATAAAGTCAATAAATCTGCAAGGAAATTAGGCAATCAAAAACCGTTCTACTTCTCCCCAAGCAACCAAGCCATGGCATCTTCCTCTGAATCAAACACTTTGTATTCACCTCCTATGAACCAGCTGCCTACTTTACTGGCGATTTTCATCCAGCGTTTATCGGAGATAACGGCAATTCGGTTGAAATCGCGTCCATGAGATAGGCCCAATTTTAAGTCATCCCAAGCAGCGCGAGGCTCCCAACCTTCTAACTCGCTGGCATCCATCAAACAATCTATTTTGGGGTTTTCTACTCCAGCAAGGGCAGAATTGAGCATGGGGACCATGGTTTTATAATCTTCATGAGTCAGCTTTCCGCGGGCCCGCAGTGTCAAAAAGAAATGATTTCCATGCTGCTCCAACCCAATAGAAACACCGTGAGGTAGATCGCTCATAAGTCACCCTGAAAATAAAAATAATGCTGGTTTTACTGTATGAACTGCGAATAAATTTACACAATAAAGAACTAAAAATTGGCAAATTTCTTTCGGATAACTTTAGATTGCTTATTCTAATATGCCTTAATTTCAAGCAATAACTATTAACTGATTTCTATTTTTTCTGAAAATGATTTAGCGAACTAGTCTTTGCTGACAGCTGGCCTTGTCTTACCACATTGCCAACAATAATCGAATGCCGCCCCATTGTCTTCTCCACAATCGAGGCAGGACCATCCAATCTGTTCAGCCTCGGCATCTTGTAACAACTGGCACGCGTGTTCGTAATCTCGATCACGCTCAAGCCAAAGCTCCAGCCAGGCTTGGCTGGGCGCCAACTCCCCAGATGCTCCCTGCGCAAATTCATTCTTTAATTTGACCGCTATACCGGCAACTTCCAGGCGACTTTTTGCCAGCTCTACCAAGAGGCGGTTTTCATGGGTATAAATCAATTTCATAGCGTAAGAGGTCCTTTTCCAGAACCCCCAGATTACCCACAACCAGTGGAACTAGCCAAACAAATATCTTCTACGGTTCTCACTGCTCTGCCGAAGCCGAGCAGTCGACATGCCTGCAGTATTCATCATGGGGAACAGTGATAATTTCCAGGACATTTTCCACGGAATTGAGCGCATTCCGGCTATTGATAAGAACCCGCCCGGAGCGACTGGCAATATACTCGAGCACAGCCCTACCTCTGTTGCTTTTGTACATTGCTAAAAGCTGTCCCTTTTCCACCGCATCGCCGTGGCTGACGAATACTTCCATCCAATTTCCAACCAGGCTGTGAACCTGTGTATTGCGTACGGCTTGTGCGTAGATTCGTTCCGCACTGACCAGCCCAGCAATCTCTCCAAACCTGGGGGCCTCCGCTGCCCGTAAAGTTGTTATTCCGCTTGCCGCCAGGATAACGATAAACAGGCAGATTTTTCTCAAGCCAAATCTCCTCAAACTGGTTTATTTCGCAACTCAAACCCAAATAGGGCGCTATGTCGTCGAAGGCTTTTATAGAGGGCGATAACTTAGGTATAGCTGACTAGAAAAATCACGCCAGATAGAGCACCCAGGTGACAGTCAAAAGAGGGAACGGGACAGAAAAATATAGATAGGGAGGGTCAAAAAAAGGGCCACAATTAGTGGCCCTTTTTCCAATCTATGCTAAGGGGTGTCTAGCTTAGATCAATCCAGGTAGATTTCAGCTCACAATACTTATCCAGGGCGTGCAGGGACTTGTCGCGGCCATTCCCTGACTGCTTAAAGCCGCCGAAGGGCACGGTGATATCCCCGCCAAAGTAATTGTTCACCCACACTGAACCCGCATAGATATCACGGGCCATACGGTGGGCACGGCCCAGGTTGTTGGTCCAGATACCCGCCGCCAGGCCATAGATGGAGTCATTGGCGATAGCGAGCGCTTCCTCTTCGGTCTCGAACTCAATAACCGACAATACCGGGCCGAAGATCTCCTCCCTGGCGATCGTCATATCACCGGTCACATTGCGGAAAACGGTGGGCTCGTAATAGTAGCCACCGGCTACTTCATCCACCGGCTTGCCACCACAAACCAGTTGCGCGCCCTGTTCCAAACCCTTCGCTACATAGAACTCGACGGTGTCGAACTGGCTGCGATCAATCAGTGCGCCCATTGCAGTATTCGGGTCTTGTGGGTGACCAGGCTTAAAGCGCTCAGCGGCCTTGCTTACCTTTTGAATAAACTCATCGGCAATGCTCTTTTCCACCAACAGGCGCGAACCGGCGGTGCAAGTTTCTCCCTGGTTGTAGAAAATTGCCAATGCCGCGGCATCGGCAGCTTTATCCAGGTCCGCATCAGCAAAAACGATATTCGGGCTCTTTCCACCCAGCTCTAAGAAAGTACGCTTTAAGTTTGACTGGCCAGAGTACTCAGTGAGGGTCTTGCCCACTTCGGTGGAACCGGTGAAGGTGAGGCAGTCGATGTCCATATGCAGGCCCAATGCCTTGCCCAAGCTGCTGCCGGGACCCGGTAGTACATTCAGGACGCCATCGGGCAGGCCCGCTTCCTTGGCCAGGCCGGCCAATTTAATCGCTGTCAGCGGGGTATTAGAGGCTGGCTTAAGAATTACGCTGTTGCCGGTGGCCAGAGCCGGGCCCAGCTTCCAGGCCGTGGTGGACAGTGGGAAGTTCCAGGGGACAATCGCCGCCACCACCCCCAGAGGCATACGAGTGACCAGCCCTAACTCACCAGGGCCCGTGGGTGCCACCTCATCATAGATTTTATCAATGGCCTCGCCGCTCCAGCGAATAGTGGTGGCCGCACCGGGGACATCTACGGCCATGGTGTCACCGATAGGCTTACCCGCATCCAAGCTTTCCAGCAGGGCAACTTCAACCAGGCGCTCTTCGATCAGGTCGGCGAAGCGCACCAGGATTTTCTTGCGTTGCATCGGTGGCATTTTTGACCAGACACCGGACTCAAAGGTCTCCCGCGCCACACGCACGGCCAAGTCGGCATCCTGTGGGCCACAGCTGCTGATTTGTGCCAGCTCATCGCCATTGGCGGGGTTATAGGTGGCGCGGGTTTCCCCCGATAGGGCATCCACATACTCGCCATTGATAAAGGCACGGCCTTCGATCTTGAGAGAGGCCGCCAGGGCCTGCCACTCCTGCAGGTTTTGCGGGATGTTATTTTTTTCTGTCATGGCACACCTCGTCTGAGACTGTTAGTTTTTTCAGGTTATATCGAAAATGTGATCACAAATCAAAAAGAATGATGGCACGGTGGGCTTTAAAGGGTACGAACCAAGGCGGCCGGATACGGGTCAGAGCCGCCCACGGAATTACACGACCGTCGTCTCCACCTGCAACCAATCATCCTGAAGCTGCATCATCAGCTTGTCACCGTGATGCAACTCACCGACACCCGCCGGCGTACCAGTCAGTACCACATCGCCGGGCTCCAGAGTGAAGAAGCTGCTGATATAAGCCACCAGATCTAAAATTGGAGTGAGCATATGCTCAGTTTTGCCGCGCTGACGCAGCTCGCCGTTTAGCCATAGAGAGTAACTAAGCTTGTCCCAATCCGGCAGCCAGTCCAGTTTGACAAAAGGAGAGAGTGGACAGGAGTTATCGAAGCCCTTGGCCTTTTCCCAGGGGTGCCCGGCCTGCTTTAGCGTCGCTTGCAGATCGCGCAGGGTCAGGTCTAGTGAGAGTCCCAATCCAGCGATGGCGGGGGATACTTCCGTGGCATTGGCATTGCACAGTTTTTCACCCATTAGCAGTGCCAGTTCGCCCTCAAAGTGACAGCTGCCCCGCCCTGTGGGCAGATGAATAGGCTCGGCCATCTCTACCGCCGCAGTGGCAGGCTTGATAAACAGCAATGGCTCTTCCGGCACTGGGTTATTCAGTTCCGCGGCGTGGTCGGCGTAGTTACGCCCCACACAGATAATCTTGCCCAGCTTGTAAGGAACTTCACTGCCACAAGTAAATTGGTGTTGGTACATAAATAAATAAGATAGTTAGGATAGAAATTTCGAATAAAGCGATATAAGCAGCATGTGCTATGATCGCGCCTTCGCCAGACTTCGGCACATCTATTAGAAGTGGCAAAGCACTTTTTACACCGCGTTATTCGCACTCAGTGAAGAGATAGTTTATGGCTCCGCACAATTCCGATCAAAAAAAGTCCCTGCAAAAAGACAAGATTCGCATCCTGCTGCTGGAAGGTGTACACCAGTCGGCGATCGACCTGCTGACCTCGCGTGGCTACACCAATGTGGAGTATTTGAAAACTTCACTGCCCGAAGACCAATTGATCGAAAAGATCGCGGATGCCCACTTTATCGGTATTCGTTCACGCACCCAGCTGACCCGCAAGGTATTGGAAAATGCCACCAAACTGATTGCCGTCGGTTGTTTCTGTATTGGCACCAACCAGGTGGATCTGCAGGCGGCAACCGAGCTCGGTATCGCTGTATTTAACGCGCCCTATTCCAACACCCGCAGTGTGGCAGAACTGATCATCGCCGAGACCATTTTTATGCTGCGCGGGATTCCCGAAAAGAATGCAGTGTGCCACCGCGGTGGCTGGCTCAAGTCTGCGGTTGGCTCCTTCGAGGCTCGCGGCAAGACCCTGGGCATTATCGGCTACGGCGCCATTGGTTCGCAGGTTTCGGTCATGGCGGAAGCCATCGGTATGCGGGTGAAATTTTACGATGTCATCACCAAGCTACCGCTGGGTAATGCCAGCCAGGTGGGCTCCCTGGAAGAGTTACTACGCGAGTCCGATGTGGTTTCCCTGCATGTACCCGAGCTGCCCTCTACCAAGATGATGATAGGAAAAGAGCAGATAACGCAGATGAAACCCGGGGCGATTCTGTTGAATGCCTCCCGCGGTACCGTGGTGGATATTGAGGCTTTGGCGGAGGCCCTCAATAGCAAGCACCTGGCCGGCGCCGCTATCGATGTGTTCCCAGTAGAGCCCCGCGGCAATGACGACGAGTTTGTCTCACCACTGCGCGGCATCGACAACGCCCTGCTTACTCCCCATGTGGGTGGCTCCACCATGGAGGCGCAGGAGAATATCGGCACCGAGGTAGCGGAAAAGCTGGCGCACTACTCCGATAACGGCACCACCACCAGCTCTGTGAACTTCCCCGAGGTGGCACTGCCAGGACATGCAGGTACCCACCGCCTGCTGCATATCCACAAAAACGTCCCTGGCGTTCTGAGCGCGATCAACCAGGTATTCTCAGAAAATGCCATCAACATCTCCGCCCAGTACCTGCAGACTAACGAGACAGTGGGCTATGTGGTGATTGATGTGGATGCAGCCTACTCAGACCTGGCCCTGGAGAAGCTGAAGAATATTCCCGGCACCCTACGCTGCCGTGTATTGTTCTAATACGTTTTAAAGCCCCTTTGGACGGGTGTGCAGTCCCTCTGCCGCCCGTCTTTTAGCGCCTTCGGCTGGTCGATAAAAGGATTGATCCACCCTGGCGCTCACTTCTACAATAGCAACTCCTATTCTATCTCTGTTGGCTCAGTGCCACACGCAACCCCTCGCGTGCCCTGGCCCAAGCCGACATCATATTTTTCATAGCAGGTGTCCCCTTGCGTACTAACGATACCGCCACCACCGGTCTGCTCGCTGGCGTTGCCGCCTTCCTGATTTGGGGGCTGGCTCCGCTCTACTTCAACCAGCTGCAGGGCATCCCCGCGGCGGAAATCCTCGCCCACCGCAGTATCTGGTCGCTGGCTCTGGCACTGCTGATTATGCTGCTATTGGGCAAGCTGCCCACTCTCAAGGCCACGCTGCGCGATGGTAAAAAAGTGCGCACCCTCGCCCTCACCACTGCACTGATCGGTGGTAACTGGCTGGTCTTTATCTGGGCTATCAACAACGGTCACCTGTTGGAGAGCAGCCTCGGTTACTACATCAACCCACTGCTCAATATTGTGCTCGGCGTTTTGTTCCTTGGGGAAAAACTGCGCCGGCTGCAATGGCTAGCGGTCGCACTTGCTGCCATGGGAATCATTCATGAACTTTGGCAGTTTGGGCGGGTGCCGGTAATTGCTCTATTCCTGGCGGGATCTTTCGCGCTCTATGGGCTTGCGCGCAAACGCGCCCCGGTAGAGAGCCTCACCGGCCTCGCCGTGGAAACCCTATTTATGATGCCGGTGGCATTGATCTACCTGTTCATGAGCACAAGTCCCACAAGTAATCTGCTACACAACAACTGGGAGTTGAACAGCCTGCTGCTTTTAGCCGGTCCTATTACCCTGGTGCCACTGCTGCTATTTACCATCGCCGCACGAAGGCTCAATTTATCTACCCTCGGCTTCCTGCAATATATCGGGCCCTCGCTGATGCTGGTGGTTGCCACACAGGTATTCGGAGAGCCATTCAGCGAAGGCAAACTCACCACCTTTATGTTTGTATGGGTGGGCCTAGCGCTCTACTCCATTGATGCCCTGGCGCAAAGGCGCAAACTCCATTTACAGGGCAAGGCCACACTCTAGGAAATAGGTTCCTCTAAGCTTCATATGCCCAAGTGTGTGAAAATGGCGGCTACCGAGAAGGATTAAATACCGTCATGCACCAGAGCTCTCAACGTTCAATTGACCTGCTGCCGCTACCCAGCCGGCAGCAGGTACTCACTGTACTGTTCGCTACACTGGTGTGGACCCTGCTGCTAGGGCTCTACTGGAAAGGCTCTTATCCAGAGCTGCTCGTTCGCACCTGCAGCTCGGCATCGGCTGCGCTGTTGTTTTACTGCCTGTTGGAACATTGGCCAAAGAAATTACCGCAATCATTACCTCGCTGGGTCCTTCAGGTTGGTGGCGTAGCTCTATCCATCCCCATGGCCTTACTGATGGTCTATGTGGGCACTACAAAAGAAGGTGAGCCCTCCTTTTGGCAAAACCACGACCAGCACCTAGGGTTTCTTGCCATTATGGTAAGCGGCATACTGTTTGCCCCCTGGATCGCCATGTCCGCCCTGTTGCGCCAGCGGGATGAAATAGTACGTGAGCAGGCCAGGCAATTTGAACGTGAACGGGGTGCCCTGGAGCGGCAGGCACTCGATAGTCGTTTGCGATTGTTACAGTCCCAGGTAACGCCGCACTTTCTTTTTAATACACTCGCCAATGTGCGCGAGCTGGTGGATTCCGCCTCTCCGCAGGCACCAGTATTGCTCGACAGTCTGATCACCTACTTACGAGCGAGCATTCCACAGCTGGATTCAGCCCAAAGTACTCTTGGTCAAGAGTTGTCCCTGGTAGAAGCTTACCTAGCTCTGATGCAAATGCGCATGCCTGATCGCCTGCAGTTTTCCATAGATGCCGATGAAAAGGTTCACTCACTACCCTGCCCCCCCTTGGCATTATTGACACTTATTGAAAATGCCGTGCGCCACGGCATAGACCCCAGTGAAATAGGTGGAGAAATAAAAGTCTGTGTACTCCTACACAAAGGTATATGCCGGGTACAAGTTCAAGATACCGGCGTTGGTTTACAGGGGTTAACCAGCGGGATGGGAACAGGTCTTTCAACATTGCGAGAACGTTTACGCCTTACTTTTGGAGAAGCAGCTTCGCTGGAGGTGTCTGCCCAACAACCTCACGGGCTACTCGCAGAAATTCTCTACCCTATCCCCGAGGAGCAGCGATGATACTGTGCACTGTTACTGCCCTGGTCGCCGATGACGAGCCTCTGCTGCGTCAGGCCCTTATTCGTAAACTTGCCGCTCATTGGCCTGAATTGGAAGTTGTAGCAGAGGCACGCAATGGCCGAGAAGCCATAGAGCTGTTTGAACTCCACCAGCCGGATATTTGCTTTCTCGATATCCAGATGCCCGGTATTACCGGTATTGAAGCCGCACAAGAGATAGGTCGCCGCGCTCATTTGATCTTTATTACCGCCTACGATCAATATGCCGTGAAAGCCTTCCAGCAAGGGGCCCTGGATTATCTGGTTAAGCCAGTAGAAAATGAACGGCTAGCCGATACCGTGTCTCGCCTGCAAGAACGTTTGCAAATGGAAAAACCCATAAGCAATACACAGATCTCTCTGGAACAACTAGCCGAACAACTTAGCAAACCGCATGTAAAATCTCACTTACGCTGGATTAAAGCCTCGGTTGGAAACACACTGCGTTTGATCTCAGTGGATGATATCCACTATTTACGATCCGATGAAAAATATACTCTGATAGCATGGAGTGAAAGGGGAGAGAAGATTTCTGAAGTACTAATTAGAGCTCCCTTGAAAGATCTTATTGACCAGCTGGATCCACAACTCTTCACACAAGTACATCGCTCAGTGGTAGTAAATTTAAATGCCATACAGTATGTAATTCGCGACGGAGACACTGCGCAAATTCATCTGAAGACCTGCAAAGAAGTCCTTCCTGTCAGCCGGCGATATATACACCTGTTTAAACAGATGTAATTAAGAAAGCATAAGAACCCCCACTGCCCTCTAATAAACATTTCTCTACTGCAAATACAGCATTCTTAGAGTTAACTCCAGAAAACAGCGCCTATTAAATAAGTCCAGGCCACATCATCGCCTCTAGTAATTTCCTATGCATCTTTGTCCATTTAAGAGTTATAAAGCGACTTAAATATTGATACGAAAAGACCTGATGGAAGTTTTACAAATCCGGGCTTACTCTTGGACTAATCAAAATCCACAGGCTGGCTAAAAATGCCAAAATTACTCATAGAAGCTTTCTTTACTACTCTCGCCCTATTAATCCTCTCGAATCATCTGGGGGCAGAGCAACCTGAATCTCTTCGACATTACCCCCCCTATGTGGAAGATGATGGCAAGATGCATATCTATTTTTGTGGCACCGGAACTCCCGATCCGGCCTATCAATGGTTGCGACACCCCGCCTGTGTAGCAATACGCAGTAGTGGAAAGCTTTTCCTTGTAGATGCGGGCGAAGGTGCGACAGCGCGCATCGGACAACTGGATCTTAACTTGGCACAAGTAGATCCCATATTTATTACTCACTGGCACTCCGATCACTTTGGTGGCTTGGCAATGGTGATCAATGAGTCCTGGTTTGTAGGCGCTAATAAGCCGATTAACGTCTATGGGCCCTATGGCATTTTTAATATTATGGAAGGAATAAAAAAGAGTTTTGAGCCTGATATTCTCTATAGATCTGCCAATAGACAGGGAATTCTCGATCCCGTTTTAGCTGTTGCCACTCCACATCTTATCAATATTGCTGGTGAACAGCCGGAAGTCATCCAGAAAGTCTGGAATCATGGAGACACAACAGTCTCTGTCTTCGCTGTGAATCATGAACCCGTATTTCCAGCATTTGGTTATGAAATACGCTTTAGCCCCTGTAAAGTTATTATCACCGGAGATACTCATGTATTCGATGGTTTGGAAAGTATTGAACGCGACGCCGACCTATTAATTTCTGAAGCTCTCAGCTATGCCCAATACATTAGTAAGCTCAAACAAACCGGAAATAATCGTAGAGCACGACTTCGTTATGAGAAAGCAAATCAAATCATTCACTATCACTCCAACACGTTGGATATTGCCAAAATGGCAACTAAAGCGGGAGTAAAATCTGTTGCCCTGACTCACCTTATCCCTCCCCCGGTAACGGAAGCCGATAAAAGGGATTTGTTGCCGGTATGAGTCAATACTATTCAGGCCCCATAAGGGTGATGGATGACCTGAATGAAATAGTCCTTTCCGATGGTGGGCGCGGACAATGCAAAGTTGAATACCCAACCAATCCAACCCCAATAGTACCTCTCCAAAAGTCATCTTCAGATCACAAGAAAAATTCAAGTAGAAACACTGCACCAGAGAATAGAGTTCAAAAAAAGAAGAAGAATAACGACTTAACAGATAAGAGAAAAAAAGAAAAAGATAGTGCAGAAAAGTAGCCGTTTTTTGAAAGCCTCATTTAATGACTGCCCAATGCAAAAGAATCATGCATTGGGCAGACATATATTAATTTCAGGGGCGATGTTAGCCAACTCGGTGTAGAGCGCAGAGCTTATTGCCATCGGGATCACGCAAATAGGCAATATACAATTTTCCAGCAACACCCTCACGTATTCCCGGAGGGTCTTCACAAGCAACTCCGCCGCTGGCAAGGCCTGCCTGATGCCATGCATCAGCTTCCTCAGTACTCTTCGCACTAAAACCAATGGTGCCGCCATTGGCATGAGTAGCCTCTTTCCCATCTATAGGCTTAGAAATTGCAAAGACACCTGTTTTGGTGAAGTAAAAGCAACGGCCCTTCTCATCAATAACACCAGGCTCATAGCCTAGGGCGCCTAAAACAGCATCATAAAATGCTTTAGACCGATGTATATCATTAGCACCAACCATAATATGGCTAAACATTACTTCCTCCTGCTCAATAGTAAATGACAAAGCAACCAGTCAATACATCTTCACACCGGATCGCCTAAGTAGCAATAACAGAATCTCTTGTTCCCTACCTTCTACGGTATGGCCAACACCTAACTTGACTGGATTTTGACCAACACTTTATCCCAGCATACCGCCATTCATCCCTCCCATTAAGCGTCTCATCAATTTCTAGATAGAAACAGTTATAAGGCGGAAATAAACTCTTATACATAAGAAGCCACAGAGGATAAATAATAGTCAACCATCAAAATATGATTTTCACATTGTAAATTAAATGACCAAAACTAATATCAGCTGCTATAAGCCAACTGAAATTATGCAAAGATCACATCGTAATAGTCTATGTATGGAACTCAAATAATTTCTTAGGAGCATAAAATGACCCAAAGAGAGTATGCCAGACTTTCTGGACTTGTATACTTATTAGCTGTTCTAACTGGCATGTTTGCTCTAATGTATGTTCCTTCTCAAATTCCGATAGTATGGGAGAACGCACCAGTAACAGTTAGCAATATCCTGAAGCAGGAATTCTTATGTAGACTAGGAATTTTGAGCGAGATACTTTGCTATATATTCTTTTTAATATTGCCAATAATTTTATATCGTCTACTGGAACCAGAAAATAGAAACATTGCCTTAATAATGGCTGTACTGGCCATAAGCAGTGTTCCATTTTCCCTCTTCAATGTTCTCAACAAAATTGACGCGCTCACTCTATTGAGCGGAGCACAATATCTCAACGCCTTCGTACAAGAACAAATATATGCACAAGTATTGCTACTCTTAAAATCATACAGCAATGGAATTCAAGTCATCCAAATACTTTGGGGCCTCTGGCTATTTCCTTTTGGATACCTGGTTTATAAATCAAATTTACTACCGAAAGTATTTGGCCTGCTATTAATGACTGGTTGCTTTGGTTATTTAATAAAATTCTTTGGAAGCCTACTTTTCCCTGAAACTGAAATTCCAGGATTTGTAAGGATTCCTGCATCTCTAGGTGAAATTGGAACCTGCCTATGGCTTTTACTCATGGGAGTTAGAGCGCAAGAAATAGAAACCAACTCAAACAAAGAAATAGTCGAACATTAAGTCTAGGAAATATCATGAGCAACAAAAAAGAAACAAGAAAAATAACAGACAGGTTAGCTGACCCTTATGTCAATGTGAAAATTAAAATATCTGCATTGTGGGCTTCAGTAGTGTTTTGTTACATATACGGTGACTTCTTTGGGTTATTCAGGACAGGAAAAATTGAGAGAATTATAGATGGCTACGGTCCATTCGGTACGGTTACGCAAGGCTCACTACTGTCAGTGGCGATAATAACATCAATTCCATGTGTCATGGTTGCACTATCTTTAATGTTAAAACCGAATATTTCCCGATGGCTTAATATAATTGTTGCCACAATATTCATTATATTCTTAGGTGCCACAATGCTCATATCATCATGGTATTTCTATTTTTATCTGGGCTTTATTGAAATACTCCTAAAGCTAATGATTATTTGGCTGGCATGGCAGTGGCCTCTAGAAGACCATAAAGACACATAGAAAACATTAAAGAGCGCAGCAACAATAAAACCCCGCACTCACATACGATCATTTACCATATAATTTTAGTGTGAGTGCAACACAATAAATATAAACCCACCCAAACCTAACGCATAAACATTTCTATGATAAAGATGCAAACCCCGCCCGAACATTTATATTTTCTTCATGCCCCCCTAAAACCTGCTAAGGAATTTTAGCCAAAACTAATTTGAAATATTCTCCATATTTCCACCATGATTAAGTACTTTACCTATCGCAAACATAGTTACTTTTACTCGGAAGTTGTAAACCCCACCAACATCATATTCCACTACGAATATTTTGGAACTTATCAAATTTGGTAATATGGCCCAGAGAAACTCGATTTTTATAAATTAATGCTGGTCATTGTGACTACTAGCTAAATCAAAAGAGCTATCCAAACCACTATAAAGCCTCTTTATTCATAGTGTGAGAAGACCAGTGGAAAATCTGCATAAATAAAATGGAGAATAAGAGGCTCACATAGCTTATCTATTCAACCAGTCATCCATAGCGGCCAGTATCTGATGCCTATAGGGCTGGGTTTCATTGATCATCTGGTGACGGGCACCGCGAATCAATACTCGATGACAGTGTGGAAAACGATCGCGGATTGCGCGCATATCATAGCGCCAATCGACAGTGGCATCACCGGTACCCTGGACAACCAAAATTTTTCGGGGATTACGCGCAGTTTTAGGGAAGGTCTTGATCCAATCTACCATGGCGCCGAGCCAGCACATGGAAATTACTCTGGATTGCAGAGGATCACGCAAAGCCTGACGCCGGGAAAACTCGGCATCGTGGGTATTTATTGTGAACTTGCGGCTGGGTTCGTTAATAAACAACCGCCCCAGATAGTACTTCCATTTCACTATGTGCCAGTTGGCCGGTCGCACCAGAGGAGCCAATAAAAAAATCTTATCCAACGGTTGCCGGCGACTGTACTGCAAATGCGCCAGTAATGCCGCCCCACCAGTGCTCTGACCCAAGGCGTGCCAGGGTTTGGGCAGCTTGTCTTCAGCGATGGATAAAAGACGGTCAAACACTTGGCGATATTGCAGGAAAGTCTGGATAGCAACTCGCTCGCCACTGGAGAGGCCATGGCCGGGAAAATCGAAAATTACCACATTGAGATTACGCTCGAGACCGAAGCGAATTGCGGGGCCATAAATACCAGTATGATCGAAATAACCATGACAGATAAACAGCGTACCGCGAGGTTTTTCTACCAGCCAGTACTGGGAAACCAACTCAAAACCCGCCGCTGTGAAAGTGCCAACGCCCGTTTTATAAGAGAGAGGAAAATGTAAATCGTAAAAATTCCGATAATCCTGCATTTCAGTCAACAGCGGTGCCGTGTCATTGGCAAAGTCGAGCTGCGGCAACTTTTGCCGTAAAGCCGAATAGTCCGGGCGTTGAGTTACCGGGCTGCTTTCGTAAACGCTGATGTCTTGCAAGGTTTCCATTGAACCAATGGTACTGCATTTTTGCCAGGGAGGAAGAGGCTGGGTGAGTGAACAGTGACTTATCTATTAAAAAGGCGGGCACAATGCCCGCCTTTCCTACCTACAAAAGAAGTAAGCGCTTACTTAATTTGCGGCTCCAGCTCTCCAGCTGTATAACGCTGGCTCATAGCATCGAGGCTAAGTGGGCGAATCTTGCTGGCTTGACCGGCGGTGCCAAAGGCCTCGTAACGCGCAATACAGATTTCCTTCATCGCCTGCAAAGCAGCTTTGTAGAACTTGCGCGGATCGAACTCAGACGGGTTCTCGGCCAAGAAACGGCGGGTGGCGCCGGTGGAGGCGAGACGCAAATCAGTATCGATATTGACCTTGCGCACGCCGTGTTTGATACCTTCGCAAATCTGCTCAACCGGCACACCGTAAGTTTCGGGGATTTCACCACCGAACTCATTGATTACCGCCAGCCACTCCTGAGGTACAGAAGAAGAGCCATGCATTACCAGGTGGGTGCCTGGGATACGCGCATGGATTTCCTTGATACGGTCAATAGCGAGGATGTCGCCAGTAGGCGGACGGGTAAACTTATAGGCACCGTGGCTGGTTCCACAGGCAATTGCCAGGGCATCTACCTTGGTTTTTTGTACGAAGTCAGCGGCTTCTTCCGGATCGGTCAACAGCTGATCGTGAGACAGCTTGCCCTCTGCACCAACGCCGTCCTCTTCGCCGGCCATGCCGGTCTCCAGGGAGCCCAGGCAGCCCAGCTCACCCTCAACAGAAACACCACAGGCGTGGGCCATATCCACCGAACGCTGGGTAACATCCACATTGTATTCGTAGGAAGCCGGAGTTTTACCGTCCTCACGCAGGGAGCCGTCCATCATCACGGAGCTGAAACCCAGCTGAATAGAGCGCTGGCACACTGCCGGGCTAGTGCCGTGATCCTGGTGCATAACCACTGGAATTTCCGGGAATTCCTCGATAGCGGCCAGGATCAGATGGCGCAGGAAGGGCGCACCTGCGTATTTGCGCGCTCCGGCGGAAGCCTGCACGATTACTGGGGAGTCGGTTTCCTTAGCCGCCTCCATAATCGCGCGCATCTGCTCCAGATTGTTTACGTTAAAGGCCGGTACGCCGTAACCATGCTCCGCGGCATGGTCCAGCAATTGGCGCAGGCTGATAAGAGCCATAATAAATTCCTTTCTCGTCTACTCGTCGTATTTGTAATTTTTTGCTTTTATCGCACTCCGCACTAAGCGGAGTGCATTATTGTGTGCTCAGTCTTCGGCGCGGGATTCAAGGATCGCCACTGCAGGCAGTTTCTTGCCTTCCACATATTCCAGGAAGGCGCCGCCGCCAGTGGAAATATAGGACACTTTGTCGGCAATACCGTATTTATCCACAGCCGCGAGGGTGTCACCACCACCGGCGATAGAGAAAGCATCGCTATTGGCAATAGCCTTGGAAAGATGCTCGGTGCCAGCACCAAACTGATCGAATTCGAATACCCCTACAGGGCCATTCCAAATAATGGTCTTGGCGCCTTTGAGAATCTCTGCCAGTTTTGCAGAAGACTCTGGACCAATATCAAAAATCATATCGTCCTCAGACACAGCATCGGCGGCTTTAGTTTCCGCTGCGGCTGTCGCGCTGAATTCCTTACCGGTGACGACGTCGACGGGTACAGGAATATCGCATTGCTGCATCAGACTCTTGGCGGTATCCACCAGGTCATGCTCACACAGAGACTTGCCCACCGGTTTACCGCTCGCGGCGAGGAAAGTATTGGCGATACCACCACCCACAATCAGCTGATCTACTTTATCCGCCAAGCTCTCCAGCACGGTGAGTTTGGTAGAGACTTTAGAGCCACCCACAATCGCTACCAGTGGGCGGGCAGGTTCTGCCAGGGCTTTCTCCAGGGCATCCAGTTCTGCTGCCAGCAGAGGACCGGCACAGGCAAGAGGGGCAAACTTGGCCACACCATGCGTGGAAGCCTGGGCTCGATGTGCGGTGCCAAAAGCATCCATTACGAATATGTCGCACAGTGCCGCATAGGCCTTAGCCAGCTCTTCGCTGTCTTTTTTCTCGCCGGCATTGAAGCGCACGTTCTCCAGTAACGCCACCTCGCCATCGGCTAGCTCGACGCCATTGCGCCACTCCTTGATCAGGGCCACTTCGCGACCAAGTAGTTCACCCAGATGCGCGGCTACCGGGGCTAGGGAGAATTCCTCTGCATACTCACCCTCTGTAGGGCGGCCCAGGTGAGACATCAGCAGCACTTTGGCTCCAGCATCAATGGCGGCCTGGATAGTGGGGAGCGCCGCGCGAATACGGGCATCAGAAGTTACCCGGCCATCTTTTACCGGTACATTCAGGTCCTCGCGAATTAGTAGGCGCTTACCCGCAAGCTCCAGATCTGTCATCAATTTGACCGCCATTCACCAATCCTCTTCTACTTCGATTAACTGAAAATGTGGGCGCGGAGTATATCAACTGCGCCGCACCGCTGCCGACAGGAAAACAAGGAAAAACATGGCAGATTCACTCATAAGACCGGAAAAGGCAGGGATTCCCCTAGAGACTGTTTGTCCAAAGCACTGCCAGACACCAAACGCCAAACCTGAAACCCCATCCATATAAGCCAGCTACACATACGACTCGACGTTTTTGATGGGAAACTTGTACCAAGTACTCAATAAACAGATATAGCTTCAGGTACAGGCTCTGTCCCTGCTGCCAGTATGCGGTCCTCGAATGCTCCAATTCCGCACTGTAACCTATTGATACGAAAGTTCTTTTCGCTCAAAAGCCACGCCGCTAGAATTCCCGCCCCCTTCAAAAGCACAACTAAACAGGACCCGGCGTATGTCACAGTAACGGCGGGGGCACATAAGGAGATTAATTACCGATGGAACAATCCGACAGCGATATGGTTTTTCAAAGTTACGGACGCTGTTGTAACAATGAGGAATTCTTTAAGGATTTTTATGATCGCTTTATGGGCAGCTCTGCAGATATTCGTAACCTGTTTGCCAATACGGATATGAAGGCTCAGCGCCACCTACTGCGCAACGGCATCATGCAGCTGGTGCTATACGCCCGCGGCATGTCCGATACCAAGCTGCGCGCCCTGGGTAAAAGCCACGACCGAACTGGATACAATATTCGTCCCGAATGGTACCGCCTATGGCTGGATGCGCTTATAGCCACCCTGCGCCAGCATGACAGTGAGTTTTCTCCAGAAATTGAAGCCGCCTGGAACCGTGCCATCACGCCGGGAATCGATATTATTCGCCAAGCCTACTAAGCCGCCAGGCTATAGAGAGCTATCTGAAGAGGGAGCCATCTGCGCGTAAACCAACGTGTTTGCCAGACGCTCCCTCGCCCGCTATAAAACCCAGCATTTCCGCTAGAGTATTTGAGAATCTTTAAAGGCTTACAATAGACCTATCGCCTGAGCCTTTAATTGTGTCGCACAGGTAGCCTTGCCATAAACTAGCCACCCTAAGAAAGCGACCCTTGATTTATTTTTTCAAAATGATTTAACCATCAGCAGCCCTAGCTAGCGATAGAGCCTTTATTACCAGTTACTCGAAAGTTGTTTAAACACGAGTATCAAATAATTCGACAAGGAAATCTTATGAAAATTGTACGAAGGTACAGCATCCCACTGGCACTAGCATTGGCCATATCCGCTTGTGGGAAAGCGCCGTCAAGTGATAATCGCGAAGCGAACTCTCCTGACCCCACCCTAGCTTCCACAATAAGTACCACAGACCCACTTTCCATCAATTACGAAAAATTTACCCTGCCGAATGGTCTGCGCGTTATCGTGCATGAAGACCGCAAAGCCCCCATTGTTTCTGTGGGCGTCTGGTATCACGTTGGCTCCAAGGATGAAAAGCCTGGACGCACAGGTTTTGCCCACTTATTTGAGCACTTGATGTTCAATGGCTCGGAAAATTACAACGACGAGTACTTCAAACCTTTTGAGCAGGCCGGTGCCACGGGAATGAATGGCACCACTTGGCTGGACCGTACCAATTATTTCGAAACTGTACCGACTAACGCCTTGGATATGGCCCTTTGGATGGAATCGGACCGTATGGGCCACCTGCTGGGGGTTATCACTCAGGAAAAACTCGATGAGCAACGCGGGGTCGTTCAGAACGAAAAACGCCAAGGGCAAAACCAGCCCTATGGAAAGGTCTGGGAACGCATGCAAAAGGCGATCTACCCAGCAAACCACCCCTACTCCTGGACCACCATTGGCTCGATGGAAGACCTCAATGCGGCAACTCTTGAGGACGTGCATGAATGGTTCAAACAATACTATGGTGCGGCCAATACCGTGTTAGTTTTGGCTGGCGATATCGATGTGGAAACGGCTAAGGCTAAGGCGAACCATTACTTTGGCGATATCCCCGCTGGACCGCCGTTAATCAAGAAAAAAGCCTGGATTGCCAAGCGGGAGCAATCAAGCCGCGAGCAAATGTTTGATCGCGTAGCCCAACCCCGTCTTTATAAAGTCTGGAATACACCCAACCTCACCCATGAAGACGCCAATGCTATTGCCCTGGCCGCAGCGATACTCGGAGATGGCAAGAATTCACGCCTGTATAAACGCCTGGTTTATAAAGATCAAATCGCCACCAACATCAGTGTTGGCCTGCATGAATTCGAACTCTCTTCCATCTTCCCTATTACCGCAGACGCTAAGCCCGGAGTAGCACTTGCTGAGGTCGAGGCGGCCATTGAGGAGGAGTTAGAAAAGTTCCTCAGCGAGGGACCAACTCAGGAGGAACTGGCCAGGGTTAATATGAGCGATTATGCCTCAATGGTGCGTAACCTCGAGCAAGTCGGTGGCTGGGGCGGTAAAGGAGTACTCCTTGCGCGCGGAGAGCTCTATCAGAGCAACCCCAATGCCTACCTGGATGCACTGACTGAAAAACAAAAGATCACCACTCAACAGGTTCGCAAAGCCGCACAGAAATGGCTATCCAGCGGCGATTACAATCTTGAGGTTCTGCCCTTTCCCGAATATGACGTGGCTAAAAGTGGGGCTGATCGTAGCAAGCTCCCCGAAACAGGTAATTTCCCCAGTGTGCCCTTCCCAAAGTTACAAACTGCCGAACTTTCCAACGGTCTTAAAGTAATCCTGGCTGAACGAAATTCAGTGCCTGTTGTGGATATGCGCCTGCAGTTTGATGCCGGCTATGCCGTAGATCAAGGCAACAAATTGGGCACTTCCAGTTATGCCATGTCCATGCTGAAAGAAGGCACCGGCAAGCTGGATGCCCTGCAAATAAGCGCGAGAGAAGAAATGCTGGGTGCGCATATCAGTGCAGGGGCTGACATCGACACTTCTACTGTGCGCCTCAACGCATTGAAGACCAATCTAGATGATTCGGTAGCATTATTCGCCGATATTGTTATGCACCCGGCTTTTTCAAGAGAGGAAATTGAGCGCAAACGAGCGCGCTGGATCGCAGCTATTCAACAAGAAAAGACCCGCCCTGTTCAAATGGCACTGCGCAGCTTGCCGCCATTACTCTATGGAGAAGGGCATGCCTATAGCGTACCGTTTACTGGCTCCGGTACAGAGGCATCTATTGAGTCACTCAATCGCGATGACTTGGTGAACTACCACCAAACCTGGCTTCGCCCAGACAATGCCACCCTTATTGCCGTTGGTGATATCAATCTGGAAGCACTGACACAAAAACTGGAGCAACATTTTGGCGACTGGAGCGCACCAGAAAGCCCGCTGCCCCAGAAAAACCTCGCTCAGGTGGCGCATCCCCAAAAAGCCAGTCTGTACCTGATCAATAAGCCCGACGCAGAGCAAAGCATTATCATTGGTGGCTTACTGGCACCGTCTGAGAAGATTGCCGAGCGCGATGCAATGCATATGATGAATGATATTTTCGGAGGGACATTTACCGCACGCTTGAATATGAACCTGCGCGAAGATAAGCACTGGGCCTACGGTGCCTACTCTTTTTTGACCGGAGCAAAAGGCCAACAACCACTAATGATTTATGCCCCAGTGCAAACGGATAAAACCAAAGAATCCCTGATGGAATTACAGACTGAGCTACGCAGTTACATAAGTAGCAAACCCGCACGGGAGGAAGAGTTGCAAAAGGTCAAAGACAAAAAGGTCAATGAATTGCCTGGCAGCTTCGAAACTATTAAAGCTGTCGCCAGCGCAGTTTCGAATATGATCACTTACGACCGCCCACTGGATTATATGGATAGCTATACAGACAAAATCCGGGAAGTCAATCTATCAACCATACATAAGTTGTCCCAAGACACCATTAAGCCGGATCAATTTACCTGGGTGATTGTTGGTGATAAAAGGAAAATTGAGAGCGGTCTTCGAGAGCTTAATATTGGCAAAATTATAGAACTCGACATCAATGGCAAACCAATCGAAAAGATAACCCTCAATTAACCCGCGCTTAAAGTAGTTAGACGCAGCAATGCGTCTAACTACTAATTTATGTACAAGCAATCTGAAATTTAAATACTTAAGTAGTATTTTTTATTTTTAAACCCGCCGTAAATAAACGTTTTTAAAAGAAAACCTTTCAACAAAAAAAGCGCCAAGTTTAGCCAACTGAAAAAAAGTGTATTTTTTTATATAAAAAGGTCGTTTTTTATTTCTCAAAAACCAAAAGGTTGTTATTTTTCATGTCGGGGAGGGCGGGATTTACTTCTCGCAAGGATTTTTCCTCTCCAAAAATAAAATAATATCTGTTAAGGAGTAACTCATGAAAAAGGCCCTTTCGATATTTGCCAGCGGTGCCCTGGCTTTTAGTTTCGCAATATCAGCCAGCGCCGAAGACAAGCGCTATATCGTCACATTCAAGGAAGGCAAGGGGGAGGCCGTCAGGTCTCTGGTACAACAAAATGGAGGGCAAAGAGCCCTTGAAATTCGCAACCACAACGCCATGGCCGCACACCTTCCGGCAAAGGCACTGATGGCACTGCGCAGGAACCCAAACGTTGCCTTTATAGAAGAGGACCTCAAGCGTTATCCCCTGTCCCAGGAGATGCCTTATGGTATTCCTATGGTACAGGCAGACCAACTCAGCGACCTGCAGGCCGGCAACCGCACCGTATGTATCATTGACTCCGGTTACGACCTGGGACACGAAGACCTGTCAGGTAACGCGGTTACTGGTAGCAGCGACCCAGATGGTGCCGGCAACTGGTATGAAGACCAAAATAGCCACGGCACCCATGTAGCTGGCACTATCGCCGCTATGAACAACGACACCGGTGTTGTAGGGGTAATGCCAAACAGCAATATCAATTTGCACATCGTCAAAGTCTTTGGTGCAGACGGATGGGCCTACTCTTCATCGTTGATTGCCGCTGCTGAAGAGTGTGCAGCCAATGGTGCAAACGTGATTAATATGAGCCTCGGTGGCGACAGGGCAAACTTCTTTGAGAGACGCGGCTTCGATAACCTCAACAAGCGTGGCATTCTCTCTGTTGCCGCCGCAGGTAATGATGGCAACACCCGTCATAGCTACCCGGCTTCTTACAACTCCGTTGTCTCCGTAGCAGCGATCGATAGCAATAAAAACATCGCTGGTTTTTCCCAGCAAACCAATCAGGTTGAACTCGCAGGCCCTGGAGTTCAGGTACTTTCCTCTATTCCCACTGGCAGTGGCCAGGCAGCCACTTTGGAAGTAGCCGGCACTGCAGTCGAAGCCGCAGCAATGGCAGGTACCCCCACTGGCGTTATCACTGGAGCCCTGGAAGATTGCGGAACGGCTGAATCTGCTTGCGTCAGCGCAGCAGGAAAAATCTGCCTGATTCAACGCGGCAATATCAGCTTTGCTGAAAAAGTCCTGAATTGTGAAGCCGGTGGCGGTGTTGGAGCGATCATTTACAACAATGTGCCCGGAATGCTTTATGGCACCCATGGTGGCGTGGAGACCCATATTCCTTCCGTGGGTATCTCCGATACCGATGGCAGCGCCTTGTTAACTCAACTGGGTGCCAGTGCGACTATCGAAACCGAAGCTAACGATTATGCCTACTTTAACGGTACATCCATGGCGACCCCACATGTTGCTGGCGTTGCTGCTTTAGTTTGGAGCCATTACCCGAACTGCAGTAATTCAGAAATCCGCACTGCCCTGCAGGCTACTGCAGAGGATTTGGGTGATTCGGGCCGAGATAATGCTTATGGCTATGGTTTGGTCCAGGCCAAAGCCGCCTTTGATTACCTGGCAGCCAACGGTTGTACTGGCTCCATGTAATCCTTAGCAGGCCTTTCCTGTTTGGGGGAGCGACTTGCTCCCCCTCAGGCACCAGTTATTCACAGTGAATAAATATCCTGGCCAAGTATTTAAATTATAATATTCATTACAAAGCCGGAAGGCAGGAGAGCTTTGATCTCCCAGCTCTTATCTATCAACCTTGGTTTCAGGTAATAACTGCAATTTCCTTATGCTGCAAGCAGATCAACCTGCAGCCCCATGAATAACTCTTCCCGAGTTAGGGTATCTATTTATTACCACGCGTCACCAGTCACTTTCTGAGCCTTATACGCTTGACGATGCCTTGGATCCACAAGCTTATTTGCTTTCCCTGGGCGATATCTTCAGTGTGAAAAGGCCCATTAATAAAGACTGAAAATTTAATTATTATTAAATCGTGCCCAACAAAAAGAAAGAGCACAAAAATAAAGAAAATATTAGGTAGCAGATATTATCCAGTGACTGAAATATGAAAGAGACTGAAATTGCTTTCAGCCTCTTGTTACTATTTCTTATTTACCTGCCACCCGTTTTACCTGATCATTTAGCACTGCATGCTGCATACCTATAGTCCCCAGAGCTTCTACGGGGAGGAAAACCTTGTTATTCGACTCAGCCATTTTATCGAGGACTTCCAGAGTCCTATAGGCTAAGTATTTATCAGTTACTGACTTGGCCAACAAGTCATTGACTTCTTTTTGGCCAATCGCCTTTTCACGGGCAATAGCACGATTCATCTTTTCCCGCTCCAGATCGCGCTCCATTTGTATTTTTTGAATTTGAAATTGTGCTTTTTCCTGCTCTATCAGCTCACGTCGCTCAGCTGCGCGCTCCTTTGCCTGCGTGATGACCTTGGGGAACTGGATATCGGCCAGACCCAGGCGCTTAACCTCAATGGGTGTACCTTTGAGGGCTTTAGAAACCTCACTAAACAACTCGTGACTGAGGGACTCTCTACTGGAAGCAATCTCATTGATGGAATATTTAGCTACCACACGGCGCACTACATCCCGAATTACCGGCTGAGCATAAGTTCCATAGACACGATTTACCGAAATATTATTATTCTCTGGAGGAATACGGTCGAAGACACTATCAATGGCATCATTGCTGATGGCACCAGTCATGCGAATATCAAAGCTCATATTAAGCTGGTCTTTGGGCATAAAGACCTTGAATTTTTCCAGATGACCAAAATCTGCAATTGTCATTGTGACCAACCTGTCACAGTAAAACATACACATATCCAGGCGAAATTTAGAAGGCGGTACCACTTCGGGCTTATAGCCACTCTCAGTTAATACTTTTCCCACATGCGCAGGCGGTACTTCCACTCGCTCACCACATGCAGACACTAAAAGAAGAGAGGCGATCAGACCCAAGACTGAAACAAAACGCATTGTTAACACCATGCAATGAAAAAAATAAGATATTGCAATTATACATGTACAACAAGGCGGAGTAATAAGATGAAAGATGCTACAATCTGTATAAAATTTTTTTATCTTCCTGAAAAATTAAACTTAAATTCAACTTACTGAAATAAAGACATGCAACTGGAATTCATCACCGCAACGCTATTTAATCTCGGCATCAACCTGCTTTACACCATATTAGCCCTTTTTGTTGGAATCGTTGCCTTAATAACCATTGATAAAAAATTACTGCGCACAGTGGATATTGAGGGCGAGCTGAAAAACGGCAATATTGCGGTCTCCATCTTTGCCTCCACAATTTTGATTTTTGTTGCCATCATCATTTCTTTTGGCTTAAAAGGATAGAGCTGTGAGCCGATGGATAGCCCCGTTGTTCATTTTCTCTACGTTGTTAATGCTACCGGAGATTTTCCGCAATACCGTACACAATCCAAGCGCGCGTACTCCAGCAGGCCAGCCCCTTACATCCGCAAGTAGAGCCTATAGTTCTACCTATACTTCCATAATGGATCGCCAGAACGGGGTCGTGAGAGTCACGGGTACCAGTTATCCACTATCCGAGAAAACCATCCAACAAGTGGTAGCCAAACGCTCCCTGGAGGAGAGCGCCCATGTTTCTATTTGGAACTGGCAGGGGTTAGAGGCCGTCACGGCTTCAGCGCGCGGTTTGGATAAACAGCATCATTTTGCCAATAGCTATCTGGTAGGCTTTAAGCCCTTCCAAACCCGGGAACTTTGGGTACCGCTATATACTCTGGCAATGCAGAAGGAGTATCAGTACGACCACCTGCAGTACGCTGGCCTTTCCGATATATGGCAGACATCCCGCCAAGCTTATTTTCAAAAACGCGGTGACTGTGAAGACCATGCAATCTTACTGGCCGACTGGTTGATTGAACTTGGTGTGGATGCACGAGTGGCATTGGGTACACATAAAGGCCAGGGGCACGCCTGGGTGGTAGCTATAGTGGACAACCAAGAATATCTGCTAGAAGCCACCAGCAAGCGACGTCAGGCCAGCTGGCAGGCGATGCCGCTGGCGGCCCTGGCTGAGGGTTATGAAGTGGAATTCCAATTCAATCGCAACTTCTTTTGGGCAAAGCGTAATTCCGCATCCACAAGAAAGTATCGCGGTATTCACTGGATAAAAAAATCCCAGTTTATTCGCAGTTGATCCTGCCTGGGAATTCACCCGGAAATTTACCGGGTGAATTAATTAAAACCCCAAGCTCAATGTTTAACAATATCTAGGCAGGACTCAAATTGGTGATCCCGGCGGCATCGCCTTGATATCCTCGGCCCTGACTTCCAGTTCGCCGCGCATGAATGACTCAATACGCTTAGCCTGGAAATAATAATGTGCGTTGTATCCCTGCGTATCTTCACCAAATAACTTTTTCTGCCCAAGTGCCACTTGGAATTTGGCCAGCTGCAACTGCGCCTTAGCCCTTACCGATTCTGCAGCAGTGCGGTCACTGGCGAGCAGCATTAGATGCTGGATATATACATGATTGGCGCGCTGGTGAATCGCCGCCTGCAAACCCGAATACGGTGCATCATGCAAAGCTAACGTAGTGAGCCGCTCCAATAAGCTGTCGAAAGCAGGAATCTCACTACTGCGCGCGTTTTGCTGATCCATACGCGCCGCCCGCTGCGTGTCCAATAGAATCGACAGGGTATGACCCGCTGCGGCCTCGGCCAAGGCCACTGCATCAAACGCTACGCCGGTATGGGAGGGAAAACTCTCCCTGGTCCGTTCATAACCATAAGACTTAGGGGGAATCAGCTGAAGAACCTGTTCCGGCAAGACCAGAAATTCTGGTGATAAGGTTCCCACTAGCGTATCTATGGCTTGCTGCTGACGTTCTGCGGGCACGAGTGTGTAGCTATTCTGCTCAGCACCGTTATATAAGTAATCGTAATCCAACCCACCGATCAACTTACCCACCGCTTCCGCCTGATAGCGATGCCCGTAATAAACCGGTACCAGTGTCTCCTCCAGGTCGGAACGGGGTGCAGATTTAGGATTTGCCGCACGGGAAAAATTCTCCAGGGCGTGGCGGCGCAACTCTGTCAGACGGCTGAATTCCTCCAGGGGGTCTCTGCCGTTATCCCACAAGTGAGAAGAAGCATGAGCATTGTTGATCACGCGGGAATCTGGATCGGAGATAAAACGCAGTTTTTGTTCCCCTGCCTCGGCAATGATCCTATCCAGATAGGATTGCTCCTCCTCGCCATTACCGTAGCCATAGCGAATTGCCAGCTTATCCCAAGCGCCGATACCAGTGGCATAAGCCTTGGAGAAATCCAACTCCGTGCCCAATAAAGAAACCAGCGGCGCCGGATAATCCATTACCGAAGCGCGCTCCGCTGCACTCGCGGCAAAATTATGGGCAAGGCCCAGTGTGTGGCCCACTTCGTGGGCTGATAGCTGGCGAATACGAGCCAGCGCCATAGCCTTTAAGGCCGCAGTATCAGCAGATTCGTCGGAATATGGTTGTAGCAACCCCTGGGCGATCAGGAAGTCCTGACGCACACGCAGGGAACCAAGAGTAACATTACCCTTTAAGATTTCGCCGGTACGGGGGTCAAACACGGAGTAACCATAAGACCAGCCACGCGTGGAACGGTGCACCCAGTTGATCACGTTGTAGCGCACATCTAGGGGGTCCGCGTTTTCCGGCAGGATTTCCACACGGAAGGCATCCTTATAACCGGCTGCGGTAAAAGCCTGGTTCCACCAGCTGGCCCCCTCTACCAACGCACTGCGTACCGGTTCTGGTACACCTGAATCCACGTAGTAGACAATTGGCTCAACCACTTCATCACTACCCGGTTTTTTCTCTAGACGGTGCCGGTAGATAAAACGCTGATCCAGAGGTTGGTCGATTGCCGAGGCGTAATCGCGGAAAGTGAAAGGAAAATAACCGCTGCGACTGTGGAACACTCGCGGCTGGTACTCTCGATCGGGAAGTTCGATTAAGGAGATATGCTGGCGTAGGGAAACCAGAGTCGGGGTTGGCACCACCTCGCGCAAATATTTACCGGGTTTGCTACCGGAAAAGGTCAGCTGAGCCTCAAACTCGCTGTTCTTGGGGAAATTCTTAGTGCGCGGTAAAAAGATCGCGGACTTGGATTTATCCACAGAATAACTGCCCTGCTCCGCCTGTTTCAGGCGAGCCCCAATACCGTGCTGATCACTAAGCAAAAAGGGGGTGAAGTCCACCAATGTAGCACCATCATTTTGTGCTAAAACTTCAAATCCCCAGAGCACTGAAGAGGCAAAAGCCTCTTCTACCGCACGGCGCTCTGCCAGATTTTCAGACTCAGCGCGGTAGTGAGCGTTTACCTGGTGCAAGAGTACCTTGTTGCCTACACGCTGGAACTTCACCAAACGGCTCTCACCCACCTGGTTGCGGTCCAAGCCCACTGGGTTGGACCCCAGCCCCTGAGCCAGGCCGGTGAGAAGCAGCAGTTCACGCTCAAACGTATCGATCTGCAACAGCACTCGGCCGCTATCCTCATCCCAGTAGAAATTGTGATACCCACTGTATTTACGCATATCCGCCGTATACTCGGCGATACCCTCGGCTCGAGCTACTGTGCTTAATAGCACCAGGCACAGAGCCATCAAATGCCTACTGAATGACATTTGCCGTCCCCCAATTTTTAATTATTAAAAGCCAATACCCAGCGGTACCCTGACCACATCTGGATTGCGGCCAAGGGTAGCATTTAGAGCAACCCCAATCTGTACAAAAAACAGGCTAAAAAATTTTTCTTACCTTCTGCATCCATTTGCACTTCCCGTCTCGTCTGAAAGGGAAAGGCACAAAAACAGAGATTCAACTATGTGGAAACCACTTGCGATTTCAACACTGATTGGTTTGGGTGGAGCAGGACAGGCAATGGCACACGGGTCCATTCATATCGATACCGACAACTGTGAGTCAACTCTCGACTACACAGTAAAAGTGGGGCCCGACTTCTTCGAAGTGCACGAGGATGGGGATAAGCAACAGTTGGTGTACTTCCATTCACCGGCACAGCTACTGGTAAATGGAAGCCAGATAACTCTGGATGCCCAACAACAACAATTGTTGCAAGAGTATCGCCAAAAACTACACATCGCCGGCCGCGACACCCTTTTGGTTACACTGGAAGCCGTAGATATCGCCATGGACGGATTGTCTATCGCTATCAGTGCCCTCGCGGGCCCGGATCACCCAGAGAACCAGGAGCTTAAACAATTCTCTGCGGATTTAATCCAGCGTACCGAGGATCGCCTCAATCGTGAGGGGGAAATTTACTATCTCGGCGATACTGAGATTGGCAACTTTATAGATGAGACAATCTCCAAAGAGTTTGAACCCCGTATCGAACGCCTGGCCAAGGATGCCGCAGGTACTATCGCCTGGCACGCTCTCAAAGCCGCCTTCACTGGCGGACAGAGTATAGAGGAGCGCGCTACTGAACAGGCAGAACAGTTACTGGAACAACGTTCAGAACAGATTGAGCAAACTGCCGAGCAACTTTGCGTCTCTCTGCAGTCCATCGACCAACTGGAAACACAAGTACATCAAGCCGTGCCCGAGCTGGGCGACTATGATCTGGTCAAATAGTATTACTGCCAACCGGCCTTAATTTTATCCCCCCAAACCTGGCCGCTCTGCGGCCTTTATTTATTGCAGTTGCAGATTTTTAAGAAATTTCTTTGCATCGCGAACACTGCCCTTCGCGTGTTCCACATGCGTCATATGTCCGACTTTTTCGTAGGCGATCAACTTACTATTCGGTATTTGATGAGAAAAATATTCGCCTACCTCCAGAGGAATAATTCGATCTTCTGCTCCCCAGAGAAATAAAACTGGAGTCTGGATATTTTCAAGTCCTAAAAGCGGCTGAAAATTAACTGTGGCATTAGCGACAAGATTAATAGCCGTGCCACGATTTTTCTTATAGCGAGAGAGCAGGTAAATACGCTCTACCATTTTTTCCGGCAGCGCATTTGGATTGTAGAAAAAACGGGCCCTTAACATTTTTCTCAGCAGCCCACGGCTACCCAGGTGAGAAACAAAGCGTCGCCCCCAGTAACTGAGTACGAAACGCGCCATTACGGGAGGCATTTTCAACCCCTTGTCACATTGATAACCGCCCGGTGCAATCAGGATTGCGGCTTCAGCAGCATCCGGATGTTCAATCAAGTAGCGCAGTACCGCATTGCCTCCAAAGGAGTGACCAACTAGAACAAACCTCTGCAATCCCATTGTCTCAATAAATCGCGCGATAAAATCTGCCAGGTGCTTCGGGGTATAAGTTCCCCCCGGCAATGGATCTGTGAGACCATGGCCAGGAAGATCCACCAGTATTAGATGGTAATCCCTAGCCAAAACTTTTGCCCACTCACCCCAGCCCCCCAAGGAGTCACCACCACCGTGAAAACATAAAAGCAGTGGGCGCCCCTCCCTGCCTACTTCTCGGTAGTTCACCGAGAAACCATCGGTAAAAGCCAACTGGTTGTAGGAAAAACGAGATAATTCGTTGCGGTTCAGATTAGGGCTGAAAAACGCGATTCCCAGCAACCAGATGAAAATCAGCAGAAGTATAAGGACGATCCAGAATGCCATAATCACGACAGGGCCTCCCTGGCCCGTACTGATTGTTTAAGAAGACAGCGTAATCAGAAAAACCATTATTTTATCGAATTCAATGTCAGCCCTTTGAGGCTGGTCGAGGCGACAGCCACATAAAAGTGCATCAATAAAATCATAAAGAGACCACCAGCCAGAATAAGCCAAAACCGGTTGTACCCCAGGTGACGCATGGATAGGAACCAAGCGCCAAGATTTAACACCTGTAATAGAGCAGATAACCCCGCCAGTAGCGCCGCTTCGGTATAGGCCAGCCAGGTGAGATTAAAAGCAAGGGAGGGAGCCTGAATAATCACCGCAGCAGCCCCCAGCAAGGCTGCAGCCAGGCCGACATTACGCACTGAGTCGAAGGTAACTTCCAAGGCCCGAGGATAATCGCTCATTTGCTCCCTGTGTCCATTTACCCCGTTCTGCCCAATTAAAATCTGTGGGCCAACCAGAAGAATAGACCGCATTCAGCAATGGAGTTCTGAATCCATTAGATAAGCAGCTTACCGAGGCTTAATAAGTATTGCCATCGCGTATTGCGACAGGGCCAGGCCTTGTACACAGGAACTGCCAGGTTATAAGCCGAATTTATTCCTTAGCCTCAAGCACCTGTTCCATCGCCCGGCGGATAGAATTCAATGACAAAGTAATATCCTCCGCCGTGGTAGCCCAAGAAGAGATGCTGAGACGTAACGCCATTCTCCCCTGCCACACGGTCGTACCGAACCAGCACACGCCCTCCTCCTGCACAATACCAACAATCTGCTGCAACGCGGGTTCGTCATTGATACTGGCGACCACCTGATTCAGCACCACTTCATTGAGAATCTCAAAGCCTAAATTGGCCAGGCCATCAGCAAACTGACGGGCAAAATCGCAGCACCGCTCCACCAAATTAGCTACACCTTCACAGCCCATCTCCTGAATCGCCGCCCAGACCTCAACGCCCCGGGCGCGGCGGGAAAACTCAGGCACCATATCTTTCGGTGGTATCTGGACATTAGCCTGTAAATAAGGCGCCTGTGTAGTCATAACATGGTGCACTGCCTGGGCCTCGCGACAGATAGCAACACCACAATCGTAGGGTGTATTCAGCCATTTGTGCCCATCAACAGCCCAGGAGTCCGCCAACGCCACACCCGCGGTCAAGTGTCGCAGCCTAGGTGAAGCCGCCGCCCACAAGCCAAAAGCGCCATCCACATGTACCCAGGCTCCAGCCGCCTTCGCCCTCGGGATAATTTCTTCAAAAGGATCGAAATGACCGGAATTTACGTTGCCTGCCTGCAAACACACGATGGTGGTTTCATCTAATTCGGGGAAAGAATCCACAAGTACCCGACCCTGCTGGTCACAGGGAGCTTTCACCAATTGGTCTGTACCAACTCCGAGAATCGACAAGGCTTTATGCACTGTGACATGGGATTCTTCAGATACAATAATCCTCAGCGGCGGTACTCCGGCGAGTCCCTTTTTAGCCAGATCAATATCCAGTTTCTCATATTGACGGTTCCGCGCCGCAGCCAGACAAACCATGTTCGCCATAGAGGAACCAGTGGTAAATCCAACACTACTTTCTTCCGGCAACTCTAATAATTGCAACAGCCACTGAGCGGCAATGCGCTCCAAGTAAATTGCCGATGGTGCCGATGATTCGAGTACTGCTACCTGGTCCCAGGCCGCATTTAAAATAGAGGCCCCCATTGCCGCCGGAGTAGAACCTCCGACCACCAAACCGAAAAAGCGACCACCGGTACTCGCCACAGTGGCGGGAGATGCGTAATGATGGAGGTCTGCAATCACCTGTTGCGCATCCTGCCCTTTGCGGGGCAGGAAAGAGTTTAATCTTGCCAACTCAGCCAACTCCAATGATGATGGACTAACTCTTCGTTCGCGTATTTTGGATATATACTCCTCAGCACATCGACTTGCCTCAGACAGAGCCTTCAAAGATTCCAAATTACTGGTGATGTTATTGTTTCCCATCTTTCCGCCTCACACTTCCCTTTATCAAAATTCCTCAACATTCTTAGACGGTAGCGAAAATTTCGCAACAAAAATAAAATATCGATCAAATATAAACGATTAATAAGGTCATAAATCACATCCATTCAAAGCAGATAGCCTAAAAATAATTTTTCGAAATAAAATCCCAGGTCTGCTCACAAAGTAATTGATGCCCAACGGGGTTTGCATGGAGCCCATCTTCAGAAAGCAGTGGAATAATCTCCAGTGAGCCCCATAAACTTTCAAAATCTAGAACGGGGGTGCCCTCACTCAAGGCCACCTCTCTCACCACTTGGCTATACAGCTGTGCATCTTTTTGAAAGAAATAGCTATCACTATCACGATAGGGCGTTGTTTGCCGCTCATCAAAGGGGATGCCGGTCATGACAAAGCTGGGGGCCATTTTACTGGATGCTTGCAGTAGCTCTAACATCGCTTGGCGAAAAAAATCCAAAGCTACCGTATTCTTTGACTCTTCCCCACCAATACGGCAAATATCATTATAGCCGGGGTAGAGCCCTATTAAATGAGGCCTTCTCACAGAGAGTTCCGCTGAAACGCGCTGAGTAAGCGATACAACACTTTCACCAAATATTCCCAATGCGTAGACTAAGTTTTTGGGATTCAAAGGTTCGAAACGGAAACGAAACCTTTGAACAAAGCCTCCCAGCTCCGTATCACCTCGGCCATAGATGGAGCTGGAACCAATAAAGGCTATCTTTTTGGGAACTCTTCTAGTCACAGGAATAACCTACACGTTAATTTGGATTGCCTACACGCTACAAGTCACCACCAACAGAAAAATAGTTTCAAAAATAAATGAACCACTAACTAAAAGAGCAGTTATTCAAGCAATATAAAATTCCTATATAAATAGGCGGGTAATACACCCATTTACCGCCCGTCACCAAATTTCAAATCTTAAATTTCAAATAATACTCGATAGTTATGCAGGAATTTCTTAAGACCGGCGTTTGAGAAATCAATCACGCGAGAGTCCAATCTTCTCCGCGCCCAGTTTTTGCTAAGCGCATCCTCTAATATCCATTGACCCAGACTGCCTGCCATATGGTTGCGTCTCTCACTCCAGTCTAGACAAGACTTGCACAATGGACGCCGAGCATTTTTCAACCCCTCAATATCAACACCTAGATTTGAGAAAAATCCCCTCCCTGTTTCGGTCAATTCCGCACTCTGAGACTCTTCGATGATGACACCTTCTGCCATTAAAGAGTCATATAGGGCAACACCGAGGCTCCCGGCCAGGTGATCGTAACAAATTCGAGCTTTTCTCAGGTCCGGATTTGCAGGGCCAGTACCAACGCTTCTTTGCGTCTGCGTACTACTTATATTGAGCAGCTTCTCCAGTATTTCCGCCACCTCATGATCGCGCAACTGAAAATACTTATGGCGCCCCTGTTTGCGCACCACCAGTAAACCACCCTCGGTGAGCTTGGATAAATGCGTACTCGCTGTCTGAGCACTAATATCAGCCTCACAGGCCAACTCGGTTGCCGTCAGGGCTTTGCCACTCATCAGTGCCATTAGCATTCTCGAGCGAGTCTTATCACCAATCAGACCCGCCACCAGGGAGATATCAGGCTCCATACACACACCAGATAGTTCGTTGTAGATCGAAGCATAGAAAATGCCGAGCCATAGAATGCAACTTATTCCAAACAGAGGCAAAACCTATGATGATTACCTGCTTTATCGAGTATCGTATAAACCCCCATCAACTGGATGAATTCAAAGAGTATGCAGAGAATTGGGGACAAATTATCCCTGAGTGCGGAGGCGAACTCTTAGGCTATTTTCTACCCCATGAAGGCACAAATAATCGTGCCGTTGGACTGATCAGTTTCGATAGTCTGGCGAGTTACGAGCAATATAGAGCACGACTAAAATCATCGGAAGATGGCCATCACAATTTTTTATTTGCCCAAAGGCATCAATTTATTCTGGAGGAAAAGCGCTCATTCCTCACCGCTGTCCCTTCTACTTATAGACGCTTGAAGGGAGGCTAGAGCCTTGATTGCAGTAATCTTTGAAGTTAAACCTAAAAAGGATAGCAAAGAGGTCTACTTTTCCAAAGCACGGCAACTGAGAGAGTTCCTCGAACAGATTGATGGGTTTATCTCTGTGGAGAGGTTCGAGAGCCTCACCAACCCAGATAACCTTCTTTCGCTATCTTTTTGGCGGGACGAGCAAGCCGTACGATCCTGGAAGTGCCAGTTCCAGCATCGGAATGCTCAACAACTGGGCAGAGACAAGCTGTTTGATCACTACCGGATACGAGTTGCCAAAGTAATAAAGGATTATGATATTGATCGAGATGATGAGAATTAATCCTCTCTAGCTTTCAATTTCAACCACTCCTCTCAATGGGAAGTATGCTTCCCTATTGAGAGGAGTTCTGAGTTTCGACAATCGATATCCAATTGAAAGAAAGGGATTATCAAATTCGCACCGTCCAGAAAAGGCGGATTACATTTGCAGAGAAACTATAGGCTGGCTCGCTTCCAGGTGTTATGGCACTGCCATCATCATGCACCGTTACGTCTAGGAAGTCTTCATAGTCAAAAAGAATATGATCCCAGTAGAAACTAATACTGTTCTTTTGGCTGAATAGCGACCAGCGTTGTGGCAACTCATAGGAAATCCCCAAACCAAAGGCCAAGGTGGTGAAATTACTCATTTCCTTATCTCGCGCGCGGAAATTAGTGGCATTCAGATAAGGAAATAAGTCGCTGTAAAAATCTGCGCTGGATTGTTGGTAATAGCGGATCTTACCTTCAAGAATCCACTCATCTTGCTCTTCCAAGGGATGGGTATAACGAAATTCAATATTATCCGCATTTATCCCCCAACTATCCGCATAGCGACGATACTCACCTTTTATTGATGCGCGGTAGGGCAACCGATATTTAGCCCGAATAGACACGGCATCACTGTTGCGTGTTCTTGGGTAAAGCTCAGCCTGGTAACTAAAACCTGTACCAGATGCAGGGTCCAAGTAGCGTACGCTACGGTAGGGATTGTTGAGAAATCCCTCATCGGAGACCGTCTCGACACTCAACTCAGCAATCAACTTTTGAGTAAGTATCTGGTTCCAGCTGAACGCGTAGCGGCGATGTTCCGCTTCATCAGCAAAATTATCGTCGCCATTACGATATACATCGTCGCTACCATAGCTGACACGTAGATCAACGGTACTAAGGTCACCGAAAAATCCCTGGCTGATACCAAAAGCAACTGTCTCTGCCTCATAGTCATTTTCCGAACTATTGGTATAACCCACACTAATGGTTGTTTTATCTACCAAATAGTCTGCACCGAGAGAGTATTGATCTCGCTGTTCAGAATATTTACTGGCAGTTGCTTCCACATCAATAGAGGCTCCGGAAATCATATCCACATAGTAATTTGCAGAGAAGGAAACATTGCTACCAATATTCTTGCGAATCAATACCGAGGGGCCATCAATGGTTACGCCTCCACCACTATACGCATGATACATATTATCGGCCCGCTCCTCAGGTAACACAGCAGCAGAAACAAAGACCGGAAAAACTACCCCTAAAGCGAGGCAATAGCGCAACAATTTAGTTACAACCACATCCGCCTCCACTACCACCTTCGGCTCCCCTGGCCGCTTCACGAGCTTCATAGACATGGTTCATATAACTAGCGGCAACCGGATCTCTTTCAAAACTCATAATTGGGTCCGCCAGATATTGACGTTCGTAAGGAGCAATCCAGGGCGTTACTGTGCAGCCACTGAATAGCGATACCGACAACAGCGGCAACAAGTAGCGCAACATAACTATTACTCTCGGATTAATTCCTTGATAATCTTTTTATAGGCTGCCTCATCACCGTCACGATAGCCTTTATGGATATGACGGACATTGCCATCTCTGTCTATAAAAACGGTGCTCGGCATAGCATCAATACCGTACATTTTGCTCACCTCACTGGTGCTATCAAACAAGATGGGGAAATCCACCGGTATTTTCCCCAATAATTTCTCAGCATCAGATCGATGTGCATCCACATTTACCCCCCAAACCTGAAAACCAGCTGCGGAGTAACGCTCGTGTAACTGATCCAGTAAAGGCATTTCTTGCCGACAGGGCCCACACCAGGATGCCCAGAAATTCAGCATAATCACTTCACCACGCTGTTCCGCCAGGCGCAGGTTTGCTCCTTGATTAGAAGCCAGAGTGAAATCTCTAGAAGGTTCGGAAGCACTAATTCCTATCGACGATACAAGTAATACAATTGAGACAACGAGCCGTAACATATTAAAAATCCTTATCAACTATTTTTAAAATAATTAGAAAAATACAGTAAATCCTAATTGGCTAGACAGGTTGTGGGTGGTTTGTGCTTCGCCAAATAATTCGTGTTCAAATACGTGATCACGCACATCAAAACGTAATGCCAACCAATCATTGGCCAACAAACGCACTCCGACACCGAAGTTGTAGGTAAAATGCTCTTCATCTGCAAAAGAGGTATTTCCGGCGCCACTTACCAAGTAAAAATCAGTATTGAATGCCCAGTCATCCGAGATAAAATATTCTCCTTGAAAAATATTCCAGCCCAGAGAGAAGTTGTAATAGCTCAGCTCCCTTTGCTCATCGGTCAATAGAGGAGCAGCACCACTTAAACGCTCAAAGCTGGACTCACCTAGCTCAGTTTGCGCATAGGTGCCCTCCATAAATAAATCTTCAGTAACATGGTAGGAAACTGATGTACCATAAAGTGCATTGGAGCCAAAGTCTTCTACATTAATAACCCCGGCAAAAATACCCAGCTCAATATTTTCACTATCGATCAGTGCATCACGCACCTCACGACGCTCCAAATCTGAAACGACAATATCTGCGATAATATCCTCACCTTGCTGGGCAACACAGGCTTGGGCACTAAACAGTGCGGATAGGGTTGCAGTGCCTACAGATATACGTCGAAACCAAGTTTCCACTCGACTATCTCCTGATTATTTTCCCGCGAGGTGAACAGGTAGTGGTTGGCGTATTCCGCCTTAAGGGCAAAACGGCGCGATAAATAGGTTTTTATCCCTATGCCTGCCAGCATGACTGTATCCTGGCGATCTTCTGTAGCGATAATAGTTGCGTTAGGCGATGTGATATTCAGACCAGCACCAAGTAGAAAATAAGGAGACATTCGCCAGTGTGGGAACGGCTGATGTACTACTGCCATTTGATACACTTGGCTATCAGAAAACTCGCCGACTGCCTGAGTAGCCCGCAATTCGGTAGCTAAATTAGAGGTAAATTGGTAGCCGAGCGTTGTCCCCAAAGAGTTGGCTCCGGCAAAATCGCCATAGGAGAAACCCAGATAAAAGAAACCTGCATCCACGTCCCTGAAATCTGGTAGGGGAACTCGCACCAGCTCACCTTCCTCGCCATAAATTTCCTGCAGATCCGAAATCCGTACCCAACCGGTTTTATTACGCGGTGCCAACACTTTTACCCAATCGGTACGGCGCTTAAGCAACCAGATTTTTTCGCCATATTCAGCTACGTGAAAAATTGGATAGCCACGACCGGGGCCTCGATAAATATTGATATATGCATTACCCACTGTAACCCGCTCAGCGTCATCAGGTATGTCGGGTTGAGCATCAATAACAATGGGATTTATTGGGTTCGCTTTTTCATCTTCTGCTGGGAGTCCCTCTGGTAAATTCTCCAAAGCTGTTTGCACTTCAACGTCTACCCCCTCAACGGCTTGTGTATCGTTGGCACCATCTGCAAATACCAAAGCAGAGAGCAAGTTGGTTCCCAACAGTAGGGTCGTTAAAACATATTTTTTGATAATGGACATAGATCAATCAGCCGGCGCAGCAAAAGGATCGTTATAGTACTGGGCGCCGATATCCAACCACTCAGCAATCAGGCGCAATTCAGCTGGCTGCAGTAATCCCGCGTGCGCACCACCGGGAGAGAACACTGGAAAAAAAGTGCTTTCTGCCGCATTTTCAGCCAGAACTGAAGAGCTGGTTACAACAACCATCACCGGAATAGGATTACCATTCGCATCGAGAATTAAATTTCCATCTTCATCGGTTTCAAATACCGGGTTGCCCTGGTTATCCGTCTCCTGTCGCATCCGCGGAGTTAAAATTCCGCCGACAAGATCCAATATCGGACTGTCAACCAGTAGCTCGGCATAAGAGGTAAACCAAGCATCGTTTGCACTGGATGCGCTGGCGGTGAGATCCAGTTGCGCAGCAGGGACTCGTGTAGCGCCAGCGGCATCTACTGGGGAGTGGCAGGCTATACAGGTGTTGTCACTAATCACTGTGCCGGTGTTATCCACAACCTGACGTGGTAACTCCCAGATTGGCTGGATATGCTGTTCGTAGTGAATAACACTCCGACAATTGCTATTCCAATTATCTAGACAGACCAGCGGCGCAGGGATTTCAGTCAATAAATCGGCGTAGGTCAGGGATATATCAGTATCTTTGGCGCGAACTGCTGGATCGGTCCAGACATCAGAAAAGTGTATATCCCCTTTTAATCCAACTTCTCCAACAATCCGAGCCAATAACTGCGCCATGGTTTCACCCATTTCTGCCTGCAACGCGGGCTCGGTATTGGCAAAGGGCGCTGCAGAAGTCGGGGCTCCCTTCCAGGCAGATTCCAGCTGCATATCCGCGCGACCATGCGCGACTTCACTCTCGCTAGTGTGACAGCCATTACAGCTACGTACTTCGCCAGGTCGCAACTGCAGCCAGTTATTGTGCTGCTCAAAAATTCTCTTGCCCTCAGCATCCACTACTGAAATTGCGAAGGGAATATCAGCTGGTACTTTGACTCGTACAGAACCATCGGGTTGTATAGGTGTATAACCCAGGATTTCGCGCATACCCTGTCGACGGTTGCGCCCAAAAGCCGAACCATCAAAATCCAGAATATCATCGTCTGGAATCGCCACCGCTTTAACGATACGCAGGAAACGCGCAGGGCGCTCATCGGCAGTAGTGATAGCAGGATCAGCGAGAGTTTCTATTCCCGCTATATCCTCACCATCAAAATCGTAGACACTACGGACATCCAAAATACCCACTGACTCCTGCACTAGATCGCCATCTACGTCTATTCCAGGAATTGGATCGGGAATATAAGTTGGCTCTGTGTGGGGCTCCAGGGCCACACCCTCAGAAATCATTTCGCCTTCTTCTGCGACGATAATTGGCAATTGGGTGCCGGCCTCGTAATCATAGATCCACAGGCCAAAAAGCGGATCAGCTAAAACCGGCTCCTCTTCTTCCCCTATTGTTTCCGGGCAAGGGCGCAGTAGCTCCGTTTCTTCCTCCACAATACGACATTCACTCCAGGAGACGAGCAGCCTGCTAGTGCCATCGTAGAAAGGCCACGCTGCAGAGAATGTGCCATGGTATGAGAGTGTCCCATCAGTGGTGACTTCAGCAAAGGAGATAGAGTGCTGACCAACCAGATCACCCTCGCCGCCGGCCTCACTGTAAGCTTCGCTGTAATTTATTCCATCGATAGCCACTAGGTCGCCGCCGTAACTTACTCCCGCAGGTGAACGCAGGTTTACCAGTAAACGTCCATCTGGCATTTCACGCGGTTTGGAGAAAGTCGCAATAGAGTTTTCGGTGCCGGTTTCCTGGCTGTGGTAACCATAATGGAATGACAGGTCACTACCATCTGGTTTGATGGTATACAGGCTTAAACGATCTACACCGGCGGCATTATCCCAACGATTAAACAGGATACGCCCATTATTCAGTACAGTGGGATTGAGATCGTGGCTTTGATTGAATGAGATCTGACGAATATCACTGCCATCCGCCTCCATCACATGTAATACAAAAGCGGGTGCATCCTGATCATCTGTCAGAGCAGAAAATTGAGGCTTATTATCATCCAGTAACAAAGCACGCGCTCGGCGTTGGCGACTAGAAGAAAAAACTATACGTCCATCTGGCAAGAAAGCCGGGGCAACATCCTGCCCTTCCTCTGCAACAAGGTCGGATTGTATGACTCTTTTCAGTTCTTTGGTTTCAAGATCATATAACCAGATATTCCAGGTAGGTTGCTCATCGTCATCAGCATCTTCCAATTCCGGTGCGCGCATCGCGAATATCAGGCGCTGGCCATCTGCTGAGGTATTCAGGTCTTTAACATCGTAGTCACCGGTAAAAACTTCTGCGGTAATTACCGTCTCTGCAGCACTTGCTGTAGCCCGATCCTTAAGGACCAGCTCGGCTCCAGGGAAAAAATCCTGGGGTTGGTATACGCTGTCTGGCTCCAGGGTACCTTCATCATCCTTAATAAGCTGGCGACGCACGAAGGCAATAGGGTAATCCACTGCCACCGGATCTTCCGCCTGCTCCCCACCACTTGAGGAACCACCGCCACTACAAGCAGCTACCAACAGCAGTAGCGGCACTGCACGCAAAGATTTCATTATTTTTTATCCACCCGGCATAGGCACCAGCAATATGCCGGTAATATTTGCTGAAGGCCCTTCATTATTCTGTGCGCGGTTATTACCGCTGAGGGTAATTCTCGCAAGTTGCGCACAAAAAGTTTGCCAACTGGGACGCAAATATTAAAAGTCATTCTGACATTATCGAAATTCGCTTTTAGTATGCCTTGACATACCCCACTGACCCCATCGACAAAATAATCCAATGAAAAATAATTCGTCCCGAGCGCATAAGATCCAGCTCACAGTGGTAGGCGCAATAATTGGGGCCGGCCTTTGGAATCTTCCAGCTCTCGCTGCCCCACAGGATCAGGCCCTGCAAATTCACAGCCGTATCACCGGCACCATTCCCTCTGAAAGTGTATTGCTGGATATGGCCGAGGACATTGCCAACGGCGATCCTGCCAGCGCTGCCTATACAGCGATGCAACACGATGATTTCTTTAATGTGACCCTGAAAAATCTGGCCACTCCCTGGACTAACGAAGAGCAGGATGTGTTTGCGCCATTGAACGATTACAGTGCAACCGTTATCGGCATGGTGCGGGACGATATGGATTTTCGCCAATTGCTATCGGCAAATATTCTGTATACCGGGAATGTTTCCGGGTTGCCAGGCTACAGCACCAGTAATAATGATCACTACGAAGCTCTGGAAGCTGGTGGTTATTCCCTGAAAGAAAATCTCACCCAACAGAGTCAGTCATCCCTCAATGGACTCCCTGCCAGCGCCACCGCTGGGGTGATTACCAGTCGCGCCGCAGCAAAAGCCTTTTTTAGTGCTGGCACCAACCGAGCTATGTTCCGTTTTACTCTGCTCAACCACATGTGCCGGGATATGGAACAAGTGCAAGACAGCACTCGGCCACCGGATCGAATTCGCCAAGATGTGAGTCGCAGCCCAGGTGGGGATAGCCGGGTATTCCAGAACAACTGCGTCAGCTGTCATAGCGGCATGGACCCTATGGCCCAAGCATTCGCTTATTACGATTATGTCTACGATGCGGACAATGATCCGGAAGGTAATAACGGAGCCCTCGACTACAACGGCGCAGGAGATACAGACCCGGAAACCGGTAGTCGCGTGAAGGCCAAAAACCATATTAATGCGGCAAATTTTCCCCATGGATATCAGCTACCCGACGACCGCTGGGATAACTACTGGCGTGAAGGGCCCAACCTTCACCTGGGGTGGAGCAGCGCCCTGCCCGGTAGCGGTAACGGGGCAAAGTCTCTCGGTGAAGAATTCGCTAATAGTCGTGCTTTCGCCACCTGCCAAGTCACCAAAGTTTTTCGCCAAGTGTGCTTACGTGAACCCGAAGATGCCAGTGATCGCGCACGCATAGAAACCATCACGGACAACTTCAGCAGCTCCGGTTACAAACTGAAGCAGGTATACGCCGACACTGCAGTTTATTGCGCGGGGGATTAATAACAATGAAAACTTTTAAAAACCTGCAGATATTCACCTTCCTGTGCACAGTCGCATTTCTTGCCGCTTGTAGTGGCGGCAGTGGCCAGGATACGGAAGAGCAGCCAAATACCAACCAATCCAATAATGGTGCCAGCTATTCAGGGCCAGCACCAGAAACCGAGGATGTCAAACAGTACAAGCGCTATATCTGGGATAACCTGGCCGAACAAAATCGCTGTGGTAGCTGCCACGTAGAAGGCGCACAGAGCCCCCATTTTGTGCGTGGTGATGATATTAATGCAGCCTACGATGTTGGTCGCGAATTAGTAAATCTGAGCCTCCCAGAGGAATCTCGCCTGGTCACTAAAGTAGGTGGTGGGCACAACTGTTGGCTCTCCAGCGACGACGCCTGCGCTGAAATTATTACCAATTATATTGAAGAGTGGGCCCGAGCCAGCGGCGGCCTCAGTAATACCGTCACATTAACTCCCCCTATTGAACGCGATGTGGGTGCGAGTAAGAGCTTCCCGGTCTCCAGTAGTAACTTCGGTACTACCGTTTACCCGGTACTACGTAACTACTGTGCCAACTGTCACAGTGAGGATGCCGCGCTCACACAAAAACCTTATTTTGCCAGCTCCGATTTGGATCTCGCCTACGAAGAGGCGAAAAGCAAAATGAACCTGGACACCCCCGCGGACTCACGCTTCTCCGTGCGTCTGGGTAGTGAATTCCACAACTGTTGGGATGATTGCTCAGATAACGAAACGGAGATGACAGCTGCCATCCAGGCCTTTGCCGACAGTATTGCTACTACTGAGGTCAATCCAGATTGGGTTCTTAGTAAAGCCCTGCTTCTCACCGATGGCATCGTCGCCAGTAGTGGAGGCCGCATAGAAAATAATGCGATCGCCCTGTATGAATTCAAAACCGGCAGCGGCACCACGGCCTATGACACCTCCGGGGTAAACCCAGCCATTGATTTAGCTCTTTCAGGCGATGTGGAGTGGATCGAGTCCTGGGGTTTACAGCTGAAAGGGGGTAAGGCCCAGGGCGCTACGGCTACGAGTCGCAAGTTATACGAAACCCTCACAGCCACCGGCGAATACTCCATTGAGGTTTGGGCCGCGCCGGCCAATGTCACCCAGGAAGGTCCCGCGCGTTTAATCACCTATTCCGGCGGCGACGATATTCGCAACTTCACCCTTGGCCAGGCGCAGTACAGTTACACATTCCAGAACCGCAGTGACAATACTGATGCGGACGGCATGCCAGCGCTAATGACTGATGATGCCGACCAACTGGTACAAGCCAGCTTGCAACATGTGGTCACGACCTACGACCCGATCAATGGCCGTAAACTCTTTGTAAACGGCGCCGATACCGGAGAAATAGACCCCAGCGAAGCGGGCCTACTCAGCACTTGGGATGACACCTTTGCCCTAGCGGTTGGTAGTGAAGTGAGCAACGGAAATAGCTGGCAGGGTTCTATCCGCATGCTGGCAATTCACTCTCGCGCACTCTCTGCCGAGGATATTGCCACCAACTATGAAGTAGGTGTGGGAGAAAAATACTTCCTGCTATTTAAAGTTGAAGAGCACACCGGCATTGCCGAAAGCTATGTAATGTTTACCGTTCAGCAGTTCGACAACTACGCCTACCTGTTCAGTGAACCTACCTTTATCAGCCTGGACGAAAGTGTCGATCCGAAAGGTATCGCTATCGAAGGCATGCGTATCGGTATTAATGGTCGCGAGGCGGAAGTGGGTCAGTCCTGGGCCAACTTATCCACCGAAATCGATGATAGTTACGTGCCCCTGCAAGGCCAGCAGCTATCGAGGCTGGGTACCATCATTACCCTCGATAAGGGCCCGCTGGAAGATGAGTTTTTCCTCTCCTTCGAACGTATCGGCAATGTCACTTTTACCCGAGTGGAACCCACCCCTGCGGCCCCACCGGAATCGGCGGACCTGGAAGCCCAACCACGTATCGGCCTACGACGTTTCGAGCAGATCAATGCCAGTCTGTCACGCGCCACCGGTATTTCCAGCGCCCACCCGGATGTGATGGAAACCTGGGAAACCGTGAAGCGCCAGCTACCTGTATCCAGTGATATCACCGGATTCCTGGCTGCACAACAAATGGGTATCACCCAGCTTGCCGTGAAGTACTGCAGCACCTTGGTAGACTCCAATGAGCGCAGTGGTTACTTCCCAGGCTTTGATTTTAATGCTTCCGCTAATACGGCTTTCGACAGCGCTAGCAAACGGGCGCTGGTGATTAATCCATTAATGGAAAGCCTACTGGGCCACGAAATGAACTGGCACGACGGCAGCCACTCGCAGCTGTCGAATGCACCAGATCTGAGTACCGTGGAAGCAGAATTGAACAATCTGATCAATACCATGACCGCTTGTGGTAATGGTTGTGAAGCAGGGCGGACCGAGACCACGGTCAAGGCAGTATGCGCAGCCGCCATGGGCAGCGCGATGATCCTGATTCACTGATTATGAACGGACTATTGCCCAGGTGCGATTTTAAACACCACGCCTGGGCAATCTAATCGAGCTCCAGAAGAACCTGTTGAAGAATTTTTTCAACAGCCTTCATAAAAATTTAAAAAATAATTAACCGGCCCATCGGATATAAATCCGCAAAGACTATGAGCAAGAAAAAACATTTTGAGCTGGACCAGCCCCTACATCACCCGGACCACCATCGCCCGGTAACCCGTCGTGATTTTCTCGCCCAGGGTTTTCGTGCGGGCATGGCGACAGTATTAGGTGGCTCTGTATTTAGCATGTTCGCCAATCCACGTAATGCCCATGCAGCTCTATCTTCCGATCTGGAAGGCCTGCGCAAGAGCAACGGTGGCCCTTGTGATGTAAGCGCTTTCGGCGCCGGTAAAATCCCCTTTATCTGTTTCGACCTCGCCGGTGGAGCCAATATCGCTGGCTCCAATGTATTGGTAGGCAAACAAGGTGGCCAAATGGATTTTCTCGGCACGGCCGGTTACAACAAACAGGGCCTGCCGGGCGATATGATCCCCTCTGCGGGTGCAGGTTTTGTCAACACCGACCTGGGCCTCGCCTTCCATAGCGACAGCGGCATATTGCGCGGTATCTTGGAAAAAGTGAGCTCCGGCACCGCTACTGCTACCAATGGAGCGGTGATCCCGGCGCGCTCGGAAAACGATACCGGCAACAACCCCCACAACCCCATGTACGGTATCAATCAGGCCGGGGCCAATGGTTCCCTATTGGCCCTGATCGGCTCTCGCTCCAGTGATTCCGGTGGAAATTCCATGGCTCCGTCGGCAATGATCAACCCAGAAGTACGCCCCACCAAAGTGGACAGGCCTTCTGATGTTACCGGCCTCGTTGATGTGGGCGATTTGGTGGGACTGCTTAGCCAGGAAGACACGGTGGCAGTAATGGAATCCATGTATCGTATTTCTGATGCCAAGCTGGGGAAGGTAAACACCCGCGTGGGAGCCGACGCGATTATCAAGGACATGGTGCGCTGCGGTTACATGAAAAGCGCCGACTTAGCGGACCGCTTCGGTAATCCCGCCGATCTTAACCCCGAGGCCGACCCGGATATCGTCGGTCCCTCCGGTATTTTTACCAGCGCTGAACTGAGCGGGGATGGGGAATTCCGCAAAACCGCCTCAGCGATGAAACTAGTGGTGAATGGCTATGCCGGTGCCGGCACTATCACCATGGGCGGCTACGACTACCATACCGGCGACCGCGCCACCGGTGAGATGCGCGACCTTCGCGCCGGCCGCTGCATTGGCGCCTGCCTGGAGTATGCTGCACGTCGCAACCAGCCGCTGATGATTTATGTCTTCAGCGATGGTTCGGTTTTCTCCAACGGAATGATCGACGACTCTGTCGAAGGTCGTGGCAAGGGTGTGTGGACCGGGGACGATCAGCAAACCGCTGCTTCTTTCTTCCTGGTATACAACCCTGCGGGGCGCCCGCAATTACTCGGTGGCAGTGCCGACGAACAGGCAAGACACCAACAGCTGGGTTATATGCGTTCCTCCGGGGATGTAGAAACGTCCTCAAGCCCCGCCGCCAACAACGTCAATCTATTGGTGGAAACTGTAGTGTTGAACTACCTGGCCCTACATGGCGAACAGGATAACTTTGCCAGCCTCTTCCCCAACCATGGACTCGGAAACGGCACTCTCATAGACAGCATGACCGCTTTTGCCCCCATAAGATAATGTGAAATCGAAATGCTGCGTTTTATTCGATCCATCCTAATAGGCAGTGCTGCTCTCTGTGCAGCACCGGCACTGGCCGAGTGGCATTATGCCGAGCGTGCAATTATGGGGACTGAAGTCAGCCTGCAGCTTTGGCATGAAGATGCCAGTGAAGCGGAAAACCTGATTGAAAAGGTGATGGCAGAATTCCATCGCCTGGATAACCAACTGTCACCCTACAAACCAGAGAGTGAATTGTCCCAAGTCAATCGCGAAGCAGGTAGAACAGCGGTCAATATTTCTGATGAGCTGCTTTCTCTGGTGGATAAGTCTATCTGGTTTAGCCGCCTGACCGATGGAGCCTTCGATATCAGCTACGCTACTCTCGGCAAGCATTATGATTTCCGCAATAAAAAAAGGGCTGACACGGCCCTTACCGATTCTCTGTTGAAAGCTCTGAATTACCGTCACTTGCATCTAAATAAAAAGTCAAAAACCCTACGATTTGGTCACAAGGAGACAAAAATTGACCTAGGTGGCATTGCCAAGGGTTACGCTGTGGATAAAGCCATTCAGATTCTCGAACAGGCTGAAGTCTGTTGCGCCAGTGTCAGCGCCGGTGGCGATGCACGTATGCTCGGTGATAAACACGGTGAACCCTGGCTGGTAGGCATTCGCCATCCACGAGAGAAAAGCAAAAATGCCGCTGTGATCCCCCTAAGTGACACTGCCATTTCAACTTCCGGTGATTACGAGCGTTTTTTTATTGATGAACAACAAGAGCGTGTCCATCATATTTTTAATCCAAATACCGGAAAGCCCGCCGATACAACAGTTGGGGATAGCGATAAATTAATCAGTGTCAGCATTATCGGCCCAAGGGGTTTTGATACTGACCCGCTTTCCACCAGCGTATTTGTCCTGGGTAAGGAAAAAGGACTGGCACTCATTGATCGCCTGCCCCAATTTGAAGCGGTGGTTATCGACAGTAACAAACGTCTGTTTTTCAGCCAGGGACTGATAAATCCATAATAAACGTTCCAACGTCATAAAAAAATTGCCAACGGGATCACACCAGATAGCTACGCCCCTGACATAATTTGCGCCATTACACAATAAAGCCAAAAACAATCGAAAGGCCTTCCATGGGACGCGTTCTCCAGCTGTTTATTTTCTCACTCGTCCTCGTGTTGAGCGTAGCGTCTCAAGCTCAGAAAGAGTCTTTTTCCGCTGAAAAGCTGGAAAATCTAAAGCGCGATGTCATTAAGTTAAACCGGGATTTGTTAATCCTGGAAGAGGACCTACTCTACCCGGCACAAAGCCAAGTGGCTTTTTATGTTTCTGTGGATATTGGCCACTATTTCCAGCTGGACGCAGTCAAATTACATATCGACAATAAACTCACGGCTAGCCACCTGTATACCGAACATCAGCGCAATGCCCTTGTTCGCGGTGGTATTCAACCCCTGCACAAAGGCAACCTAAAGTCTGGTAACTACACCATTTCCGCATTCTTTACTGGCCTTGGGCCCCAAGGACGTGAGTATAAGCGGGGTGCTACTTTAGAGCTGGAAAAGACCGATGAGCCCGTTGTAATCGAGTTACGAATCTCAGATAAAACCGGCAAGCAACAGCCGGACTTTGAACTCATTCAATGGCCCACGCCCTGATTACCCATGAGCTACCGGCCCCTCTCCCACATAATATCCCTCAGTGTCGCTTTGCTAGGTGCCAGTTTGCCTGCTTATGGCACCGAGACCGAAGTTACCTCGGAAGAAATAGCGCCTCAGGAAAAGACGCAATCCGAAGACAAAAAGTATCGACAAGCTCAAGATATGTCTTACGGGGCAACCTTATATGAGTACTTTCAGGGCAATAACTTCGGTGCCCTTAGCACCCTGCTTGTCGCCAAACAACGTGATTCAATTAAAGTTCACCGCGACAGTGCCGCGTTGATTGAAGGGGGAATCAGCCTCAGTTTTGGTCTGCATCGGCGCGCTGCCGAACTTTTTGAGTTACAACTTCAAACCGGCAACCAAAATACAGATCCCAAACTGCACCAGGCAGCCTGGCTGAAGCTGGCAGAGCTGAACTATTTGCAGGGTGACTTTTCCCTGGCGGCAAAAAATCTGGAAAAGTCCGGAGCCATAGATTCCTCCACCCTTCCCCTTAACCTGGCCTTGCGCAGTGAAGAAATCTCCACAGCCCAGGAATTCCTTAAAAGAGCTAATCTGCCGCCGGCAGAGCGCCTACTTGGACACATCAATCTAGGCGCAGCCTTGGCCCGAAGAGGGGAGTTAGTTGCCGCCGCCGAGGAATATCGCTTCGCAAGCACACTGGCAAATGAGCAGGATAAACCCTCAGAGGATATCCTGATACTCGCTGACAAAGCGCATATCGGCGCTGGCTACGCTCTGGCATTATCAGAGCAGTTTACCCAGGCCCAAACTGAATTTTCCCAAGTGCGCCTGCACACCCCCTGGGCAACCAAAGCTCTGCTCGGGCTCGCCTGGTCTTCGATCAACAGCGAGCAATACCAGAAGGGTGTAGATGCTCTGCGTTTTTTATTGGCAGAACACCAACACAGTCCCGCCGCACGAGAGGCCAGGGTCGCCCTGCCCTATGCCTATGAAAAGCAGACTGAGCGCAATAAAGCCCTAAACGCCTATAGTGATGCAGCCAAATATTTCGAGAGCACATTGCAGCAGCTGCAGCACTTACAGCGGGCACTGTCTTCAGAACCGCTGGCGGACGCCAGTCAATTTAGCCAGTCACAACGCTACGGCTGGCTACAACTGGCTCAGGCCGCCCCCCTATTGCGGGATAACCAGCATTTTCTCTTGCCCATTTTACAGAGTGATCAATTCCAGCTACGCCTGTCAGAGCTGCGCGACCTGCAGCAGATGGATAGGGTACTCAATGACTGGTCGCAAAAAATTCCACAATGGCATTCATTGATCGAAGAGCGTCACCAAAGGCGCTCCGGCATTATCAGGCAGTACCAGAGCGCTGAGTTTGACCAGCAACTGCAAATCGCCAAGCAACACTACCGCAATCTCAACGATGCCCTGGCCCAAATAGAAGGGGAGCGTGACGCACTGACTCTGCTCGAAGCTACCGGCAACGGGGAGGGCGGAAATCACAGTGAGATATTCGAGATGCTGGAGATACTACAGGGCGCTGAGCAACGCTATCAACTACTGCGCAGTAACGGTAAAGGGTCCGACTACCAGGGCGAGACCCTGGCTAAAGCCCGTGGCATTTTATTGTGGCAAGCCAGCGAACAGTATCATCACCGCTTGTGGCAACAGCGCAAAACTCTGCAATTACTCGAAGCCAGCTTGCGCAATGGTGAGAAGCAGCTAGGTAAAACCACCGTAGAAGTGGGGCGCGCACCGCAATTGACCCAGCTTACAGAGCGTCTGGCTAGCACTGCGGCGCAATTATCCGGCCAACGCACAGCCATAGCCAAAACGGCTTCAGAGGTTGAGGCTGCCCTTCGCCGGGATATTATTGCTGAGCTGGGGCGAGAGCAATCGCGGATTCACGGTTACCAGGCCCATACCCGCCTCGCTATAGCGCGCTTACAGGATGCCTCCATGCTAGAGGCCGCCAGCCAGCCCCCGCCGGAGAACCCTGAAAAAAATACCCAGGTGGAAACGCAAGATGGCGAAAATACTCACGAAAAAGACAATGCCACAGTAGAGAAAATAACGGGGGAAAAGACCGCAGAAGCTCTATTGCCAGATAATGAAGGGGGGCAGAGTGAATAGGTTTGGTTCCAGAAGCTTTTCCCCGCGCCTGCTCACTGCCGCTATCTGCTGTATCAGTACCGCCTGCAGTAATCAATCCGCACTGACACTTGCAGATCTGCCCACGGCCACGGCTGCCTCCATTGAAGAACCTGTATCAGCGCCTCCTGAGTTGATACCGGTTGATCTCGCCACTCTGGTGCAGAGCTATCAACGGGCACTGGCCAGCCAGCCAGACCCGCAGATTCGCGCACAGATTCGTTTGCGCCTGGCCGATCTGGAAATGGAGCGACTAGAGCAACATCAGGCGGATAACCCGGAAGTTTCAGTCGGTTTTGCCAGTGCGGTGCAGCACTACCAGACACTCGCCAAAGAGAGCCCCCGAGACGACTATATTCTCTATCGTCTGGCGCGAGCTCGTGCTATGGATGGCGAAATGCCAGGCGCACTGCAAGCACTGGAGCGCATCGCCCAGGGCGCACCTGAGTCACCGTTTATGGGGGAGGTTTTATTCCGCCGAGGCGAAGCAGCTTTCAATCGCAAGGAGTATTCGGCAGCGGCACGGGACTTCCACGCATTGCTGGAGAAGGGCGAAAGCCCATTTTCCGATAATGCCCGCTATATGCTCGCCTGGTCAGAGTTTAAATCCAGCGATTACCGCCGTTCCACGGAGATATTTCTCGAGTCTCTGGATATTCTGCAGCAGCGTGCCAGCGAAGCAGAATTACCTCTGGGCCAGAAGCGCCTGCGCGAGGATAGCCTTCGTGGCCTGGCCCTGAATTTTAGTTACCTGGGCGGTGCCGAAGCTATCGAGTCCTTTAATCCCGATGGCAAACCACGAGGTTATCAGCACCTGCTGTACAGCGCTCTGGGCAATTGGTATCGAGAGAAAGAGTTATTCCGCAACAGCGCGGATACCTATCTGGCTTTTGTTAAGCACTACCCCAATAGCACTGATGCGCCATCATTACATTTGCAAGCTATTGAAACACTGCAAAATGGCGGCTTACACGATGAGGTGCTTCCAACCAAGCGGGAATTTGTACAGCGCTATGGTATTCGCAGTGAGTATTGGCAGCAGGCAGAGGCAAGTCAGCGCGAAGCCCTGGCACAATCACTGCGCCCCTGGCTTGAAGAGTTAGCCCAATTTGACCACGCGCGCGCGCAGGAACTTGCTCAGCTAGCAAGCAAGGCACCGGCTAATAAAAGTAAACAAAAACAGCAGCTCAAAGCTCAGTCTCGCAAAGCTTACCTAGCGGCAGCGGAACTCTACCGGCAGTTTTCACAGACGTTTCCACAGGACCCCCGCACTCCACCAATGGTCTTCCTGATGGCCGAATGTCTCGAGCAGGCTGGCGACTACGCTGGAGCCTGGCGCGCATACAGCCAGGTAGCCTGGGAATACCAAGACAAGAAGCATGGTGCGGAGGCTGGTTATGCAGCCATTCTTAGCTCTGCACAAGTGCATAAAGAAACACCGGACCAGGATGCCGAGCAAAAAATCCTGTGGCTGGATCGCAACATTGAGGCCAGCCTTAAATTTACCCAGAGCTGGCCACAGGATAAAAGAGCCTTACCAGTACAACTATCTGCCGCAGATAAGCTGCTACAACAGTCACGTTTTGCCGAGGCTATTGCCGCTGCACAAGCTGCAGATCAGTGGCAGCCACCAGCGAATAAGGCTCAGCAATTAAATATCGCGATGATCCTGGCTCACAGTCACTTTTCATTGAAAGATTATATGGCTGCGGAAGAAGCCTATACCCGTGCGCTGAATATACAGCCTAAGGACAGCCATTTGCGCGAGGACACACGCAAGCAACTTCAACTTTCCATCTATAGGCAGGCAGAGTTGGCACTTGCGCAACCAGCACTCACCGAGGATGGCAGAGAGATTCCCAGTGAGGAGGCGTTGCACCACCTGCTGCGAATCAGGGAGAGTGGACGCAGCGAAATTGCAGCCACCGCCCAGTATGACGCGATCAATTACCTGATGGAATTACAGCAGTGGCAGCGTGCCAGTGCTGAACTTGCAGACTTCCGGAGTTTCTATCCTGCACATCAGCTGGCACCTACCCTCGCCGCCAAGGCAGTAGTTATTTTTGAAGCCTTGAAAATGCCTGCCGCTGCAGCCGGCGAATTACTGCAACTTGCACAAAATGATCCCGACCGAGAAGTACGTCGCCAATCCTTATTCCTCGCGGCGGAAAGCTTGCAAAAAGCAGGTGAGTATCAAGGTGCCATTGAGAGTTACCGTAACTACAACAAGCTCTGGCCAAAGCCCGCTGAACAACGTCTGGAAGCGCAATATCAGTTAGTGCAACTGTACGCGCAAACCAATCAACCTAATAAACAGAATTATTGGCTACAGCAATTAGCAAAAAATTCAGAAAAATCCCCTCGGGGCCGCTACCTGTCCGCCTATTCCCAAAGCGCATTGGCAGAGCAGAGCTATGAAAAATTCGCTTCATTAAAATTGCACCTGCCGCTAAAAACCAGTCTCGCCAATAAAAGGCGCGCGATGAAAACCACCGTGGCCGATTATCGCAAGGTTCTCGAGCTGGAAATTGCGGAATTCACCACCCAGGCCAATTTCCGTTTAGCTGAAGTTTATCGACAGCTCAGCCATGACCTGATGGAATCTCAGCGCCCCAAAAACCTGAATGACCTTGAGTTAGAGCAGTACGAAATCCTACTCGAAGAGCAAGCCTTCCCTTTCGAGGAGAAGGCGATAGAGCTGCATCAGGCCAATATTCAGCGCACCAGTGATGGAATTTACGACGACTGGGTCAAACGTAGTTTTGCCTCCCTCGGCGAACTGTTACCCGCACGCTACAAAAAACCGGAAGCAACCCTGGAGTGGAGCCATGCACTGCATTGATTTGCGCAATTGCCCCAGTGGTATCTTTCGCTTCACAGCAGCACTACTGATTCTGGCGACCCTCAGCGCCTGTGGCAGCCTTCCGTTGGGTAAAAATGCTCAGCCGAAGGACGCCTCAATTGAAAATGAAGTTACGGAAAATCCTTATTTGGCGAATGCCAAGCGGGTTCCCAAAGAGGCCAGCGTCGCTATGGCCCAGGCACACGAGAGCTTTAACAACGGAGATAGCTCAACCGCAGTGCAGCAGCTACAGCAGGTCATTGAACGCTGGCCAGAACTCTCTGGCCCCTGGCTAAACCTCGGGATAGTACAGCAAAAAAGTGAACAGGCTGAGAATGCGGAAAATAGCTTTCGCAAGGCAATTGAGGCCAATGACAGTAATGTATTTGCCTGGAATCAGTTGGCTGCCCTACTACGCGACGCAGGCCGTTTCGAAGAGGCCGAACAGTGCTACCTGCAGGCGCTAAACCTTTGGCCCGACTTTAGCGATGCGCACCGCAACCTGGGTATTCTCTATGACCTCTATCTAAACAGGCCGGAAGAGGCATTACAGCAATACCGTTTGGCCCAGAGCAGTCGTGAACAAGAAGACAAATTACTCGGCGCTTGGATATTGGAACTGGAGCGTAGACTCTGATGCGAGATAAATTAATTATTCTAATGTCCGTAATATGCACCGGCTTCACCGCCCGTGCAGAAGAAATTACCACACTGGAATCCACGGTAATTGGCAGTCAGGAACAGCCCAAGGTGCTGTATATCATTCCTTGGAAGCAAGCCGACAGCCTGCAGCGCCTTGATAGTTCTCTAGCCCAAAATTTTAATACCGTTTTCAAGCACCAGGAGCTCTCAGAACTCAAACGGGAAATTCAACTGCTTAGTGCCAAGCCGGTTGTTGAAGAAAAAAATGAATAGAAAAAATAATGATACTCATCAAGCACCACAAACTAATGTAATCGTGCTTTTTTGCTGAAATTCAGCACTCCAGTGGAGCAGGGATAAGCCACCGCAGGTATTTCACTTATCAGGAATTTATTGTAGAGCCCTCATCTGGCTCCACAATATTCATCATCATGCCCAATGTCCATGGAATGGCCGTTTGGCAAAAAAATATCGCTAATTAAACACTTACTTCTGTGGAGACACTTATCATGGAATTTACTCAGGCGTTATTGCGCTTTTTCCAGAATGGCGGCCCTTTTATGTACCCTATTGCCCTGGTGCTGGTTATCGGCCTCGCTATGGTAGTGGAACGCTGGATTTTTCTTTCCCGCGCTAAGAGCGCCAATCGCCGCGCTTATCTGCAGGTATTACCGCTACTGCAAAAACGCAGTTATCAAAATGTATTACAACTGGCCCGGGACAACGATGCTGCGATGGGTCGCATTGCCGCCGCCGGTATTAATACCCTGCAATTCGCCAAGCGCGAGGAAAATATTGCATTGGCAATCGAAGAGGGCATCCTCGAAGCGGTACCGCGCTTGGAAAAGCGCACCAACTACCTGGCTACCCTGGCCAATATTGCTACCCTACTCGGTTTGTTAGGCACCATTATGGGCCTTATCGCAGCGTTCACCGCTGTAGCTGCTGCCGACCCTGCGGAAAAAGCTACTATGTTGTCTACCAGTATCTCAGTAGCAATGAATACCACCGCTTTCGGGCTTATCTCTGCGATTCCCCTTCTGCTATTTAATTCCATGCTACAAAACAAGACCAATGAGATTGTAGATAGCCTGCAGATGGCCGGAGTCAAGTTCCTAAACCTGTTGACTATGGGCCGCCCACAAAAAACGGAACAGCAGCGCGCAGTGAATGCCTGAGGGCTCTCGCCATGTTGAAATTAAATATTCGTCGCCGTGGACACGAGGAAGCAGAGCTGGACATCACCTCTTTTATGAGCCTGATGACTATCCTGGTTCCTGTACTGCTGCTCAATATGGTGTTTTCCCATATCTCAGTTTTAAAACTCAATCTTCCTGGTATCAGTGATGGAAGCATTAGTGCAACTGAACAGGAAAATCGGCAGTTGGAACTGGTATTACGCACCGCACATGTTGATATCAATTACCCGGCCGGGCAACTAGTCAGGCGAGTGGAGAATACCGATGGTGAGCCAGATATGGAAACGGTTTCCCTGATATTGCAGCAGATAAAGCGTAGCTTAAGGGAAAAATCCATCGAGAAAGACGACTTGGTTATTCTCTCGGAAAAAGGTACACCCTATAAAACCCTGGTGGCAGCAATGGATACCGCACGCAGTTATCGAGCAGTAGTTGCCGCATCAGTCGTCGATGCCGAGTTGTTCCCACAAATTTCCCTGGGCGATGCCCCCCAGCAAACAACCGTAGTGGGGAAATAAAATGATGCTTAACGCAGCCGCCAAATTACAGGAGCGGCGTCAGCGACAGAAACGACAGCAATCGAAGCTCAATCTGGTTTCTCTAATGGACATTTTCACCATTCTGGTATTTTTCCTATTGGTGAACTCCACTAGCGATGTACAGGTTTTACAAACAGACAAAACCATCAAGCTACCCAAGTCTACTTCTCAGCAAAAGCCGGAAGTTACTACCGTCGTGAGGGTGAATAACCAGCAACTATTCGTTGGTGATCGCATGATCGTCAGCATTAACGATATTGACGCTGGTAAGGAAAATATCGAGCCCCTCTTGAAGGAACTGGAGTACCGCGCCGAACGCGCCGGTGAGCTCAGCAACGAGCAAAAGCAAAGGGGACGCTCGGTTACCATTATGGGCGACGAGCAGGTTCCCTATGAGTTGCTCAAACAGATTATGCAGACCTGCGCCCAGGCAGATTACCGCGATATCTCTTTTGCTGTGGAGCAGACAGCACCAATAGATCCCGCGGGGGTGGAAAGCTGATATGAGCACTGCAACCAGCCGCTATGCCCCCTGGCAACTACAGGAAACCCTGTTGCCCTGGTCTGCTTCCAACCAGGAAGACCAGCGCTTTATAAAGTTCCTGCGTACAGGGCTTATTGTCTTCGCCGTTTGTGGTTCCATCATTACCTTTGCTCCAGTGCCGGAGCTGACCCGGGAACAAGCAGAGCGAGTGCCACCACAACTGGCCAAGGTTATCCTGGAGAAAAAGGAGCTCCCCAAGCCGAAGCCCAAACCCAAGGCCAAACCGAGGCCTGAGGAAAAAAAAACCGAGGCAGAGAAAACCAAAGAAAAACCAGAACCTAATAAAGTCGAGAAGGAAAAGCCGAAACCTGCTCCCAAACCCGAGCCCAGCAAAGTAGAGGCACCCCCTGTTGCCACTATACAAAAAGCGCGGGAAAAAGCGGCAAGCAGCGGCATCAATGCCCTGGCCGACGATCTATTGGATATGCGTGAGAGTTTTGATACGGGTGAAGTTACCCGCGGTCAGCTCAGTACCGGCAGCGCCACTGCCGCACAAACACAACGCAATATGATCAGCGATAAATCCAAAACTTCGAGTGGCGGAGTCAGGGCCGGGAGTATCAGCACTGACACAGGAGGCGTATCACTGGCGGGCCGACAAACCACCCAAGTTGAGCAGGCCCAGGCGAAGGGCTCCGCCAAACAGGCGGCGAGGAGAGTCAGAGGTGAGAAGTTGGCGCGTACCGATAATGCCATTCGCGGCATAATGGAGGCTAACAAGTCGGCGATCAATGCGATCTACAACCGCGCCTTGCGTCGTGATCCCACCCTGCAGGGTAAAATTACTGTGAAGCTGGTCATTGAAGCTAATGGCACTATTTCGTCTATCAAATTAATTGAGAGTGAGCTGAACAACCCAGCCCTGGAGCGCAAGCTGTTGGCGAGAATCCGCATGATTAACTTTGGTGCTGCGGATGTAAAAGCCACAACCCGCAATTACTCTATCGACTTCCTGCCATCCTGATCGGAATTTTAGATAATTGACATTGGCACAGCGGGGCAAATCTTTACAGCTTGCCCGCTGTGCCAATTTTTCTTTCGCACTAATTAATTCAAATCTGCAGCGTATTGTCGCAATAACTGTAGAGGTACTATCTCCAGAGCTTTCACATGGGTACGCTGTAAAAAAACTCGCGGAGCCCTATCCTGCTGCTGGGCCTCCAACCAGCGGGCGGCGCACAAACACCAGCGGTCTCCTGATACTAGCCCCGGAAAACCGTACTCCTCGATCGGCGTACTCAAGTCGTTACCACGGCTGCGGGAAAAACCTAGAAACTCTTCAGTCACCTCCACACAAACTGTGTGTGAGCCCTGATCCTCCTTGCAGGTGTTGCAGCAGCCATCGCGGAAAAAACCGGTCATCGGCTCCAAGCTGCAGGGAATAAGAGGATCACCAAATACATTTACTGAGTTATCCATTTCCATATTCAGTCCTCTGCCTCGGTGCCATTGAGCAACTCGATATCCACCAACTGCCAGTGCAAGCCGTTGCGCTGCATAGTCAGCCGCAGCTCCGCTCGGTCAGCCTCGCCATAATCCGCGCTCAGGTGGTTAATATCAGTAAAACGCCACTTGAGACGTCTCCAACTGCTCTCAGGCTTTTTTTCAGATTCCTGTTGGGCTTGTGGATAGAGATCTGCATCGGGGGCGGCATACTGACCAAACAGTCTTTGCTCCATCCCCTCCAGGTCCTCGCCGCCCCGCAGCAAGGCTGCTATCCCTTCCGGGGTGACAAATTGTTGCATCAACGGCCCCATAACAAAATTCGCACCAGCGGTCAGCAGTTCATCGAATTCCTGAGGGATCGAATTACCAATTGAGGAGCGCAGCTCTTCCTGTAATCGCACCCTTAAATTGTCACGTAATACCGGAAAATCCACATAGCGTTCCAGAGTATCGATACTTTCACGCCTTTTTTCTGGCTCCTGGGCACCCGCCATTTGTGCGGCACGCTGCAACTGCTCCATCGCATAAAAAGGCAAAGCCACATATCCAGCAACGATTAACGCCAGTACCACAATCCCCGCCCAAAGGGTTTTCTTCATTATTACCTCTCCTTATTACGTCTAGAGGGAATTTTATGCTGAGAAAGATCCATCACCTAATTTGTCCCTGTACTGGCGTGGCATTGTTCCTAAATCGTGCCTATGAGATATTCGCCCCCCAAGACTCTGCACATCCAACCAGTTAACTTTTAATAAGGACATCAGACAGGATGAGTGATATTTATCAGGCTCCCCAGGCAGAATTGGCCGGCAGGGAAGAGAGTAGTGACTTTGGTTCTGTAGAAAAGGGGCTTGCCGGAGATTATTCTTTTTCGATTGGCGATGCCATCAGTGAGGGCTGGAAACTCTCCCTTAGCAACCTCGGTACCATCTGGATTGGCCTGATACTCTACTTTGTAGGTGTTTTTGCATTAGCGTTTATATTGTTCTCGCTCTTCGGCCTCTCACTATTAGGCACCTTTGATATTGGATCATTCCTACTTTTGACTTTTATAGGTCCTATTGTATTAGTGGCGCTCTGTGCTCCTCTAATGGCAGGTATGGCCATGACGGGCATTAAAATTGCGCGAGGAGAAAAAGCATCCGGGACCGAAGTTTTTGCCTACTTCGATAAAATCATCCCCCTAGGACTCGTTTCTATTCTGACCTACATACTGATTTCTATAGGCTACGCCCTCTTTATCATTCCAGGCGTTTACCTGATGGTTGCCTATATTCTGGCTTTGCCACTAGTTGTCGATCAAAATATGGGGGCTTGGCAGGCTATGGAGGCCTCGCGCAAGGCAATTACCCACAATTGGTTCGCCTTCTTCGGTTTCTTAATTCTACTCGTCGCTATTTACCTGGTAGGAAGCTTTGCCTTCTTAATCGGCTTGATTTTTGCTCTGCCATTGATGTGTGTGGCCTACGGTATCGCTTATCGCCAGGTGTTCGGCGGCACTAGCAAAGCTTGATTTATTGAATACTCAACAGGAGCGGTGGCTTGCTGGATACCACCTATAACGTCGAAACCCCAGAGGGTATCGATCTGCGCGCACGGGCCGCCGGGCCTGTGCCGCGCATCCTCGCCTTTGCCGTGGATGTGTTCTATCGCACGCTGATACTGGCCGCTCTCGGTATAGGCTTGGCCTTTGCCAAAACTGCCGGTATGGGAATCTGGCTAGTCTGCTCCTTCCTACTGGAGTGGTTTTACCCGGTGTTTTTCGAGGTGCTGCGCGGCGGCCAAACACCGGGCAAAAAGGCCTTTGGCCTGATGGTGGTGAACGATAACCTCACCCCTATCTCCTGGGGCGCCTCCATCGTGCGCAACCTTTTGCGCTTCGCCGATTTCCTACCTTTCGCTTACGCCACCGGCATAATTGCCATGACACTGGGGCGCAACTTCCAGCGCTTGGGCGACCTGGCCGCGGGCACCCTGGTGGTCTATCGCGATACGGAAAAGGTGCCCATGGCACTGCCGGATGCAACACCGCTTCCACCGCCGCGCGACTTCAAACAGCAAGACCAGCTTGCGCTGATCAGCCTACTGGAACGCCACGAGGATTTGAGCGAGGCGCGCCAACAGGAGCTCGCCAACTTGCTCGAATCTATCACCGCCAAAAGAGACAGTGCCGCGCTGGAGTACCTGCGCTCAGTGGGCAGTTGGTTGCTGGGTGGCAGGGGCTAGGAATTCATGAGACAGAGAGATTTCGAAAATCGCCACCGCGATAGTTGGGCGCAGCTGGAAGCCTGGTTGAAAAATGACCACCACAGCGCCGAAGTGGCCGCATTGGACTTACCCGCCGCCTACCGGGAATTGTGTCAGCAATTGGCGGTAGCTAAGGAACGCCAGTACACCAACCGTTTGATCGACCATCTCAACCAGCTGGTTACCGCTGCCCACCACCGGGTTTACCGCCAGCAGACCTTGCGCCGCAAGGGGTGGCTGCACTACCTGCTGGCCGGATTCCCCCAGGCAGTGCGCGCCAACGGTCGCGTGGTGGCCCTGGCTACTGCACTGTTTTTACTGCCGGCCCTGGTGATGGGCATTGGCACCTATAACAACGACGCCCTGATTTACGCGATGATGTCGCCGGGAGACGTGCTCTCGCTGGAATCCATGTACGACCCCGGCAACCGGGTATTGGGACGCGAGCGCGGCTCGGACACCGATCTGGCCATGTTCGGCTTCTATATCAAGAACAATATCGGTATCGCCTTCCGCACTTTTGCCGGCGGCATACTGTTTGGCCTCGGCTCAATTTTTTTCCTGGTTTTCAATGGTCTCTATCTGGGCGCTGTGTTTGGGCACATCACTCGGGTGGGATTTGTCTCTACGTTTTACCCCTTTGTCATCGGCCACGGCGCTTTTGAACTGACCGCCATCGTGCTGGCCGGTGCCGCCGGGCTACTACTGGGCCGCTCCCTGGCCGATCCGGGACAGCATCGGCGCTCGGTGGCTTTGCGCCTGGCCAGTGTCGAAGCCATGAAAATTATGTACGGCACTTTCCTGATGCTGGTGATCGCCGCCTTCCTCGAAGCCTTCTGGTCCTCCAGCGCTGCCACACCCATAGCGATCAAACTCGGCTTCGGTGCTCTTCTATGGCTGCTGGTATTCGCCTATTTCGCCCTGGCCGGGCGCGGGGAGTCCCGCCATGCAAGTTAAAAACCTGGCGGTGCGCGCACGCCTGCGATCGCCCTGGGAATCCATCGACCTGGGTATCGCCCTGGCACGCAAGCACTGGCTGTCGATGTTTCTGGTTTGGCTGCTTCCGGCGGCACTACTACTGGGCGCCCTGGCCTGGGCTTTTCCCGGCCACCCCGGGTGGTCGATGTTCGCAATCTGGTGGTTAAAACCCGTGTTCGACCGCCTGCCGCTGTTTATGATCAGCCGCGCCCTATTCGGCACACCGGTCTCCGCACTGGCGGCCCTGAAGGAATTTTTCAAACACAACCGCACCGACTGGCTCGCCTGGATCACCATTCGCCGTCTGAGTCCGACCCGCTCCTTCGATATGCCCGTGACCGTGCTGGAGCAATCAAAAGGCAGTGCCCGCAGTGCGCGTCTCAGCGTGCTGCACCGCAAACACTCTGGAGCAGCCACCTGGCTGACCCTAACCGGTATCCACCTGGAGGGCTTCCTCCTGATTGCCGCCTTTATCCTGATTTACCTTTTTATTCCCGAGCAGGTTGCGGCAAACATCGACTGGGCTCCGCTGATTCGCGGTGAAACCCTGGTGCTGGAGTGGGTATCCAACGTTCTCTGCGTACTGATCATGGCCGCAGTGGCGCCGTTTTATATCGTCAGTGGCTTCTGCCTGTATATCGGCCGGCGTATTGAATTGGAGGGCTGGGATATCGAAATCCAGTTCCGCGACTTGGCCGAGCGCCACCAACGCAGCCTGCAGGCAAGCAAATCCGCTGCCGGCCGATCTTCTCCCTTGGCCTCGGTATTACTGTTGTGCGCGCTCGCCTGCACGACTCTGACACCGGCGCCACAGGCACAGGCGGAATCCCTGGAAAGCCCCCAACAGGCGCAACAGCGTATCGACGAAGTGCTCGCCGGCGAGGACTTCCACAATATTGAGCAGGTGAGTGGCTGGCGCCTTAAAGACCTCGGCGAGGAAGAGCAGGAAAAAATACCCGAGTGGCTTATCGAGCTGTTCGAGTGGCTGTTCAAGTGGCTCATGGAAAACCCTCCCGAGAGCGACGATTCCTCAGAGATCAATTGGGGGGCGCTGATCGCCAAGCCCATCGAACTATTGCTGTGGATTGCTGTAATCGCGGGCTTGATTTACCTGGGCTGGCGCCACCGTGAAGCCATTCTCAGCAGCCTGCGCTGGCAACACACCCCCAAGAAGAAAGTGGAGGTGCCAGAGACCCTGTTTGGCCTAGATGTACGTCAGTCGAGTCTGCCCGACGACGTGTGCGCAGAGGTGCTGCGCCTGTGGCAGGCCGGGGAAAAGCGCGCCGGCCTCGGCCTTTTGTACCGCGCCACCCTGTCTCACCTGATTGAGGACTTCCACTTCCACTTTGGCGATCATCTCACCGAGAGTGAATGCGCCCAATTGGTAAGCCGGCGTCAAAGGACCGCAGACGATACATCGCGCCCGGTAAGCGCTCCGCTGAGCCAGTTTGTACAGCAACTCACTGGCAGCTGGCAGCAGCTGGCCTATGCCCACCGCCCCCCCGCAGACCCACAGGTAAGCGAGTTGTGCCAGCAGTGGCAAGAGGTATTTGGCAATGACCACTAAACGCCTGTTGATCGGAATCGCCGTACTGCTGTGTGCCGGCCTGGTATGGCTGTTCCTCACTTTTTTTGAACGCTATACAGAAGAAAAGGATCGCGGCTGGGGGTCGGAAGCGCGGCGCAATCCCTTCCTGGCAGCCGAGCAGTATCTCGCCGGAGTAGGGCTGGAACCGCAGCAGGCGGAAAATATCTCCGTGCTGAATACCCTGCTGGCGGACGCCACTCTGTTTATCGCCAGTTCCAGCCAAGTCTATAACCCCCAGCGGGTCGAGGAACTGCTGCAGTGGGTGCGAGACGGTGGCCATGCTATCGTCGTCGCGCGCACCGAAGGCTTTGATTTCGAGGAGGGGCGCAGCGAAGAGCGCGACTGGCTGCTGGAAGCCCTCGGCGTCTCCATGCTGGAAGGGCATGGGGACTACTATTTTGAGCATCCACTGCAACCTCTGCTGGGAGAGGATGCAGAGCTGAAACCCGAACAGAGCCCGGGAGAGGCCCTGCGCGAATACAACCGCCGCATTGAAGAGGGCCAGGAAGAAGAGCAGGCGGAGTCTGAAAAGGAAAAGCCTCGCAATCCCGACGTGGACCCCGAAGATCTGGTCACCCTGCCCACCGCTGGCGGGAACGAGGCTCAATTACACTTCGACGCCAGCCACCTGCTCTACCATCCCGGCATCGAAGACAACACTGTCGAGGGCGCACCGGTATTTTTTGCCAAAGTCTGGCGCGACGACGAGGGCGTGCCCTTTATGCAGTTTGCCCAGGGGGAAGGCGTTATCACCCTGATGACAGACAGCACCATGTGGCAGTCGCACCGAATCGGGCATTTCGATCACGCCTACTTTTTACAGTTGCTGGCCGGAAGCGGTGATTTTGTTTTCCTCACCAGGCCACGCTTCGACTCGCTGGGATTGCTCGCACGCCAGTACGCTGCCGAATTTTTTATCTCCGGTCTGCTCGCCCTGCTGGGCTGGTTGATTTTGCGTGCGCGCCGCTTCGGTCCATTACAGCCATCGCCGGAGATAGCGCGGCGCTCCCTGTTAGAGCATATCTCCGCCTGCGGCCACTACTACTGGCGAGACGATCAGTGCCAGCGGCTACTCCGCGGGCAGCGTGAGGAGCTGTTGCGCCGCCTGGGAGCGACGGACACCAGCTCGTCTGCGCGCCAGACTCTGAGCAAAAGACTCAGCGCCACAACCAATCTCAGCGAACACAACATCATCGCCAGCCTGTGGGGCAAACCGGCGACCAGCGAAGAATCCTTTACCGAACAAATGCGCACCCTGCAGCGAATTGAGGCAGTCCTATGAGCGATACTACCCTGAATCCAGAACCCCAAACCCACAGCGAAACGCCAGACTGGCAGGCCGCGGCCGCCCAACTACAGCTACTGCGCAACAATATCAACCGCCTGTTGATCGGTCAGGAGCAGGTCGTCGAGCAGGTGCTGGTGGCTCTGCTGGCCTCCGGCCATGTCTTGCTGGAAGGCGTCCCCGGACTCGGCAAGACCCTGTTGGTGCGCACCCTGGCCAGCTGTTTTGGCGGCCACTTTCGCCGCATCCAATTCACCCCGGACCTGATGCCGGCGGATGTTACCGGCCACGCCATGTACAACATGGGCGAGAGCCGCTTCGAAGTGCGCCGTGGACCGGTGTTTACCAATCTACTGCTGGCAGATGAAATCAACCGCGCCCCGGCCAAGACCCAGGCGGCCCTGCTCGAGGTGATGCAGGAGAAGCAAGTCACTATCGACGGCAAGGCCTTTGCCGTACCCAGCCCCTTTATGGTGCTGGCCACTCAGAACCCCATCGAGCAAGAGGGCACCTACCCTCTGCCAGAGGCAGAGCTGGATCGCTTCCTACTTAAGGTTCTGATCGACTACCCCAGCCTGGAAGCCGAATTGCAACTGGCCGCCGCTGCCAGCAGCGGCCGCATAGAGAAACACCTGCGGGAGAAGGCTGCCGGTGAGATAACCGTGGAGCAGTTGCAGCAACTGCAGGCCCTGGTGCCCCAGGTAGCCCTGGACCAGCAGGTATTGGACTACGCCGTGCGCCTGGTGCGCGCCACCCGTGAAGCCAACCAGCTGCGCAGCCCGGCGGGTCCCCGCGCCAGTATCGGCCTGTTGCAGGCAGCGCGCGCCAGCGCCCTGCTGCAGGGGCGCGAGTTTGTTCTGCCAGACGACATCAAAGCCATGGCGATCCCGGTTATGCGCCACCGCGTCAGCCTGTCCCCGGATATGGAAATCGACGGCGAGACCACCGACAGCGCCCTGGCCATGATTATCGATAGCGTCGAGGCGCCGCGACTGTGACACAAAGCGCCGTCGCCACTGAAGTTCCGAGCACAAAGTCCAGTCTCGGGCGAGCAGGCCCCAGCCGCCGCCTGGTGAAACTACTCGGTTACTGGTGCCTGGCCGCTCTGGCGGTGAGTGCTGCACGTATCTGGCTGCCTCAATCTGCACAGCTGCTGCAGACTCTCTGGTGGACCGCTGGCGCGCTGTTAATCGGCGCGGCCCTGCTGGATTTCCTCACCGGGCGCAGGGTTCTGGGCCTGGGGGGCGAACGCAAACTGCCCGGTAATTTGGCCCTGGGCGTGCGTAACAGTGCGCGATTGAAACTGCACAACCGCGGCCAGCGCAGCCTCTCGCTATCCGTGTGCGACAGTGTGCCGCAACAACTGGGCAGCAGCGGGTTACCGCGCCAGGCGCTGCTGGAGCCAGATCAGGAAGTTGCCATTGAGTACACCCTGGTGCCGCACCGCCGTGGCAGTGCCGAATTCGGCCGAATCGAAGTCCTCGCCGACTCTCCCTGGGGTCTGTGGCAGACCCGTGTATGGCTCGGCAGTGAGCAAACCGTGAAGGTCTACCCCAACTTTCTCGGTATCTCCTCCCTGCAGGCGCTCTCCACCGAGCAGACCCTGCGCCATCTCGGCCTGCACCAACAGCAGCGCCGCGGCGAGGGTATGGACTTCCGCCAATTGCGCGAATACCGCCAGGGAGATAGCCAGCGCCAGGTAGATTGGCGCGCCAGTTCACGACTGCGCAAACTCATCAGCCGCGAATACCAGGACGAGCGCGATCAGGAAATTATTTACATGCTCGACTGCGGTCGGCGCATGCGTGCCAAAGACGGCGAGCTGAGCCATTTTGATCACGCCCTTAACGGCCTGCTGCTATCCGCCTATGTGGCGATCAAGCAGGGGGATGCGGTCGGCCTGCAGGCCTTCGCCGCCGCACAGGACAGCTCCGGCGGGCAGCTGCCGCCGGTGAAGGGTGAGAGTGCGATCAACCTGTTGCTGAACAATGTCTACGATCTGCACTCCGGCACCGGCAGCGTGGACTACAGCGGCGCCGCCCAACAATTACTGGTCACCCATAAGCGCCGTGCACTGGTGATCCTGATTACCAACCTGCGCGACGAAGACAGTAGCGAACTGCTCACCGCCGTGCGCCTGCTCACCCGCAACCACCTGGTGATGGTGGCGAGTCTGCGCGAGACCGCCGTGGACCGCGTGGCACAAAAGCCTATTGGAGATTTTTCCGAGGCAGTCGAGAGCGCTGCCGCGCGGGATTTTCTGCGCCGACGTGCGCGCCTATTGCAACAACTGCAGGCCTGTAATGTACTAGTGGTGGATTCCCGCCCGGAGCTTTTGCACCAGGCACTGGTGCAAGCTTATTGGCAGCTCAAGCGCAGCGGCAAAATCTGACCAGGTGCAAGCCCGGGGATTCAAATAAATGGATGCAAGAAGTAAAAAAAGAGTGATGTTAACGATGTTCCAATAAAAATAATCCCACTTTATAGGGAGCTAAAATTGACTATGTCCCAAGTCACTATCGAGCGGCTCAGCAGTGCCGAAGTAAAGCCTTCCCCCTTCCCCCATTTCTACTTAGAGCGCTCCCTGGCCTCCGACGAGGCCAGCGCCCTGATCGCAGACTTCCCCCCTCTACACAAAGGCGGCAGTTTCAACATCAAGGATGTCAAAACCTCGGAGCGCCTGCGCAGTTTTATCGAGCAGTTTGGCAGTGCCGAAGTGCGGCGTATTCTCGGTGAAAAATTCGCATTGGATCTATCTGATAAACCGATGATGGCCACCTTGCGTGGATACTCCCGGGCTAAAGATGGGCGCATTCATACAGACTCCAAAACCAAACTCATTACCGTACTGATCTATCTGAACAGCGACTGGTCGGCACCCACTGGACGCCTGCGTATCCTGCGCAGCGGCAAAAGCCTGGACGACTACAGTGATGAACTGCTACCCGGGCCGGGTTCTCTGGTGGCTTTCAAGGTGACCGATAATTGCTGGCACGGCTACCCCAGCTTTGTCGGTAAACGACAGGCGATCCAAATCAATTTTCTAAGCGGCGACAAGGCCAAGAAAAAACACCAGTTTTTTCATGGTATCAGTGCGCGATTAAAGTCTCTCTTGCGATAGAAATATCGGCTAATAGTTTTATTTGATAACAGCAACATAAAATAATTGAACTAAAAAATAGCAAAAAGCGGACCCTAAAAATTCGTTATTGGTAGTGGCACTTTTTACAGTCAGCGGGTAATCTGTTGCCACTTGCCCTCGGGGATTTATTAAGTCCACCCCGGTAACTTCAAGAACGCTATTTATGAGTCGCGCGCGCACCCGTAAAAACCGCCCACACCTGCCCCAGTGGCTGGCACTGCTGCTTTTACTGGCTTTTCTCAGCGCCCGCGGCTTGGTTCCCGCAGGGTTTATGCCCGCCGATTTCTCTGCGGGCACCCCCTACGGTCTTTGTCACGGCGACAGCCGCAGCGCCCTGTTATTAAATTCCCTGGCCAACCAGGCGCAGGATCATCATCACAACCTTGGTGATAATCACAGCGGGCACAACCACGATACACTGACCGCACATTCCTTTGCCGACAACCACTGTAATTTTTCCGCCGCTGCCAGTCTTGCCCAAGCACCAGCATTAGACCTGCATTTATTCATCGAGGGGAATATTCTCCCCCCTCACAGCAAAGGCATTAACCCCGCTCTTTCTTTACACTACAGCCGCCCCCTTATCCGCGCTCCTCCCGTTTAAAACCACGGTTTTCCTTATTTTTCACCACACAATATTCGAGGCCTGTTTCTGCGCTTCGCTGTACTGCCTTTGCCCGCATTCTTGCCGCTTAGGGTGCTGCAGCAGCCGTAGACCCACCTCGCGACAACTGTAATTCCCGCGACTCAGTCAGCGGGGGCAAACCTGTGCGCGCTTTTTTTACCGCGCTCCTTACGGCCGTACCCGACCTTCGGCCCAGAAACGGATAAGTCAGAATGCGAAAAGTTAAATCCCAAAAGAACAAGCCATTACACACTCCATTGAGCCTGGCAATTATTGCCGGCTGCACCTTTCCCGCAGCCTTAATGGCCAGCGAGGTCAATGAAAAAAAAGAGCGTGAAATGGAGCAGATGGTGGTCACCGGAGTAAAAACCGAGCAGCCACTAAATCTGCTGACGGACCCCAAAATGCCTCGTCAGCCTCTGCCTGCCAACGACGGCGCCGACTATCTAAAAACCATTCCCGGATTTTCCGTGGTACGCAAAGGTGGCACCAGTGGCGATCCCCTGTTGCGGGGCATGGGTGGTTCGCGCCTGGGCATGTTACTGGATGGAGAGTCTCTTATGGGCGGTTGTCCCGGCCGTATGGACCCGCCTACCGCCTATATTTTCCCCGAAAGCCTCGATGAAATAGAGGTAATTAAGGGCCCCCAGAGCGTCGCTCACGGACCGGGTAATTCCGCTGGGGTTGTACTTTTCAATCAGCTACAGGAACGTCCTACCGAACCCGAATGGGATATGCATGCGAGCCTGCTCGGCGGTAGCGCCGATCGAAAAGACGGGCTCTTTGACCTAGCTTACAAAACCCCGGAATTTTCCCTGCGCGGTTCGGCGACCTCTGCCTCTGCGGATGATTATGAGGATGGCGACGGTAATCAGGTGCACTCGAACTACGAGCGCTGGAGTGGCAAGGCCAATCTGGCCTGGACCCCTGACGATGACAATCGCCTGGAATTCGAAACGGCTTTTAGCGATGCCGAAGCGGCCTATGCCGACCGCGGCGTGGATGGCAGTAAATTTGCGCGCGAAAGCTACAAAGCCAAATATCGCCGCAGCAATATCGGCGATCTGCTGAATACCATCGACGTGCAGATCTATTACAACACTATCGATCACATCATGGATAATTACAGCCTGCGTGCCCCCTCGGGAATGACGACTAACCCAGTCGTGATGAATTTAGACAGCGAAACCATGGGTGCCAAGCTGAGCCTGCAGCTGAACCCTGCGGATAACATTGAGCTGACAGCAGGCCTGGATACCTGGCAAAACCGTCACCGCGGCCGCATGAGTATGAACCAGTCGATGATAGATTATCGCTCACTGAAGTGGGATGCGGATGCGGAATTTTCTCAGTTGGGCATTTTCTCCGAGGCCAGCTGGCAGTTTGCTCCCAACCAACGATGGATCGCCGGCGCCAGGCTGGACGACTGGAAAGTGAAAGATCTGCGCGAGACCATCGCGGTCTCCATGATGGCCAAAGTAGATAACCCAACCGCCGGCGAAAGCCGCTCCGAGCGACTGCCCAGCGGTTTTATGCGCTACGAGTTAGCCCTGCCGAGCCCTCCCAATAGTTCCGCCACTCTTTATGCCGGACTCGGATACAGCGAGCGCTTCCCAGATTACTGGGAACTATTCTCCCGCGAAGCGGCGGACTCCTACAGCGCGCTCAATATAGAGTCGGAAAAAACCAGTCAGCTAGATATTGGCGCTATCTATCGCACCGAAAAGTTGTCCGCCAGTATTTCCGCTTTTGCCAGTGATATCCGCGACTATCTATTAGTGCAGAATGATTACCAAAAGCCGGCGTTGATGTCAGGTATGGACACCATGTCATCCATGGATGCTGCTATGGATATGGGAGAGTCGGCAGATAGCCGGACCGTTGCGGTAATACGCAATATCCAGGCACGTACCTGGGGTTTGGAATTGGATGCCAGCTATCAATTGAACGATAACTGGCGCACCGAATTCACCGTCACTTCAGTGCGCGGTTCCAACGATACGGACAAGACTACCCTGGCCCAGCTACCCCCATTGGAAACACGCCTGGGGCTGCACTATGAGCAGGCTCAATGGTCGGCGGGTATTCTGTGGCGGGCCATTGCCAGCCAGGATCGCGTCGATGTCGGCAAGGGTAATATTATCGGACAGGACTTCGGTCCCACGGATTCTGCCGACGTACTATCGATTAATGCCGGCTGGCGCCCAAACCAGCGACTGCTGTTAACCGCTGGTATCGACAACCTGTTGGATGAGACCTATGCCGAACATATTAGCCGTGCGGGAGCGGAAATCCCCAATTTTCCGCAGCTGGATAGGGTCAATGAGCCCGGCAGAACCTTATGGATTAAAACCATTTACCGTATTTAAAATGTGCTGATTATTTTTCCGGTCTAAAAAACCGGCCATAGCATGTTAAGCGGGAAACACCTTGAATTTCCCGCTTAACATAGGTTTTTATTTAAAAACGATAGGAAAAATTCAGGCTTAAAGTACGCAGGTGCCCCAGATTTACCCTGTAGACAGAGTTAATATCGTTGTAGTTGTATTCGATAGAGGTATCAAAATCCTGGTTCCACATAAACCGGTAGCCGAGCCCTAAGTTCCAGAAAGAATCGCTGCCACTGGCGTCTATCACATGGTAGTAATGGCCGTCGTAATACCAGTCTTTTCCCTTGTCATCAACATCATACTGATGCCATTTATCTTTATGGTGATACCAATAACCATGTTTACGCACATCATTCAGATCCACGTCGGCATAGTTCCAGCCCGCCATCCAGTAGAGGCACTGAACATAGCAATTTAAGGTAAAATCCACCTTAAAATTCAGCCCCACCTGATTGATTCGCACATGGTTATCATTGAAGCGGGAAAATTGTAAATTTACCTGCCAAACACCCCCCGCGGGTGTCACTCCTACACTGACATAGCCAAAAAAATCCCGTTGATCATTGAGCTGCAGCTCTCCAGAACCCAATCCCAGCGTGGTAATAAGCCGATATTCACCCGACTCAATACCATCGAAAGGATTATTCCACTCCTTCGCAGCGACTATTGACGATAACAGCAGAGCCAGGATACATAACACTATCTTCATTCAATCCATCCTTGTAGCTCGATACCTATTCGCTCACCAAACTCGTTCAACAAACCTATTTATCTTTTTACCTTTATGGCGCTATCAGGGTTATTTGTTAGAAAAAATAGGCTATGCACAACCATTCCAATTTGTGCAGTAAGACAATCCTATACACTCTCGACATCAATAATGGCCCAGATACCGCCGGCAAAAGCGGGGTTATCACGCAAATCATCCACCTCCTGAGGTTGAGGCATTGGTTTCCCGGCTATACGTAACTCCTCCAGGCGCTGAAATATAGTTTCCGCCATTTTTTGCAGGGCGCCATCCAAGGTTTCGGCATAGCAATGACAATGCGGCAGGTCCGGTGCTATGGCACCAAAGCCGGCGTATTCGATGTTGTGAAGCACAACCGGATAGCGCATTGGAAAATTCTCTTATACATTGGCTTTCCAAAGCGTAGACGGGTTTCAATACTGCGAAGGAAATATGGCAAGTAAAATCAATTATTTCCCCAATGCAATTAATCCTGCGCAACGATTCTTACTAACCAGAGAAAATATAAAGAGAAAACCATTCATACTCGGATTAATTTTCTGAATTTAAATTGAAATAGATTACGGGGAATTGCACATTTTCCTGAAGTACGTATTAGAGGAATGGATAAAATACGATTGCTGTTGAAAGATATAAAAACGATATGTTGTGAGATTGACAGGAAGATTAGCGCGGCATTCTTCCGAGAAGCGCCCGGCGGGAAAAGATCATGCCATCTAGTGTGCGCCGCAGGGATTGTTGATTTTCCGACTCGGAATCTGCCAAAGCTTCTTGTTGTCGCTGTAACCAGGCAATTTCCTGCTCCAGCTCTCTGCGCAAACAGCGAATTTCACTGGGATCGAGCGCTTTGCTACTCACCTGGAGAGGCATGGTCCGGCCTTTTACGCTGGTGAAAAATTTGTGTAGATAATAATAAAGGAAGAGAATAATTTTCGCCCCCACCAAAGTGGGGGCGAGGCACGCTTAGTTCACTGGGGACTCTGCAATGAGCAAATCCTGCCAGTCGTAAGATGCATCACCGATTACATAGAAAAATGGATTCAGCAATGAGTCTTTACGGTTGTAACGCAATAGCTTGAAGGAATCGTCCACCACGATGCCACCAGCCGCCTCAACCACCGCCTGGGCCGCGGCTGTATCCCACTCACAAGTGGGCGCGAGTCGCGGGTAGAGATCAGCATCCCCCTCAGCCACCAGACACAGTTTGAGAGAGCTACCCATATTTTTACAAGCCACCGCACCAAGCCTGGATTCGATACGCTCTACCAATTGATCCACGGCACCGGCACCATGACTTCGGCTGGCAACCAGTTCCACCGCTTCGCCTGCCTCCAAACGCGGCTTCAGTGGGCGCACGCGTATTTCGGTATCCCCAGATTCGGTGCGTTTAAAGGCACCATCGCCCTTGCCACCGGCATAGGTGATATCCAGTACCGGTACATGCACTACCCCCAACACGGGCTCGCCATTCTCAATAAGAGCCACATTTACCGTGAATTCGCCGTTGCGGCGGATAAATTCCTTGGTGCCATCCAGCGGGTCCACTATCCAGTAACGCTGCCATTGGCTGCGCTCGGCAAATGACGGCATTTCCTGTTCTTCGGATAATACCGGCACTCCCTCAATCAATCGCGCCAGAGCCGGCGCCAAGATTTTGTGGGCCGCCAGGTCGGCAGCTGTCACCGGCGAGTCGTCCGCTTTAGTATCCACCTCCAGCTCAGCGCTGCTGTGGTAAACCTCCAGGATTGCTTCACCGGCGTTTTTGCAGATAGCAATCACCTGCTCCAATAATGCCTTATTCATTAAAACTCCCTTATTTTCAGCTGATGAGTATAAGGCCTTAAGATGGGAAAAGATCTTTTACAGATAGATAGCGCTCTCCGCTGTCATAACTGAAAATCAGCACACGGCTGCCTGGGGCGAACTCGCCCTCACGTTTTTTTAATGCCGCCAGACTGGCGCCGGAGGAAATGCCCACAAAAATCCCCTCCCGTTGGGCACATTGGCGCGTCATATCGAAGCTATCCTCTCCGCTCACCAAAATAGTGCCGTCGAGCATCTTGGTATTCAGCACTTCCGGAATAAATCCGGCGCCAATTCCCTGCAAGCGGTGCAGCCCTTTATCACCACCGCTGATCACTGGAGATTTTTCCGGTTCAACAGCAAAGACCTGCAGCTTTGGGAAGGATTCTTTTAGCACCTCACCACAGCCGGTGATATGGCCTCCAGTGCCGACACCGGTAATCAAGTAATCCAGTCCCTCTGGGAAATCTGCGAGGATTTCTTTGGCGGTAGTCTCGCGATGCACCTGAACATTAGCGCGGTTGCAGAACTGTTGTGGCATCCAGCTATTTTCATACTGCTTCAGCAGTTCCTCAGCCTTGGCAATTGCACCGCCCATGCCCTGCTCCTTGGGAGTGAGCACTAACTCGGCACCCATGGCTTTCATCACTTGGCGGCGCTCCATCGACATGGATTCCGGCATGGTGAGAATCAGGCGGTAGCCCTTCACCACCGCTACCATGGCCAGACCAATGCCGGTGTTGCCGGAGGTCGGCTCGATAATCACACCACCGGGCTGCAATGCGCCGCGGCGCTCGGCATCTTCGATCATCGACAGGGCGATACGGTCCTTGATACTGCTGCCGGGGTTAAAGCGCTCCACTTTCATCCACACCTCGATATCCGGGCGGAACAGGTGGTTGATGCGCACATGAGGGGTATTGCCGATGGTTTCCAGAATATTGGCTGCCTTCATCGATGAAGCTCTCCGTTATTGACTCTCCCGGCAGACAGTGGCCTGCCGACAAATAATTTTCTGTGCGCAAATAGTAACCCAGATGTGCACCCCCCCAAGAGATCAAGGTAAAAATCCAAGAGCAGTAAAGCTGGTTAGTTGCCTGGGAAATAACAACCAGTCTTCTATTCTTCACCCGAGAAATATTCGCACAGAATAGCGAACCTACAGAAATTCGGTTGGTGGCAACACGTCTTTGTGCCACATTGAATGGCTGGCCCCTCCTTCGGCTAACCATAAAATCAATAATAAAGGCGCTGTTATGAATCCCAATATGAACACCAATGCCCACAGTGCGGCCCACACAAGCCAATTTCTACCCGGCGCATTTTTTTTCTTTGCAACCCTTTTTATGCTGCTCGATGGTTTGGCGATTCAAGGGCTGTGGATGGCTTCGCTGAAAGCACTGCCAATCGCCATACTCGCCATGATGGCCATGCGCCATCTAGAGGGGCTCAGCCGCAGCCTGACACTGGCGGCCCTGGCTTTTTCCGCACTCGGCGATGTGCTGTTGGAAATGACATTTGCCCAGCAGTTTATCTTCGGACTGGGCGCCTTTCTGGTGGCACAACTCCTTTACGCGGCTAATTTCTTGCGTTTTGCCGACTTCCGCAATCGCCGCAGCCTGATACGTATCCTACCGGTGATTCTGGTCGCGGTAGGACTGGCCCGTTGGATACTTCCCGCGGCGGGAGAGCTGGCGCCAGCAGTGCTTCTTTACTTGCTGGCCATTGTCGCCATGGCCCTTGGCGCCGGGGCTCACCGAGGCAATTCCGGGCTGCTATTCGCGGGTGCACTCACTTTCATGCTGTCCGACGCATTGATCGCCGTTAACAAATTTATTGCTCCACTACCCTTGGCCGATACGGCGATTATGCTCACCTATTACGGCGCTCAGGTTGTCATCCTGTACGGCATACGTCGCGCCCAGGCATAATGCCAACCTTCATACTGGGGATAAGTTGGGAGGACTACACTTTGGCTTCCCACCCCACCACTGAGAGGTAGACAGGCCCCATGCTCGACTGGCGAAGTATCGATACCGTGCTGCTGGATATGGACGGCACCCTGTTGGATTTGCACTACGACAACCACTTCTGGCTCGACCACCTGCCCAAACGCTACGCCGAGGTACACGGCCTCGACCCCGAGCGGGCCCAGGTGGAACTGCAGCGGGAAATTGATGCGCGCCGCGGCACCCTGGAGTGGTACTGCCTGGATTTTTGGGCGGAAACCCTGAGGCTGGATATCCTCGCGATACTGCGCGAGATTGAGGAGCGCATTGCCCTGCGCCCCCATACTGAAGCCTTCCTGCAAGGGCTGCGGCAGCTGCGCAAACCCACTTACCTGGTCACCAATGCACACCGCCACGGGCTCGATCACAAGCTGCAAATCACCGGCCTCGAGCACTGGTTTGACGACATCATCTCCTCCCATGATTATGGACACGCCAAGGAGAGTGAGTGCTTTTGGCATGCCCTGCGCGAGGAAGTGGCTTTCGACCCCGGGCGCACCCTGTTTGTGGACGACAACCAGAGTGTACTGACCGCCGCACAGGATTACGGCATCGCCCACCTGCTGTGCATCCGCCAACCGGACAGCCGCGGACCCAAACGAGAGATCAGCGACTTCCCGGCGATTCACCACTTCGACGAAATTATGTCGCTGCAACCCAACAACAAAGCGCAGCAACAATAAGCCCGTATAACGTGGCCCCAAGTTCATATTGACCAACAGAATTCGATGGAAAAAGTACGTATCGACAAGTGGCTCTGGGCCGCACGCTTCTTCAAGACCCGTAGCATCGCCAAACAGGCCATCGAAGGCGGCAAGGTGCACGCCGATGGACACAGGGTCAAAGCCAGTAAGGACCTCACCGTTGGCGCGCTCTTAAGCATCCGTCAGGGCTGGGACCTGATTGAGGTGGAGGTTATCGACCTCTCTGACCAGCGCCGCGGCGCCGAGGTCGCCCGCACCCTCTACCGCGAGACCGAGGACAGCATTGCCCGACGCGAAAAGGAGCGCAATGAGCGCCAGGCGGCCAATGCCGGAATCCAGCGCGAGCGTCCCAATAAAAAACAGCGCCGCCAGATTCACCGCTTCCTGCGAGAACAGGAGTAGCGGCTAATGACAAAATTGGTGAAATTTCCGCCATTTTTATCTATAGCTGCTAAACTGCCCCCACTTAACCCGATAGAAAACAGCCACGATGAAACGACTGATTGCCATCTCTTTGCTGCTTTTGCTCGGAGTGCAGACGGCCCTCGCCGATAGCCGTGAACACGAGCAACTCAAGCGTTCGATTATCAAGATTTACACCACAGCCGCTGCTCCGGATTACTTCAATCCCTGGGCGCTGTTGAACCCCAAGCAGCTGTCCGGCTCCGGTGCGGTAATCCGCAACAAGCAGATACTCACCAATGCCCATGTGGTCGCCAATGGCAGCTTTATTCAGGTTCAGCGCCATGGCGATGCCAAGAAATTCCGCGCCCGCGTAAAGTTTATCTCTCACGATGCGGATCTGGCCCTGCTCACCGTGGACGACGACAACTTCTTCAATGACACCCGCCCCCTAACGCTAGGCAAACTGCCAGACCTGCAGGAAGAGGTCACCGTGTACGGCTACCCCATCGGCGGCAAATCCCTGTCGATTACCCGCGGCGTGCTGTCCAGGGTGGAACATCAGTACTACGCCCACGCCGAGAGCTTCCTGATGGCCGGCCAAATCGATGCGGCCATCAACCCCGGCAATAGCGGCGGCCCGGTGATCTCCGGCGGGCGTATTGTCGGTGTGGCCATGCAGACCAACCAGAGTGCCGAAAACCTCGGTTACTTCGTTCCTCCCAGCGTAATCGCCCACGTACTCGAAGACTCCGAAGACGGGGAGCACCAGGGCTTCCCCGAGCTGGGCGTGGTCACCCAGAGCCTGGAGAGCCCTTCCATGAAGAAGGCGGCCGGTCTCGATGAAGACCAGGACGGCGCCATGATCGTCAAGGTCTTTAGCGACTCCCCCGCCGCTGAGATCTTCCAGCCCGGCGACGTACTGCTCGAAGTGGATGGCTTCGAGGTCGCCGCCGATCGCACCGTAGAGTGGCGCGAGAACCAGCGCACCAATTACCACTACGCTGTAGACCGCCACCATGTCGGCGACAAACTGCCGGTCCGTTTCTCCCGCAACGGCGAAGAGCAGACCGCACAAGTGGCCTTAGCGGCCGCACCGCCCTCACGCGCCCTTGTGGTGGGTGAACAGTTCGACCGACAACCGCGCTACTACATCTATGGCGGCGTGGTCTTCGTGCCTCTGAACATGAATCTTATCAAGCGCTGGGGCAAGAGCTGGCACTCCAAAGCGCCAATCGATTATCTCTATGCGCGCAACCAGTGGGGCGAAGAAAGCCGGCGCGAGCTGGTGGTCGCCCTCAAGGTGCTGCCCGCCAACGTCAACCTGGGTTACCACGACTGGAAGAACTGGATTATCGATTCGGTGAATGGCCACAACGTCGCGGACTTCGATGAGTTTGCGCAGCTGATGGAAACCAACAAAGAAAACTTTGTGGAGCTGCGCGACCGCTCCGGCTACCGCATGGTGCTGGATCACGCCGAAGCCCAGGAACAGGAGCCGCTGATTCTACAGACTTACCATATACCCCAGCGCCACTCGCAGGGGCTGTTCAGTAGACTGGCCAATAAAGAGGAGTAAGGCCCGCAGTATGGGCTAGGGAGAAGCCGTGAAACAACTGAGAGGAATCCTATTCGGCAGCCTGCTGGTGGCTGCCAGCACCAGTGCCGGTGAACTCTACCGCTGGGTCGATGCCGATGGGCGGGTACACTTCAGTGACCGCCCACCTGCAGAGGTCAAGGCCCAGGATATCTCCGGGCAACTGGGCCCGATCAATGCCGCTGAGGCCACTCGAGTTCAGCGGAGTCTGATCACCTCTAAAGCCAATACCGCCGAGCGAGAGTACCAACAGCGTCAGCAAAAGGAACAACGTGCGCAGCAGCAGGAACAGCAGCGCATTTGCAGCAATGCTCGTCAACGCCTGCGCTCGATCAACGGGCGCGTGGCCTTTATCGACAAGAATGGCAAGGAGGTACGCTATTCAGAGCGCGAGCGCCAGCAGATGGCCGAGAAGCTCAAGCAGGAGATCGCCCGCCGCTGCGGCTGAGGCGCACCATCCCCAACGCCGGCATCCCGCTTGCCGGCGCCATAATTGTCCGGGCCGGCTACCATTTAGACATATCCACCTCTAAAATCCCGCGGTTTTAATACCGAGGCACTCGATCTATGTCCGATCAGCTGGAACGCTTTATCTTCTCCCAACACGATATTCGCGGGCAGATGGTGACCCTCACCGACGCCTACCGCGAAGTGCTCAAGCACAATCCACTGCCGACTCCGGTAGCGCATCTGCTGGGAGAGTTTCTCGCAGCCGCCTGCCTGCTCTCCACTACCCTGAAGTTCGAGGGCATATTGAGCCTGCAGGCCCGCGGTGAGGGCGATGTGCCGATGATTATGGCCGAGTGCACCCACCACAGCGATCTGCGCGGCATAGCCCGTATCGCCGAGGGCGCACAAATCAGCGAGGACGCCAGTCTGATGGACATGATCGGCCCCCGCGGCGTCATCGCCATCACCCTGGAACCCAAGCGCGGGGAGCGCTACCAGGGGGTGGTGCCTCTGGAGAAGGGCAGCCTGGCCGGGTGTCTGGAGGATTACTTTGCCCAATCGGAACAGCTGGAGACACGCTTCTGGCTGGAGTGCGATGGCAGCAACGTGGGCGGCATAATGCTGCAGGTATTACCCGGCAATAATGCCGCCAGTGCCGAAGAGAATAACGACGCCTGGGAAACCGCTCTGCACTTGGCAAACACCGTGACCGCCCAGGAGCTGTACGATGTACCCCACGATGAGCTGATTCACCGCCTGTTCCACCAGTTGAAACCGGCCACCCTGGGCACCGACAGTATCCGCTTCAAGTGCAGCTGCTCGCGGGAGCGCAGCGCCCGTGCCCTGGTTTCCCTCGGCGCCGAGGACGTCTACCGATTATTGGAAGAGCAGAACGGTGAAATTGTCACCGATTGCCAGTTCTGTAACGCGCAGTACCGCTTTGATCGGGAGCAGGTCGAATCCCTGCTCAATGCCCCGCCCCATACCCTGCACTAGAGAAATCGTTGCCGGTGGGGAGCTCTCTCCGCCGCCGGTGACACCCTCTTTTTCGCACAAAAATTCATACAATCTATAGGGTAAAAATACTACATAGATTATATGAATTTAAAACGCTCTAATTTGCAATGACAGCGCTGTCAAAGCGCAAAAAGTGATCGTATTTGCTACCCGCTTATTTTGAATTTTGCCATAATGCGCCCCCCTAATTTTGCCTGGCTGTCTAATACTTGGGCGGCCCTAATTTTTTTACTATCCAACATTCACGGGTAATCGACGAATGGCACAGATCGACGACACCGCGCTGGTTTATAAGAACCTTTCACCAGCACAATTGGTAGAGCAGGCTCTTACGCGCGGCGAGGGCAAACTTTCCGACACCGGCGCGCTGGTCACTGAAACTGGTGCCCGCACCGGCCGCTCCCCGGCGGACCGCTTTGTTGTGGAAGAACCCTCCACCGCCGACAGTATCGCCTGGGGCAATGTGAACCGCCCCTTCCCGCAGGACAAGTTCGATGCCCTGTGGGACCGCGTAGAAGCGTTTGTCGCCGGCGCCGACAGCTTTGTACAGCAGCTGCACGTTGGCCAGGACGAAGATCACTACCTGCCGGTTGTCGTAACCACCCAGACCGCTTGGCACAACCTGTTCGGCCGCAACATGTTTATCCGCGCCGAGAAGTACAACCCCAAGGGCAAGGAAGAGTGGCGCATCCTGCACGCGCCTAACTTTGTGTGTGAGCCTGAGCGCGACGGCACCAATTCCGAAGGCTGCGTTATCATCAACTTCGGCCAGCGCCGTGTGCTGCTGGCGGGTATGCGCTACGCCGGTGAGATGAAGAAGGCAATGTTCTCCGTGCAGAACTTCCTCCTGCCGGAAAAAGACGTTATGCCCATGCACTGTGCCGCCAACGTTGGCGAAGACGGCGATACCTGCCTGTTCTTCGGCCTGTCCGGCACCGGCAAGACCACCCTGTCCGCAGACCCCGACCGCTACCTGATCGGCGATGACGAGCACGGCTGGACCAAGGGTGCAGTATTCAATATGGAAGGTGGCTGCTACGCCAAGACCATCGACCTGAGCCAAAAGAATGAACCGGTAATCTGGGACGCTATCCGTTTCGGCGCTATCGTCGAGAACGTTGTGACCAACGAAAACGGCACCGCCGACTACTGTGACACCAGTCTCACCGAGAACGGCCGCTGCTCCTACCCGCTGGAGCACGTTGAAATGCGCCAGCTGGAGAACCGCGCCGGCGAGCCGAAGAACGTTATCTTCCTCACCTGCGATGTGTCCGGCGTACTGCCCCCAGTATCCATCCTCTCCAAAGAGGCTGCGGCATACCACTTCCTGTCCGGTTACACCGCGCGCGTTGGCTCTACCGAACTGGGTGCAGAGGCCGGTATTCACCCGACTTTCTCCACCTGCTTCGGCGCTCCGTTTATGCCCCGTGCCCCCCGTGAGTACGCGGACCTGCTGATGAAGCGTATTGAGGACTTCGGCTCCAAGGTATACCTGGTGAACACCGGCTGGACCGGCGGCTCTGGCGACAACGGCAAGCGTTTCCCGATCCCGGTTACCCGCGCTGTGGTAGCCGCTATCCAGAGCGGCGCCTTAGAAGGCGCTGCCACCGAGCACCTGGAAACCCTGAACCTGGATATTCCTCTGGAAGTACCGGGCGTGGACAAGGCCTACCTGAACCCGCGCGAAGCCTGGGAAGACAAGGCCGCCTACGACGACCAGGCAGGTAAGCTGGCCAAGCTCTTCGCCGAAAACATTGAAAAATTCAATGTCAGCGATGAAGTGAAAAGTGCCGGCCCCAAGGCCTAATGCTTTTTAAGTAGCCTTCTTTTAGTAGAAGCACAAAAAAGCCCCGCTGCCGCAAGGTAGCGGGGCTTTTTTATTCGCCTTTCCTTAAGCGAAGCGGCATTTAAGCAGAGTGTCGATTTTTGCGGCTATAGTGTTTAAAGAAGCGCCGACGAAATAGACGTCCGTGCGCAGACTTACACGTCTCAGGCCAAATTTCGGAGCTGTAGCCGCACCCCATGTCTGAAGGCAATTCCTTTACTCGCTTCAGGACACTCTACCCCCACCAGCCTCCCGGCCGGCGCACCAACTTTGTTGTGGTAGCCAGCCTGACCCTGCTACTTGCTGGCGTGCTAGCGGCCCTGTGGTTGTGGCTGTGGTTCAAGTCGCAGGAAAAACCCTATGTGGAAACTCGCGGCTATCGCATTGCCAGCGAAGAGAGTTTCGAGAGTTTTTTGCGCAGTAACGACAACCGTGCACGGGTGCAGGCACTCAGTGACTACCTGCGGAGCCAGGGAATAGGCGAAGTCACTGCGGTAAGTGATCTTTTGCGCCAAGGTAGCGAATGGCTGGAAATTGAGAAGCCCCCCTTCTCTCTCCCCCCGCAAGATCAGTGGCCCAAAATAGTCGCCACCCTAAAGCTACTGCAGGAGCAGATTGTGCCTCTGATCGGCCCGGTCGCGGTGGTCACCGGGTTCCGCAATGACAGCTATAACCGCGAGCTGGAGCACACCGATAAATCCCGTCACCGGGCGTTCTGCGCCCTCGACCTGATTCCAACATCCCATATCAGCCACGGTGAACTTGTGGAAGAGCTGCAAGCCCTGCACGCGCGCCTGGGACCAGAAAGCAATTTCGGCCTGGGTCTCGGTGAAGGACTACTTTTCCATATCGATACCTGTGGCTATCGCTCATGGCAACTGGTGGATTGAAGCATGGCTATACAAGACAACAGTAATCGTCAATCAGGCATCTCTCGAACCCGGCGCCGCTGGCTACTCCTTCTAGGTGGGCTGCTGCTGATCGCCATTATGATTGCGCTGCTATTCACCTCGGAGAAAACGCGCGATTTGGGCGAGCGAATCCTCAGTCCCATCGAACTCCTGCCACTACCGGGAACCCCTGAGGTTTACGATATCCAGGGATACCCTGCAGCCTCAGAGCGGGTCTTTAGCCGCTTTCTCAAGCAGAAGGAAAACCAGGCTCTATTTGCCAAGCTAAAGAATTACCTGCACATCAATCGGGTGGACCAAGTGGTAGCCCCCTTTGAACTCCTGCGCCAGGGCAGCGACTGGCGGGATCTGGATGAACCTGCCTTCGCTATTCCACCAGTGGAAAACTGGGGATTAATGATTTACACCCTGAGGGTGCTGCAACGGGAAATAGTGCCACGCATCGGCCCCGTTACCGTAGTCTCCGGCTGGCGTACCACCAGCTACAACAGCAAGGCCGGCGGTTCCAAAGGCAGTAAGCATTTGCGCTTTTGCGGCCTGGATATAGTGCCGCAGAAAAAATTCAGCCGCGAACAATTAGTTCCTGTCCTGAGAGATATCCACAAACACAAAGGCAAACAATGGAATATGGGGCTGGGCATTTATAAAGGTATTCGCTTTCATGTAGACACCTGTGGTTACAGGCGCTGGTAAATCCCCCTTGCTTCTGCTTAGATAGATCGCAATTTAGGCGCCCGATACCACAGGGCTTTGCAGAAGTAGAGGGAGTTCCAGTGCAGGAAAAATTAGAAAGGCGCTCATTTATTCTTTCGCTGATCTTGGTGTCAGTGGCTTTTATGGTACTGATTAAGCCCTTCTTCACACCAATTTTTTGGGCTTGTGCTATCGCCCTGATTTTTTATCCCGTGTACCGCCTATTAATGCAGCGCTTTCCCAGTTCTCCCAATTCCATGGCGCTGCTGACCCTTTTTATGTGCATCGTGTTATTGGTGATACCAGTATTGGTGGTCGCCACCTCCTTTATCAATGAAGCGGTAACGCTTTATCAGAAGGTGCAGGAGGGACAAATCGATGTATCTAAATCCCTAGAACAGGTGCGCAGCGCCTTTCCGCGCGTTAACGACTTCCTTGAGGGCATCGGTGTAGATATCGACGAGGCCAAGAAGCGTTTACTTGGCGGGGTAATGAATGCCGGCAGTTTTATTGCAAAAAACGCAATAGAAGTGGGACAGAACACTGTCAATTTTTTTGTCATGCTCGGCCTGATGCTCTACCTCACTTTCTTTTTAATTCGCGACGGGGAGAGGCTGGTCAACTTGATTATTCACGCACTGCCACTTGGTGATGAGCGTGAGCACCTGCTACTGGCTAAGTTTGCCGAAGTCACCCGGGCCACTATTAAAGGCAACCTGGTCGTCGCAATTACCCAGGGTAGCCTGGGCGGCATTATTTTCTGGGTACTCGATTTGCCCGCCCCCCTGTTATGGGGTGTGTTGATGACCCTATTATCATTACTGCCCGCCGTTGGTGCAGCACTGATCTGGTTTCCTGCAGCGATCTATCTGTATGGGGTTGGCGAGCCGGTCAAGGCCACCATACTACTGGCCTACGGATTTACCGTAATCAGCCTGGTGGACAACTTGCTGCGCCCCATCTTGGTAGGGCGGGATACCAAGCTGCCAGATTACCTGGTGCTGTTTTCCACCGTGGGCGGCCTGATACTGTTTGGCATCAGTGGCTTCGCCATGGGCCCCCTGCTAGCCGCATTGTTCCTCGCTTTCTGGGAAATCTTTATGCGGGAGTTTGTCCACCCGGAAGATATGCTGATGCCACCTAAACCCGAAGGCAACGATATGCTGATGCAACCAAAGAAAGATAGCGAGTAATTTGAGATCACTTTCTTTTTTAACCGCGTTGTCGAAACCTGAACTCGGTTTACTGCAGCGCTTTCGAACATTTTTTGATCTGACTCATGGCGTGAGCACTGGTCAGTCATATTTGGTAAAGATGGAAGATGCGGCAGGTCTTAGCCATATAAGCGTCATATACTAATGTGAGGCACACAATGGCAATAGATTAGACGCCAATTTTGCCAGAGCGGATGTCCCTATGAAATATTGGTTAACCCTGATTGTCGCCACCATGCTCAGCTTGCCGCTGATGGCGCTGGAAGTCGGGCAAAAAGCGCCTGACTTCACCTTGCAGGGCACAGATGGAAAGACGCACTCGCTAAAGGACTATGTGGGCAAGACCGCGGTGGTTATCGCCTGGTATCCCAGGGCTTTTACTAAAAACTGCACAATAGAGTGCAAATCCCTGGCCAAAAACGGTGACCAAATCCGGGCCTTTAACGTCACCTACTTTATGGCCAGCACCGATAAGCTCGACGAAAATGTCCGATTTTCCAAATACAATTCCGCCGACTTCCCCCTACTCAGCGACCCCACGGGAGAGGTTGCGAAAGCCTACGGTGTACTCATTCCCATTATCAAACTCGCCCGGCGCGTCACTATTTATATCGGCAAAGATGGGAATATTCTAAAAATCGATAAAGATATCAATCCCGCCACCAGCGCAGAGGATATCGCCAGTAATCTGGCCAAACTTGGCGTGGAGAAAACAGAAAATGCGGAGAGGGTAAAACAGTAATCAGCATGCGAACCCGGTCACCCCTGAACCGGATTCATAAGGCAGATGACAGTACTTCGCTCAGTCACTAATAAAAGAAATGCCGAAGCAGCACTGCTGCCCTTCAAAGTCGTCGAGCCACTTGCAAACACTCAAGTTGGCCCTGCCCTCAGAGGATTTATCGATAAATTCATGAGAATAGATGGGCTCTCCTGAGGCGAAGACCTTTAAGTCATCATCTCGCAATTCCACAGCGTTATCCGACCAGGGCAGCTGGGCATCGGTCTTGCCTTCCACTTCCTCGCCGGCCAATTCACAAATTTTGCGATTTCCCCAGAGATATTTTCCCTGCCGGTCTTTTACCCAAAACAGGAATGGCACTTTTTCAACAACAGAAAGCTCTTCGATTTTCACAAAAACCCTCCCTTATCGTTTCAGTAATAAGAGCTACAAATTCACGCTAAGGAGAATTTTAGGTGCTGAAAAGAATATTTCCTTTTTTGGCCTCTCTATTTTTTTTGCCGATTAAAAGCGCGAAATTACTCTCCGTTCATCCCCAATTCCTTCAACTTCCTCGTCAGGGTATTGCGTCCCCAGCCAAGCAGATCCGCAGCATCGCGCTTGCGCCCGGCGGTGTGTTTTAACGCGATTTCTATCAAAGCTTTCTCGAAGGCGGGTACGGCTTCGCTGAGAATTTCCTTGCGTCCGGCGCTGAGCGCTTGATCGGCCCAGATGCGCAAGGCTTTTTGCCAATCCAGCGGTGCTTCGGTCTCATTGCTCTGCTGGTGCAATTCTTGCGGTAGGTCTTCGATATGCACTTCGCGACCAGAGGCCATTACGGTAATCCAGCGACAGGTGTTTTCCAGCTGGCGTACATTGCCGGGCCAATCGAGGCCGGAGAGATATTCCTCGGCATCTTTACTCAGAATTTTTGGCTCTACACCGAGGTCTGCGGCGGCGGCATTGAAGAAGTGGCGCACCAGCCGCGGAATATCCTCGCGCCTGTCCGCCAGGCGCGGGATGTGAATTCGAATCACATTCAGGCGGTGGAATAAGTCCTCGCGGAATTTATGCTCGCGCACCAACTCCTCCAGGTTCTGGTGGGTGGCGGCAATGATACGCACATCCACTTTTACCGGAGTATGGCCACCAACCCGATAAAACTCCCCATCCGCCAGAACACGCAGCAGCCGGGTCTGGGTCTCCGCCGGCATATCGCCAATTTCATCTAAAAACAGAGTGCCGCTATTGGCCTGTTCGAAGCGACCGGCCCGCTGGGCGCTGGCGCCGGTAAAGGCGCCCTTCTCGTGCCCGAACAGTTCGGACTCCATCAGGTCTTTGGGGATGGCGGCCATATTGAGGGCGATAAACGGCTTGTCACGGCGAGGGCTGTGGTTGTGCAGGGCCTGGGCCACCAGCTCCTTACCGGTTCCCGATTCGCCATTAATCAACACGGTGATATTGGAATGGGACAGGCGTCCAATAGCGCGAAATACTTCCTGCATGGCCGGCGCTTCGCCGATGATTTCTTTGTTACCGGTACCATTATCCGGCTCAGCCCGTTCTTCCTGGACCTGCTCCTTGGCGTGCGCCAATGCGCGCCGCGTTACCGCTACAGCCTCGTCAATATCGAAGGGTTTGGGTAAATATTCGAAGGCCCCGCCCTGGTAAGCGGCAACCGCACTATCGAGATCGGAGTGCGCGGTCATAATAATAATTGGCAGGCCCGGACGCTCCGCCTGAAATCTTTCCAACAATTTAAAACCATCGGAACCGGGCATGCGAATATCGCTGATCACTACATCCGGGGAGTCGCTGTAAAAATCATCCAGGGCGCGATCACCGCTTTCATAGCACTGGGTCTCAATCCCCTCCCGCGACAGTGCCCGCTCCAGTACCCAGCGGATTGATCGGTCGTCGTCAATAATCCAAACGCGATTGCCCATTCTCTAGGTTCCTGTATTGGCTGATTCGGTAACAAGTGGCAGGTAAATCTGGAAGACACTGCGACCCGGTCGGCTGTCGCATTTAATTAGGCCACGGTGTTGGTTGATAATATTTTGCGAGATAGACAACCCCAGTCCCGAGCCCTCGGCACGACCGGAAATCATCGGGAAAAAAATGCGCTCGCGGATCTCCTCGGCAATCCCGGGGCCGTTGTCTTCAATTTCGATACGGCAAACCAGCGGGCAGTGGCGTCGACCAATGGTGAACTGGCGCTGCACGCGCGTGCGCAACACGATTTCCCCATTGGCGAGGCCGATACTCTCATCAATGGCCTGCATGGCATTGCGGGCGATATTCAACAGGGCCTGGATCAATTGCTCTGGGTCCGCCGGTACATCGGGAATTGAGGGATCGTAATCCCGGCGAATCTGCAGCTGCCCCCCGCATTCGGCCTCGACCAATTGTGCCACCCGCTCGAGTATCTCGTGCACATTGCTGGGCACCAGTTGTACTGGCTGGCGGGGCCCCAGTAGTCGATCGACCAGATTACGCAGGCGATCCACCTCTTCGATAATGATCTGGGTGTACTCTTCCAGGGAGGCGTCGGGCAGTTCGCGCTGTAGTAACTGTGCGGCACCGCGAATCCCGCCGAGGGGATTTTTCACCTCGTGGGCCATGCCTCGCACCAGGTTGCGTGCGGTTTCCTGAGTGCTGAGCAGTGCGTCCTCACGGGCGATGCGCAGCAGGCGATCCATCGGCTGCACCTCCACCAACAACACCCCCAGCTCCGGCACAGGGCTGACGGAGTAATCCACGGTCCGCGTTTTCAGATTATGCAGGCGCCAGCGGGCGCGGCGCACGGTGAACTTTTCCCCGGTGAGGAGCGCGTTTTGCAACGCCTTTTCTGCGGCGGCGGATTCCCGCACCACCTCCTGCAGTGGCATGCCTTCGACCCGCGCATTGGAGGCAGCCAACAGATCCTCAGCGGCATTATTCAGGTAGCAAAGCAATAACTGGTCATCCAATACCAGTACCGCTGAAGTAAGACTGTCTAAAAGCTGACGCAGCTGGCGATCATTAAGCATTCAATCGTTTCCGCTTTCTAACGGGCCCGGACACTCTCCTGTACCCGGCGCGATAACCCCTTGTATCTAGCCAGTGCAAAAAGCAAACCAAAATGGCGCACAGGATTATCGGGGGGCGCGCCCAGAGGCCCCAGAACTCTCCCCAACCTCCAAGCGTGCACGACCATGAGACTGATTAAGCCGCCGCAGGCACAGGCAAAACTGTTGAGACAAAACCGTGTGCGCACCATATTAGTGCGCAGAGCAAAATTTAACCAGGCGGATCTGGGGTGGAAGCCACCGCCACAAAAAAGTTATTTGCGGTGGCGGCATACGAGGAGGCCGCTTAAGGAGTGGCTTAGGCAGTGGATCAGGGAGTGGGCTGAGCCTGGGGAATACCCGGTCCCAGCGGGGCTTTGGGAGCTTGCGGTGCGCGCGGCGCCGGGTTGTCTGGCAGCTTGCCGCCAGGACGTTTCACATAGAGCGTAATCACCTGGGATTTGGCCAGTACCTGGCCGTTGGCATCGGTGAGTACCGCCTGCACGGTGTGGGTACCCCGCTCGAGTAGGGAGATATCCAGGCCCGCTCCCGAGGAGCGACCACTCCAGGGCTTGCCATCCACCACCGCAAAGAAACTCGCCCCTTCCGGGTACACCGGCTGCACATCCACCTGCAGCGGAATAAAACGCTGTCCAGGTGGGATGGTGGCGTCATTTAAGGGGCTCACTATCTGAATAGAAAACGGGCCAGAGTAACCGTCCTTGGCCTTGTCACCTTCATCTTTTGGCGACAACTTGCGGGTCGGCAGGGTGCGCGGCAAAGCGATTGGCTGCACATTAATTGGGGCCAACTCTACCCTTTGCGCCTGCCCATTGGGGGGCGGCGTATCGCTGAACGTCACCTGACCATCCGGGCCGACAACCTTGTAAATGGTACTAGAGGTGGTTCCGCCATCGGTGCCGGCGAGGGCCAGCAGGGGAACGGCAAGAAAAAGTGCCTGCAACAGTTTTAAATATCCCATAGCTCAATCAGCCGCGAAGCGGTACTCCTTGTGCTTGCCTACAAACGGGCTCCAATCTGCAGAGGGGCAGGCTTTCTAATCCACGAACGCTATATCGGCCACAGACGGCGAAAGTAACCCCCTCAACCGACAGTGTACCCCCAATAAAAAAGCCCGCACCAGAGAGGGGCGGGCTTTTCGAGAACGGCTCGACGGCATCGGCGTGATGCCGCTCGCCATTACACGGAGTAGTACATATCGAACTCGACCGGGTGAGTGGTCATGTTCAGGCGCTCAACCTCGGCGCGCTTCAGGTCGATGTAGGCATCGATAGCGTCGTCGGTGAAAACACCACCTTCAGTAAGGAAGGCGCGATCCTGATCCAGTGCGTCCAGGGCACCTTCCAGGCTAGCGGCAACAGTCGGGTACTCGGCCAGCTCTTCCGGCGGCAGGTCGTACAGGTCCTTGTCGGCAGCGTCGCCGGGGTGGATCTTGTTATTGATACCGTCGAGGCCCGCCATCAGCAGCGCTGCGAACGCCAGGTATGGGTTTGCGGTCGGATCCGGGAAACGGGTCTCGATACGCTTGCCCTTCGGCGAAGTCACATACGGGATACGGATGGAAGCGGAGCGGTTGCGCGCGGAGTAGGCCAGGATAACCGGGGCTTCGAAGCCTGGCACCAGGCGCTTGTAGGAGTTAGTGGATGCGTTACAGATCGCATTCAGGGCGCGCGCGTGCTTCACGATACCGCCGATGTAGTAAAGGGCGGTCTCGGACAGGCCCGCGTAGGCGTCGCCGGCAAACTGGTTGACACCGTCCTTGGTGAAGGACTGGTGTACGTGCATACCGGAACCGTTATCGCCAACCAGCGGCTTGGGCATAAAGGTCGCGGTCTTGCCGTAAGCGTGCGCCACATTGTGCACGGCGTACTTGAGGATCTGTACTTCGTCCGCTTTCTTGGTCAGGGTGTTGGCGGCAACGCCGATCTCACACTGGCCGGCAGTGCCCACTTCGTGGTGATGCACTTCAACGCGCAGACCCATCTGCTCCATAGCGGAACACATGGCGGCACGCACGTCGTGTAGGGAGTCAACCGGAGGCACTGGGAAGTAACCGCCTTTCACCCCGGGGCGGTGACCGATATTGCCCTCGGCAAAGCTGTGGCCGGAAGACCAGGCTGCCTCTTCGGAGTTGATCTTGTAGAAGGCGCCACCCATTTCGGCACCCCAGGTGATGTCGTCGAATACGAAGAACTCGGGCTCGGGACCGAACAGTGCGGTATCGCCCAGGCCAGTGGACTTCAGGTACTCTTCTGCGCGCAGTGCGATGGAACGCGGGTCGCGCTCATAGCCCTGACCGGTGATCGGGTCGACGATGTTACAGCGAATAATAACGGTGCTTTCGTCGGTGAAGGGGTCGAGAAAAGCGGTCTCGTCATCCGGCATCAGGATCATGTCGGACTCGTTGATGCCTTTCCAGCCAGCGATAGAGGAGCCATCGAACATCTTGCCCTCTTCGAAGAACTCGTCGTCAATCTCCGACACGGGCACAGATACGTGCTGTTCTTTACCCTTGGTGTCGGTGAAGCGCAGGTCTATCCACTTAGCCTCACTCTCATTAATCAAACCGAGCGTTTTCGCTGACATTGCTGTCCTCCAGGTCTTAAAAAGTATTTGGTCGCTATGCCTTTGCTGCCGGCATTCGCTCTTTACCTGGCGTGAAATAAAGCAAAGAGTGTGCCAAATTAGGGCAGTGGCGTCACAGCCGCGACTGGTGCCGGTGCGGGCCCCAGCACTGGGCCGACTGGGGCAGGATAGATGTATTGTGCCCGTGCAGCCACAGCTAAATGCACCAATTTGGCACATTTACTCTCCTGCTCGCGCAGAAATAGTGCACAACCAACTTGCCTCCGGCTAGTTTATAATGCCGCACCTTCTATCAACATGCGGTACCCCACGGATTCCCATGCACTTTGTCGTCAAGTTTTTTCCCGAGATCACCATCAAGAGCAACCCCGTGCGCAAGCGTATGTCGCGCCAGCTCAAGGACAACCTACAGCGCCTGCTGCGCCAGCTGGACGACCGAATCCAGGTGCGCAAAGACTGGGAAAAGATCGATGTGATCGCCCCGGACGCCGTGGCCCACCTTGGCAGCCGCATTGAAGAGGTGCTATCTCACACCCCCGGCATCGCCAACTTCTCCCGCGTGCGCCAGTTCCCCCTGGGCGACCTGCACGATATGTACGAGAAGACCCTGTCGGTGTGGGGCCCCGCCCTCAAGGACAAGACCTTCTGTGTGCGGGTAAAGCGCACCGGCGACCACGACTTCAAATCTCTCGATGTGGAGCAGTACGTGGGCGGCGGCCTCAATAAAAATACCGAAGCGGCCGGGGTGAAACTGAAAAACCCGGATATCACGGTGAAGCTGGAGATCCGCCACGACAAACTCAACGTGGTCGAGGAGCAGCACGCAGGCCTCGGCGGCTTCCCCCTGGGTACCCAGGACCCGGTGCTGTCGCTGGTTTCCGGTGGTTTCGATTCCACTGTGGCCAGCTACCTGACCATGAAACGCGGAATCCGCACCCACTTCCTGTTCTTCAATCTGGGCGGGCGCCAGCACGAGCTGGGCGTTAAGGAAGTGGCCTACTACCTGTGGAACAAATACGGCGCCTCCCACCGGGTGCGCTTCGTCACAGTGCCCTTCGACGAAGTAGTGGCAGAAATCCTCGAGCGCGTGGACGACTCCCATATGGGTGTAATTCTCAAGCGTATGATGCTGCGCGCCGCAGAAGTTATCGCGAAAGAGCTGGAAGTGGATGCCGTGGTAACCGGTGAGGCCATCGCCCAGGTTTCCAGCCAGACCCTGAAAAACCTGTCCGTGATCGATAGCGTCACCGATACCCTGGTACTGCGCCCGCTGATCACCAGCGATAAGACCGATATCATCCGCACCTCACGGGAGATCGGCACCGAGGAGTTCGCCGCAAATATGCCCGAATACTGCGGCGTGATCTCGGTGAAGCCCACCACCCGCGCCAAGATCGAGAAGGTGGAATCCGAGGAGAACCGCTTCGACTTCACCATCCTCGACCGCGCCATTGGCAACCGCTCGATTCAGAATATCGACGAGGTGATCGAAGAGGTGGACGGCGAGGCGCCGGAAGTGGAAATCCGCGAGGAGGCCGGCAACGCGGTGGTGATCGATATCCGCCATCCAGATGAAGAGGAGATGGACCCGCTGGAGCTTGATGGCGTCGAAGTAGAGACGATCCCCTTCTACCGCCTCAATAACAGCTTTGCCAAGCTGGATCAGGAGCGCGAGTACCTGCTCTACTGTGCGCGCGGCGTGATGAGCCGCCTGCATGCTTCCCACCTGCTGGACGAAGGCTTCCGCAATGTGGGCGTGCTGCGCCCACAGATCCCGCACCGCCCCGACGGCATCAAGAAGTAGCCGTCATTGCCCGGCGCGGGCGGAGCTGTCGCCCGCGCCCTTCTCGCTTTCTTCTCACGTTCTTCACCAGGTCGCCATTCTGCACACGACCGGTGATTTTTTACTCAAAATCACTCCCAATTGTCATGCGGCCCCCCTATAATCGCCGCCTTTGGCCGGAATGCTGCTGTAGAAACCCCGCAGGCCCCCGCCCCGATTTACCAAGTTTTAACGCCCAGAGGCCCCCAGTGATAGAGAATCTGCGCAATATTGCGATTATTGCCCACGTTGACCACGGCAAAACCACCCTGGTGGACAAGCTGCTCTCCCAGTCCGGCACACTCGACCGCCGAGACGAAGGCGCCGAGCGGGTCATGGACTCCAATGACCAGGAGAGAGAGCGCGGCATTACCATCCTCGCCAAGAACACCGCCATTCGCTGGAACGACTACCGCATCAATATCGTCGACACCCCAGGGCACGCCGACTTCGGCGGCGAGGTAGAGCGCGTACTGTCCATGGTCGACTCCGTATTGCTGCTGGTAGACGCGGTGGACGGCCCCATGCCGCAGACCCGCTTCGTTACCCAAAAGGCGTTTGAGCAGGGCCTCAACCCCATCGTGGTGATCAACAAGATCGACCGCCCCGGCGCTCGCCCCGACTGGGTGATGGACCAGGTCTTCGACCTGTTCGACAGCCTCGGCGCCACCGATGAACAGCTGGACTTCCCTGTTGTCTACGCCTCCGCCCTGAACGGCATCGCCGGCCTCGACGACACCGATCTGGCCGACGACATGACCCCGCTGTTCCAGATGATCGTGGACAAGGTAGAGCCGCCCAAGGTAGACCCGAAAGGCGCTTTCCAGATGCAAATTTCCGCCCTGGATTACTCCAGCTATGTGGGCGTTATCGGCGTTGGCCGTATTACCCGCGGCACCCTGACCCCCAACCAGCAGGTGGTAGTGCTGGACCGCGAGGGCAAATCCCGCAAAGCCAAGGTTCTGCAGGTGATGGGTTACCTGGGCCTTGAACGCACCGAGGTGGAGCAGGCCAGCGCCGGCGATATCGTCTGTATTACCGGTGTGGGCGAACTGAATATCTCCGATACCCTGTGCGACCCAGATACCCCTGAAGCCCTGCCCGCCCTGAGCGTGGACGAACCCACAGTGAGTATGACCTTCCAGGTCAACGACTCTCCTTTTGCCGGACAAGACGGCAAATACGTAACCTCGCGCAATATCAAGGAGCGCCTGGATCAGGAGCTGATCCACAACGTGGCCCTGCGTGTAGAACAAGGTGATTCCCCAGACAAATTCCGCGTTTCCGGCCGCGGTGAGCTGCACTTGTCGGTACTGATCGAATCCATGCGCCGTGAAGGCTTCGAGCTGGGCGTTTCCCGCCCGGAAGTGGTACAGCGGGAAGTCGACGGCGAAATCCACGAGCCCTACGAAGAGGTAGTGATCGACGTTGAGGAGCCACACCAAGGTCCAATTATGGAAGAGCTGGGCCTGCGCAAGGCCGACCTCACCAATATGGAGCCGGACGGCAAAGGCCGCGTGCGCCTGACCTTTATCGTGCCTTCCCGCGGTATGATCGGTTTCCGCTCCCAATTCCTTACCATTACCAGCGGTTCCGGCATTATGACCAGCATCTTCGACCACTACGGTCCGGTGAAGCAGGGTGAAGTGGCCAAGCGCATCAACGGCGTACTGGTCTCCATGGTGAAGGGCAAGACCCTGGCCTACGGCCTGTTCGCACTGCAGGACCGCGGCCGCCTGTTCCTGGGCCACGGTGAAGAGGTCTACGAAGGCCAGATCGTCGGCATTCACTCCCGCGGCAACGATCTGGTGGTAAACCCTACCAAGGCCAAGCAGCTCACCAACGTGCGCGCCTCCGGCACCGACGACGCGCTTACTCTATCGCCACCCATTCGCCATACCCTGGAGCAAGCGCTGGAGTTTATCGAAGAGGACGAGCTGGTTGAGGTAACCCCAAACCACATCCGCCTGCGCAAAAAAATCCTGCAGGAAAATATGCGTAAGCGCGCGAAGAAATAATTCCTATTTTCTTCAGCTTATAAAGGGCCCTATAGGGCCCTTTTTTATTTTTACGTTTGGCGACAGGAAGCATTTAAAATTTAAGCAAGTTGAAAAAATGCTTTATTCGGGCAAACAGCGTACATCACCATTTATTTTTTGAAAGCGCTGACAGTTACAGGTAGAAAATTGCCCCTAGTTATCACCTGGACCAATACTATTTTTATTTTTTTGGCCCAAATCATAAAAATTAATTCTTAAATATATCCAAGAATTCGACCATCATCACCAGGCACTTACTACATAAACGCCACGGCGGCAGAAACAGATTTTATCCTGCGAAAAGTCGTATACATATTTATTCTTTCACTTTTCTTGCACAATTTACCGAGAATAACGCTCTATTTATAACGTTTTTCTCAGTTTCAAACGGAACTTTTACCTCTCCAATTTCTTCCAATTTGCTCAACGATAAAGTTCAGTTCTATAACACTAAATTTCATCATATCTAAGGCCCATGGGAGGTCACTGTAATGTTTTCTTTCCTGCAATCTCAGGATCGAACAGGGATGTTAGTGGGGTGCCGCAATGAGCGCGGATTTGGATTAAAAAAAGTAGCAACGCTTGCCGCGGCACTCGTGCTGAGTGCTAATGTCAGCGCTCAGGAGACCAAACGTGTTTCGGCCTATTGGGCCGACTGGGAGTATTGGGCCGACTCCTCCTTCACCCACGATAACGTGGATTTTTCCAAACTGACCCATGTGCAATACGCCTTTGCCTGGAATGATGAAGAGGGCACCATCTACTTTACTGACCCCTATGTCTTCTACGGAATGGGGGCTCAATCTTTCTCCGGCGGCGCCGGCAATGGTCCGGTCAAATGCTCGCCGCCGTTCTGGCATCCCTACAGCCAGTACGATGCAAGCAAGCAAGACGCGGTTTGCCAGAGCTGGAACGATCACGAATCCGGTTTCGTAAAGTCGGTACACGACGATGGCGCCAAGGCGATTCTCTCCGTAGGTGGCTGGACTCTCTCCCATAAAGTCTCTGAGATGATGGAGAGCGCCAGTACCCGTGCGGCCTTTATCGAAAATGCGGTAACCCTGCTAACCGATTGGGACTTCGATGGTCTCGACCTCGACTTCGAATATCCGGGTTATGCGCCCAATGGCGGCCGCTCCATCGACAAAGACAACTTCACCACACTGCTGAAGGAGCTGCGTGCGCGCTTCGATGAAGTCGAAGCCGAGACCGGCAAGCGCTTGGAGCTAACCGCCGCCGTTGCTTGCGGCCCATCGATTGCACAAGAGGGCTACGATTTTGCCGAGGTCGGCGCAACACTCGACTACGTCAACCTGATGACCTACGACTTCGGTGGCGACTGGGACTCGGAGGCTCAGCATACCTCGCCGCTGTACCCCTATGCCGGCCAGGTCAACGAAGGCTTCGACGCGGACAGCTGTCGCAACATGTGGATGACTGAAGGCAATATTCCGTCCGAGAAAATCATCCTGGGTATGTCTCACTACGGCCGCAGCGTCGCCAGCGCCACCGCGATCGGTGAAGCCGCATCGGGACAGGATGTCGCTCACTGGGGCTCCGACACCGAAACGCGCTACTATCAAATCGTCGAAAAGATGCAAAATGATTCATCTTTCCAGACGGCATACGATCCGGAAGCGGTAACTCACTATGGGTGGTTCCCGGATGGCGGCTTCATTTCCTTCGAGGACACCACCTCAATCGCCGAGCGCTCCCGTTACGTGATCGAGCAAGACCTGGGCGGTGTAATGATCTGGCAGCTCCGGGGCGGCATGCTGCGCGAGAATAACCAATACCAATACCCACTTCTGGATGCGGCGCTAGAGGTCTTCGGACAAGGCGGATCAAGCACTGGAGATGATGGCAACGGAGACACTGGAAGTACTGGCGACACGGGTGACACTGGAAATACCGGCGACACCGGGGATACTGGTGATACCGGGGACACCGGAGATACTGGTGATACCGGGGACACCGGAGATACGGGTGACACCGGCGATAGCGGCAACACAGGAAATACTGGAGACACTGGCGATAGCGGCAACACAGGAAATACTGGAGACACTGGCGATAGCGGCAGCACTGGAAACTCTGCCTGCGAAGCGTTTGAACAGCCCTATGCTGGCGATCCAGGCTATGCGGTCGGTGATGTTGTTGTCTTCGAAGGTGTCGCCTACGAATCCACTCATGCGCCAAACTGGTGGTCTCCGAGTGCGGCACCATCGTTGTGGAGTGAAACTACCTGTCAAACAGGCGGCGACAATTCTGACAACGGCTCCGATACAGGGTCTGGCGACAGCACCGCTGACGACAGTACCGACACAGGCTCCGAGAATGGCTCTGATGACAGCACCGATAGCGGTGCCGATGACAGCTCGGATGACAACACCAATGGCGACGAAGGTTCAGCAGCCTCCTGCCCCGAGTTCCAACAGCCCTACGCGGGTGACGCCGGCTATGAAGTTGGTGATCGGGTGACTTTTGAAGGCCAGGTGTACGTCTCTACCTTCGGACCCAACTGGTGGTCCCCGGCCGCAGCACCGCAGTATTGGGAAGCCAGTTCCTGCCAATAATCTGGATACACACCAGCCATCTTCCCCAAATAGGCGGCTGAGTATCACCTCTAATAATAAAGGGCCCTTATGGGCCCTTTTATTTATTATTTAGCCCACTCAAAATATTTATCAAGGTGTATCTTTTAAGACATGCATCACTTCATCAAAATCGCTCTTAGATAAATGATATCTCAACCAACGAACACCCTCTTCCGTCAAATTTTGTTCATAATTAATATGTTTTTGATCTCTCAGATAAATTCTGATTCTGGGATAAGAAGCAATGAATTTTTTTAGCTTAAAATCAATTAAATTAATTTTATTATTATCATCCATTCTCAAAATATATTCAGGGACCCAACGGTTACGTGCTGCGCCAGTACCAGTTGCCGTTTCAATTTTTTGAACCTGACTCCAGCTATACTCTTCAGGGAAGAGCGAAAATAATGAATTAAACTTCACCCCATTCGAGCTAACAACAACATAGCTATTTAAACCCAATGCAATCAGAGGTATAAAAAAAGCGAGAAAGCACAACAGAATTATAAAATTATTACGGATCGACAGCCGCAACCCATACGACCCTAAATATCTCAACCTTAGCTCTTTATCAAGCTCTTTTCTTACAGCAAGAATCAAATATGAAATTATTTTTGACAGAAATGCAAATAATATTATAGAAACAAACATTACCGGCAGCACTGAAAAAATATATCCCTCATTAGTTAGGTCTGCCAAGATAGCTCCTTCAGAGAGAGATTCTACTCGCTGAGACACCACAAACTTAAAGTAAGAAATAATTATAAGAGCTAACAATGAAATGGTAAGTATAATTACAAGCCAGTCCCACTTGCATCGAATAACAATACGCCTTCTATTCACATCAGGCATAGGGAGCTGTAAAAAAGATGATTTCTTCTCTACTTTAGGCGGCTTCCAACCCCGACATAAAGCACATCTATGCCCAATATCTTCATAGAGCTCCCGCTCCATTATGCAGACTTCACATTGACCCATAGCAACAAATAAACCCTTAAACTAATAGAACCCAGAAAATTAAATTTTTATTTTCTAGCAAAACCAACATAAGCCATCCCTAAGAGAATATAGTCTTTTACCAAAGACGAGAGCATCATTTAGTACAGAAGAACCAGGTTGGTTGCATTCATATATCCAACAAGACTACGACAGATTATGTACCAGGTCACCTCTGCCAAAGCAGAATATAATTTGAAAAGTCGTAAAAATCGCGGTGAGAACCTCACAGCTTCCAAAGTAGCTATCTTCACGAGAGCAATAAATCAAAACTGACCCCCATGAAGATACTTAAATCTAACAAAAGCACCAAAGAATCACAGGTACTCGCTATTCACTATGCCAAAAAACTCGAAAATCACCTCCTTCTAGAGTTTGTATCATCCAGAAAAGAAATAGAGTTTTCTGAAGAAGCCAATCAAATAGCCCTGGGATTTTGGGATATGACCGACTTGTCAATTGAAGACCATGCCAGCAATAAATCTATTGAAGGCATTGGCAGTATCGAGTTCTGGATGCAGAAACTTTTTAACAAAGTGTACGGTTATATGGTTAAAAATGGTTACAAAACCCAGTGGCAAGAAATATCTAACAAGAGATAATCGATCATCAGAGTCACTTAAACTGACTTAATCGCCAGCCATCCAAATCTGCTACAGGGTATAATTTCAGCTCCAGGAATCAGCCTGGAAATTTGTACCCTGCTGTAATGAAAGGACTCCACACCTTTGTCTGTGAGAATTGACTTCTCTGATACCCGTTTAATACCAAAGCCAATTTTTTGGTAAAACTCTACCCTTTCTTCAATAGATGGTTCTGAGAAAACGCTGACAATCAATTTTCCGTTATGCTGGCATACACTCCGCATAACCTCGATAACTTTACTTGCGGGGTTAATGTTGCCAATCGTGTTGTACATGGATATGGCAATAGAGTATCTACTTTCAGAGGTATAAGTCTTCGCATCGGCAAGTAGAAACTGGAGATTGCTTATTCCCAGACTGAGGTTTCGTGCACTCTTAATATGCCCAGGATCATTATCTATACCCAAGCCGAATAGAAGGCGATCCTTCAAAAGCCTGAGATAACGACCATTACCACAGCCAAAGTCAATTAGGGTCGATCCTTTTAAAACCATATTTTTTAGAATGCGGCTCTCTTCATCGAGATATTCACCAAGACTGGAGTATTTATAAACCTTGCGAATTATGTCGTCTATTTCGTATGGAACTGTTTTAAATTCCATAACGCATTACACTAAATAATTTATATGTGCGTATTCTATGGTACCAAGCACACCATTTTAATTCTTATATAGATCTTTTTTAGCTAAGGAAACGTCGCAATCCTGTTTCTGGGTGGCATTCATGATAGAGAGCCCATCCCTGTCCATGGGGCACTACGGCCACTTCGTGGCTCAATAAAAGCTGCATCCCAGGAGCAAAGCGACTCGCATATTGCTGCGCGGCGGCATAGATAGCTTTATGGGTGGAGTGATGATGTACCCAGTTTTCCAGATCTGCCAGGGAGGCAAACCAAGCGATAGTTTCCGTATCCGGCCGACCCAAACCCGGTTGATCATCATTTAAAAGGCGCGCGCTAAGGCAACGCGATGCTATTGGGTTTTCCTGCAAGTAGCGTACTCCCTGCTCATACTCAGAGCACAGGGATTCCCGATAGGCATTTCGCTCAGCGAGGCTAGCTGCCGAATAGCCCTGAACCGTACGAATCATGCACAAATTTTCGGGCAGGGGTATTTCTTTATCCGCCCGCTCTCGAGTCGCTATTGGCTGCAGGTCTTGCAATTGACCAAGAAGCCCATCATTTTCCGCGGCGCTAATTCTGTCTCGCATTGCGCCCCAGTAGGCATGATCATGCTGTTCACAAATACCAAAATGTCTAAATATTCCCCAGTCAGCTGCAGGCGTTGAAGAGGAAACTTCAAAATGCGATCGCGGAGCGGCTAGCGCCTCATACCAGAAACCCGACTTGACCCGAATAAATTCCTGTACTTCTTTAGAGCCCTCCCTCAGCCATTGCCCCATTGACTCCTGATTATCCCAGTAGGCAACTGCGATATCGTTATATGCGCCCTGAGTATCGATATGACCCGCTCGCTCAAAGTGCAGTAGACCTTTGGCGTTGGATAAAGACCGGGCCAACAAGCGAAACAGTGATTCGTCACGCTGACCATTCGCAAACTGTAAGGCAACTTGGCATTGGACATAACAAGCGCTAGGCGGAAGATCTAACTCCCAGGCGGGATAAGGCGGTATAAAATTGTCTGGACGCTTTTTCAAAACTCTTTCCCCTTCGCCCTATAGTCCTCACTCCTCACCCTTTACCCTTCTCTCTATCCCTCTTTCTACTCCTCCTTCTCGTTTATGCCTCTCTCGCCGTTAATGCTTTTATTATGTGGTTTAAAACCTTTGGCCACATTTAAAGATCTGTGAAGAGATTTAAGTTGCCCAAGAAGTACTTGGTTCGAACGTACAATTTTGAAAATAGCATTCTCACACTGTGAAAAAACGTCGCTCTATCCGCTTCCACTCTCCAAGAGCGGCGGGGGAATGCAGGCAAACAGTGAGTTGATCAAACTCCGTGGTATGTTCATTAAGCACTTCCAGGGCTTGATGTGCAGCAATGCTATGGGGAAACCGGTTGGTACCCGCGCCCAGTGCGGGAAAGAGAATGCACTTCAGCCCCCGCTCCTTCGCCAAGCGCAGCACACTCTCATAGCAATGCCTTAGCTGACCGATTGCCAGGGCTCCCCATTGATCACCGCTACTCCACTGAGGGGTTACCGTGTGTAATAGATAGTCCACCGGCAAGTGGTAAGCGTTGGTTAACCGCGCCTCACCAACAGCACACTCCGGTTGTTTGTCGCATTGGGTCGCAAGCTCAGTTCCACCCTGGGCATAGACCTGGGCCGAGAGGCCGCGCCCACGGATCAGGTGTTTGTGTGCGGGGCACACCAGCGCATCACCGCGTAACTTCAGGATATTGCCCCAAGTCAGATGAATTTGTGACACGGCTTCTCAGTTCTAACGTTTGCTTTACAGATACTGTAGCTCGCGGCTTTGGTCGCCGGGCGAATCCTCCTATACTCGGCGCTACTTCACTCCGCCGCTGAAAAGGGTGACAGGTATGGTGCTCACCACCGGCGGAAGTTGCAGTCTGTACAGCAACAGAGACGACTATGAACTCAGGGTATAAAAAGCATAACCCCTCTCTGAACACGCCCGTGGAAGAGTTGGAGCGCATCGATCTACGCCGCCGCATCATGGCCTCTTCCTACATGTTAATTTTTGCCATGGCGGTAACCGGTGCCATGGCGGTGATAGCCCTGAGCGCCACCGATATTCTGCAGGCCACGACCCTCTCCGCTGCTGCAGTAGTGATTCTCTGCGCCTATGTCACCATTAATGTGATGGGCCCGAGCCAAAAAACGCCGCTACTGGTCGGCATTCTTTTGCTGGTGCTCTACTTTTATCTGCTCTTATCCGGCGGAGTTAACAATACAGGCCTGATGTGGGCGGTGATGTTGGTCCCTGGATTTATCAATCTGTACGGCTATAAGACCGGCACAGTCGCACTTATCGCCATCGGCCTGGTTACCGCTATGGCGCTTTTCTACCCGGATTTTCCCGGCCTGAAAGCCGAATACGATACCGCCTATCGCGCACGTTTTATTGCGGTATTTGGCGCACTCACTGCGCTCACCGCATTACTCGATAGCAGCCGCCACCATACCCAGGAGTTACTCGAGCGCCTAACCGGCGAACTGGAAAAAAGTGCTTCCACCGATGCCCTCACCGGGCTGGCGAATCGTCGCGAGGCCTACCGGGCAATCCACGATATGGAGCGGCGCAACAAAGAACTGCAGGGTCAGTATGTACTATTGATTGGCGACCTGGATAACTTCAAAGGTATTAACGATACCTACGGGCACGGCTTTGGTGACCGCATCCTGCAGGACGTAGCCAAAATCCTAAAAGAAAACACCCGCACCGAAGATATTGTCGCCCGCTGGGGTGGAGAAGAATTTCTGTTGCTATTGCCAAATACCGATGTGCGCGGCGGCAGCGTTCTGGCAGAAAAGTTGCGCCGCAAGGTAGAGGCCCTGAGCCGCCGTTACGTACAACCGGTGAAAGTTTCCATCAGCTTTGGCGTAGTGGAGGGCAGCGGCAACCCTCACAATCAACTGTTAGCGGAAGCAGACAGGCGCATGTACCAGGCAAAAAATAGTGGCCGCAACCGGGTGGTGGCAGCCTAAATCAGATAATAACGTCGCGCAGGAAGAAGCCAACGGCGAGTGCCAGTGCGGCGGCGCCACCACCAAACACCAGGGTTTTGAGCCCCGCCATCCAAACTCTTTGGGAAAAAACCATCCCCTTACACAGACCGATGGCAAAGAAGGTAAAAGCTGCCAGAATAACGCTGCCGTAAAACTGTTGCGACGAATTGAGTGGTGGAAGCAGATAGGGCAACAGCGGCACAGTACCGATGCCGATAAATGCAAAAAAAGTCACCAGGGCGCTGCCCAAAGGTTTCCGTGTTGTGCGGCTGATTCCGTACTCTTCCGCCAGCATGGTCTCTATCCACAACTGGCGGTTAGCGGTAATGGTGGCAACAATCTCATCCAGCACCTGTCCGCGAAATCCCTTGCGTTGGAATATTTGGCGAATCTCCTCTCGCTCCCCCTCGGGTACCAACTCGATATGCTCGCGTTCGATACGCGTCGCCGCTGCGGCCTGTTCACGCTCCACACTGACGGCCTCGTAATTACTCACCGCCATACTAAAGCCATCCGCAATCAAGTTGGCGAAACCCATCACCAACACCACCGACTCAGAGAAACCCGCACCGAAAGCGCCGGCCACAATGGCAAAGGTGGTGACGCAGCCATCAATGGCTCCGAGAACAAAATCGGAGACGCGCTGGGATCTGGGCTCACGCCCCAGACGCGCGTGGATGCGCTCCGGGCGATGCTCCTCAAGCAAGGCGCGCCGGGATAATACCTCGCCCTCTTTATCCGTATCTTTCATTCCGCAGACCCGGTAATAGGATACAGAAACAGTGCAGGACCAAGGTTCGCGACGGAACTATAAAAGCCGAGTTGCCGAGCGACTACATAACACCCGATGAATTCACAACCCTTTGCCGTATTTCCGCACATTGCCTTGGCCTCAATCAGCCCGGTTTATTTCACGATAAAACTACCCCTGTCGACACCGGTATTTCCGGTTTTTGCGTCATAAGCGTAAACCAGTATTTCATAGACGCCGGGTAAATCTGTGGCAAAGGGCGCACTGAAGGTATTCATAGTGTCCTGTATTTTCAGCGGTACTGTGGCAAATTCACGCCCATCTTTTTTAATCAGGGCGGTGACTTCGACCTTGCTGCCATCCCACAGGCCACCATCGGTGAAAGGACAGCCGCACATCATCACCACATTGGCGCGGATCTCAAAAGGGCTCTTATCCAAACCGGTGTAAAAGTGCGTCTGCGGGCTGAGTAGGTCCACCACCATACCGGGGATTTCTACAATCAAACCCTCACCGCTGATGGGCTTACCCGGCACCAGCCAGGTCTGAGTCTGTGCCACTACGCGAGCCTGCTTCTTAATATAGGGAGCCAGTACCTCAACGGTGAGAAACACCGGCTCGCTGATGTCCAGGTTAGCGGAGAATTTAGCGGCCCCCTCGGCAATAGGCACATAGCGCTCTTGCGGGGTTTTCATAATCTTCCCTGTGTCGCCGGTACTCCCCTGGGTAAGGCCCTGAGCGAGAATTTTCCCGGTATCTGCCGCACGGATAATGACCATGGCACCCCCAATGGAGGAACCGATAAACTTGGCGTCCTTGGCTTTGGCGCGTACGGTGATCTCTGTAGTTGTTGCTTGGGCAGTTGTATTGGCCCATAGCGGTGCAGCAGCTATCTGAGCAATAAAAACACAGAGAAATATGGCTATTTTTTTCATTTAAATTCCTTATCTAAATCACAAAAAAGATTATATAAGCCCCAAAAAAGAAAACGCACCAAATCACAGCACCAAAGAATAACCAGAGACAATTCAATAGTGTGAATTTTTTATTGGCCCCTCCTTTCTCATCTCCACAAGCAATATTTGCGGCCATTTGCGCAGAGAGTAATGGCAATGCAATTACCGGCACCATGATCACACTAATAAAATCCAGAATCGTCAATTCCTCAGAAACCGAGGACAAGCGATCACTAAAATAACTGAGTAGGACAGCCACGATATAAATAATGGCCATCACTTTTGGCCGCCATTTGTAAGGCCTTTCAGCCTCTTCGAGACGAGCCTGGATAGTGATAAACAGAGGGTAGGCAAAAAACACAGAAAATATCGCGCGCATTACTGGTAGCATGTTTTCACCACTAGCACGCTTATATTCTTTCCAGTGACGGTAAAACCAATAAATAGAATAAATACCGAAAGTGCCAAAATATAACACCAGAAATTTGGCCTTCGTTACCACATAAAATTCTGCCCCTCCGGCAGAATCATTTTCCAGATTGGCCTCTGGAGCACTATAGATGTTGCTATCCATTTTGGTCCTCAAACAAAGCTGAGAAAACCCCATTAACAATTTTTTAATTGTTGGACTGAAAATACGCCCATTAAAAAAGCCGGGCAGTGCCCGGCTTTTTTTCAGCGGTTAGGTTGGCTTTTAAGCGCTCTTAACAGAGTCGACCCAAGCAGCCACTCGGCTCTCCAGAACCGGTACCGGCAGGGCGCCACCGCCAAGCACGGTATCGTGGAAGCCGCGGATATCAAATTTATCGCCCAGCTGCTCCTCGGCCTGCTTGCGCAGCTCCTGAATCTTCAGCATCCCGATCTTGTAGGCGGTAGCCTGACCCGGCCACACCAGATAGCGGCGTACTTCGGAGCGCACGGCTGTTTCGGGAATCGCAGAGTTTTCCAGGAAGTATTCTACCGCCTGCTCCTCGCTCCAACCCTTGGCGTGCATGCCTGTGTCCACTACCAAGCGGATGGCGCGCCACATTTCTGCGGTCAGATGGCCAAACAGGTTGTAGGGGTCCTCGAATGCACCCATCTCCTTAGCCAGTTTCTCAGAGTACAGGGCCCAGCCTTCTACATATACGGTGAAGTGCGCCTGGGTACGAAACTGTGGGATATCCTCCAGTTCCTGGGCGATGGAAATCTGCATATGGTGGCCGGGGTTGCCCTCGTGGTAAGCCACAGTTTCCATATCGGTAGTGGAGTAGGCGCTCATGTCAGACAGGTGCGCATAGTAGATACCCGGACGGGAACCATCCGGGGTGCCCGGATAATAGTGCTGGGCGCCACCATCCTGCTCGCGGAAGGATTCTACGCGCTTAACCACCAGCTCGGCCTTCGGCAATAGACCGAAGTATTCCGGCAGCTTCTTGGTAATATTGTCGAGGAAAGCCGTGGAGTCATCCAGGTAGCCCTGGCGGCCTTCGTCGGTGTTGGGGTAGTAGAACTGGCCGTCTTCGCGGATAAAGGTGAAGAACTCCTGCAGGTTGCCCTCAAAGCCAACCTTTTCCTTGATGGTCTCCATTTCACTGCGGATACGCGCCACTTCCTTGAGACCGATATTGTGGATCTCATCAGCGGTCAGGCTGGTAGTGGTGGTATTTGCCAGGCGCTGGTTGTAGTAGGCCATACCATTCGGCAGGCTGCTGGCGCCCTGAGGCTCTGCAGAGGCCTTCTGTACATCTTTCTTCAACCAGGCAATCAGGTTCTGATAAGCGGGCAGGAACTCGGTTTCCAGAGCCTTGCGCGCGTCAGCGGTCAGCTTATCGGCCTGTTTCTGATCGATCTTGCCAGCTTCCACTAGCTCAGCGATTTTGCCTTTCGCACCAGCCCACAGGGGGGCGTCCTCACCATCGGTGAAAGGAGCACCGTCGATCAGCTTGCTGGACTGCTCAATCGCGCCCTCATAGGCAAAGCGCGGCGGACGAATGCCTTTTTTGGCAGACTGCTCGGCGCGCTCGCGCAGCTGATTGATAGCGCGGGAGATACCGCCGATACGAGTGATATACGCCTGCATATCCTCGATATTGTCTACCTTGTGGAAATTCAGCAGGAAGTTTGGCAGCTGTGACTGCACACCACCCATCTGCTCGAAGATATAGCCGTGGTTCTTGAAGGGCTCGGCGGCTTTGGCCTGCTCAAACTGGTAAACCCAGATATCGTAGGAAGTTTTCCCTTCCTGGCTGAGCTTGTCGTAGTCGAAGTTCTTTTTGAGCTCGGCAACAGTCTTTTCCTGCCAGGCCAGTTGGCGCGCCTCTGCGGCTTCGCTCATATCGTCGATCTGGTCGTACTGCTCTTTGCGGCCGAGATAGGACAACTGCATGGGGCTGAACTGCAGCTGCTCTTCGTAACGCGCATCCAGCCACTCGGTCAGGCGCTTGGTCTCTGCCACCGCATCTGCGGCGACAGGGGCCTCGGCAACGGCACCTTGAGCTTTGTCGGCATTCGCTCCTGCCTGAGCGCTCTTATCGCCCTGACAGCCCGCAAGGATAGCGACAGCCAGCAGGCTGGGGATCAAAGGGTTGTTCAGCTTAATCGGCATTTTCCTATCTCGGTCAAAAGTTGTACAAAAAAACGCCGCTAACTTTGACACGAAATCTTAGAACTGTCGATTCGAGCTCCTCCAAACGCTATATCTGTGCGTCGAGCCGAGGGGCAGGGGGGAATTTCACCTCAGCTAGCGGGGCTGTCGGGGTCCTGTGTTATAGCCTTTGACTGGACAGGAGAGTCCTGCCCGGATCGCGCCGCGGGTTCTTGCACTATGTGCAGCTCCCGCTGGGGAAAAGGAATCGTCAGGCCCGCAGCCTCCAGCGCGGGTTTCAGGCGCTTCATTAGAGTCCAATAGACATCCCAATACTCACCGGTCGCAGTCCATGCGCGCAGGTGCAGGTTGACCGCGCTATCTCCCAGGGCGCGAACCGCATAGTTGGGTTGCGGCTCTGTGAGGATACGCGGCTCATCGGCCACCAGCCGGTGCAATACCTCCATGCCTGTCTCGATATCATCCCCGTAGGCAATGCTTGCCACTATTTCGATGCGACGGGTCTGATTGTGACTGTAGTTGGTGAGTGTCTGCCCCCAAATGGCGCTGTTCGGCGCCGTGATACGCAGGCCATCACTGGTATCCAGCACGGTGGTAAAAAGACCCACCTGGCGCACCGTACCCATAGTCTGGCCGAACTGAATCACATCGCCGACACGGAAAGGACGTAAACTCAGCAGAATAAAACCGGCCGCAATGTTTTGCAGGGTGTCCTTCAAAGCCAGTCCCACCGCCAGACCGGTGGCACCCAGCAGGGCGATCAGACTCGTGGTATTGATCCCAAACACATCCAGGACCACCAGCGCCCCGATAATATAAATGGCCCAGGTGGCAATATTGCGCAATACCGGCACCAGGGTTGCATCGAGCCGTCCGGTTAATCGGCCTATGGCACGCCTCGCCAAGTGAGCCACCCCCAGAGTCACCGCTATAACTAGAAGCGCGGACGCCAGCCGCAAAAATCCAACCGTGAATAAGGGCCAATAATTATCGACAATAGCTTCCAGGCTCATGGCGGCCTCCTATTAAATAGCCAATGCGTCAATGGCGAATGCGTTGAGAACGCAGAGAATAAAGGCTGGAAATCGTTTATCCCTAAACGGATATGCTCTTTTTAGAGTAACCCAGCTGCCTCGGCTTCATCCAGGCAGCGCTGGCGAGCGGGGCATGTATGCAAATGATCGTTAACCATGCCTGTCGCCTGCATATGGGCATACATGATGGTAGAGCCAACAAAACTAAAACCGGCTTTTTTAAGCGCCTTGCTCATCGCATCCGACTCGGCTGTGCTGGCCGGCACCTGCTTGAGAGAGCGGGGGCGGTTTACTATGACCTTGCCGTCGGTAAACTGCCAGAGAAAGTCAGAGAGTGTTTGCCCCTTTTCCCGCAGGGCCAGAGTTGCGCGGGCATTTTTGACCGCGGACTCCACCTTGAGGCGATTGCGAATAATTCCCGGGTCCTGTAATAATTTTTCTATTTTACGCGGCGTATAGCGCGCAATTTTTTCCGCATCGAAATTATCGAAAAGGCGGCGATAGTTTTCCCGCTTATTTAATACGGTTATCCATGACAACCCCGCCTGGGCTCCCTCCAACAACAGAAATTCGAATAGGGTGGCCTCATCGGTTACCGGGCGGCCCCACTCCTCGTCGTGGTAGCGTTGATACAGCGGGGTGGACAGGCACCAGCCACAGCGCTTCTCTTCCATAATCGGCTCCTAAAGCTCACTTTTCTTAATTTCACAAAATGGCTGCGCTCGGCAAGATACCGAACGCAATCAACTAAAAAGGAGATGGTTGAGCGCTATTGCGCCCCGGAAAAGAAATAGTGCTGGATCAATTGCAGAACCAACAATAAAGAAATCAGGATAAAAATAATATTACTGCGATTCACTTTATCTCCAATAAATTTTGCTCTACCAACCAGTCGCGACATTCGCACAACATGGTATCCAGTTCCACCTTTGATTGATAACCGAGTTCCCGCTCCGCCTTGGCACTACTGGCCACGACCCGGCGCGTAACCAGAGTGGCCTTCTCCGGGGTAATTATCGGTTCCTTCCCACTCATCCGCGACCAGACATCGGAAAACCAGGCGATAGACTGAATAACGAAGGCCGGGGTTGTATGCTTGGGCACAGGCTTGTGCAATAACTCGGCAATTTTTCCAAAAAATTCCAGGAAACTGGCATCGGTGCCGGCGAGAATATAATTCTCTCCACAGCGACCCTTCTCTACCGCATCGATATGCGCTCGCGCCACCGCACCCGCGTGACAAAAAGAACCCCAACCCGGTGGTACACCCGGCAGTTGGTTTTTGTCGATCAGAAAAAACGTCTGTGCCCAGCTGCTGGTATCGAATTTCCCCACAATTGCACAGGGATTGAGAAATACCGCATCCAATCCCTTGTCGATCTCTTTTCGTATCGCAATTTCTTCACGTTTTTTGGTATACAGATAGTGATGGCGAGGATCATCCGCGCGCTTTTCACTCTCTTCGGTGATCGTATTCTGATGATAGCCATAGGCGGAAATTGAGCTGGTCACAATCATGCGGCCAACATTTTTTTCTCTCGCAACCAGTGCAATATTCGCCGCGCCCTCGACATTATCCTTCCATTGCTGGGCATTGCCGCCACGCCACATACTGGTGTTGGCCGCCATATGGAAAAGAGCATCGACATCGTTCGGAATAGCCGCGCGCATTGAGTCAGGGTCGTGCAGTGAGGCCTCAACCAGATCTGCTCCCATGGAGCGCAGCCTGTCGGTTTTAGAGGTCTTGCGGTGCATGGCGGTTACGCGCCAGCCATCGGCTTTCAGTTGCTCGATCAGATTGGACCCGAGGAAACCACTTCCCCCGGTCACAAATGCATGTTTCATAGATCCACCGGATGATTATTATTTGTTATTCATACCCAGTGATAGCCTCCACCAAGACTTCCGCTCCCCGGGAGGGTAAACCGCAGGCAGTACTACAGTTTCGGCAGAGTGGGCTGCGCACCAACATTAATGATGAAACAGCCTCTAATTAAAGCCAATCTGAGAGTATTCACCGGGAGCCTTTAATGACTCCCGGTATCCCATAAATTGGATTGATTCGAGAGGCTACTCGATTTTCATACCCAGCTGGTAGGCGAGGAAGCTCCACTGGTTGGCAAAGTCTTCCACCTGCATCCACACCGGCTTGCCCGCACCATGACCAGCCCGTGTCTCTACTGCGAGCCATACAGGCTTGTCACAGGCCTGATCCCGCTGCAGGGCGGCGGCAAACTTGTAGCTGTGCCAGGGCACTACTCGATCATCACGATCGGCGGTAGTGATCAGGGTGGCCGGGTAGCAAGTGCCATCGCGAGTATTGTGTACTGGCGAGTAAGCGTGCAACGCCTTAAATTCCTCGCGGTTTTCACTCAGGCCGTAGTCACTGGACCACTGGCGCGCGTTGGCGGAAGCGGTGTGGTAGCGCAGCATGTCGAGCACGCCCACCACTGGCAGTGCCGCGGCAAACAAGTCCGGACGCTGCACCAGGGTAGCGCCCGCAAGTAATCCGCCATTGGAACGCCCACTGATACCCAGTTTCTCCGGAGAGGTAATCTTCTCCTCAATCAGCCACTCGGCAGCGGCGATAAAGTCATCGAAGACATTCTGTTTCTGAGTCTTGGTACCCGCCTGATGCCAAGCATTACCGTACTCACTGCCGCCGCGCAGGTTGGCCAGTGCCAAGGTGCCGCCCATATCCAACCAGCCCACGAAACGGTTGTAGAAACGCGGCAGCTGGGCGGAATTAAATCCACCATATCCATACAACAGCGTGGGGTTGGAGCCATCGCGCTTCATACCCTTCTTATGCACCAGGAACAAAGGCACACGGGTACCGTCCTTGCTCTTGTAGAAATGCTGGCTCACAGTCAGGTCGGAAAAGTCCGCCGCGTATTTTGGCTGCTTGAATAGCTTGGTTTCACCGGTCTGCACATTCAGGTGATAGATACTCGGCGGGGTAATGAAATTGGAGAAAGAATAAAAGGTCTCCACCTCATCCGGCTCACCGTAAAAGCCTTTCACAGAGCCCACGCCGGGCAATTTCAGCTCGTACTGCTTCTTACCATTGGTATCGGTTACCAGGACCCGCGACTTGGCATCTTTCAAATAGTGCAGCACGAACCGGTCGCCAATATAGCTGGCACTCTGCAGGGCGCTGTCTGCCTGCGGCACCAGATCACGCCAGTGTTTGCGCTGCGGCTTCGCCAGGTCAATAGCGATTACCCGGCCCAGCGGCGCACCCGCACTGGTCTCGAAGAAGAAGGTACTGCCCTTATTACCGAGAAACTGATAGAGGCCATCCCAGTCATCCAGCAGCTTGATGACCTTGCCGCTGTCATCGCGCAGATCGCGATAGTAGAAGCCGTTAGAGTCGTAACCATCGAAAATGCTGAACAGCAGATAATTGCCATCATCGCTCACCTCGGCATCGGGGTTGCGGGTGGGATGGTCGGTAATGCGGTATACCAATTGGTCGCGCTCCTGGGGGGCTCCCAGGCGATGGAAATAGACCGCTACCTGCTTGCTATCATCGGCACCGCCATTCTTGTTGAAAGGGTAGCGGCTATAATAGAAGCCCGATTCGTCCGGTGCCCAGCTGGCATCACTAAACTTGATGCCGGTGAGTTGCTCTTCCAGGTCCTTGCCGGTCTTTAGGTTGCGAATGCGATAGTCTGTCCAGTCAGTGCCGCCATCGGAGATACCGTAGGCTAGGTAACGTCCCTTGGGACTGACCTTGAGTCTTTTGGCAGCGATGGTGCCGTCCTCACTTAGACTACGCGGGTCCAGCATGGGCTTACCTTCCTGGGCAAGGTCCCCGGTGCGATAGAAAATATTCTGGTCCCAGTCACCGTTGTTGTAGTCGTAGTAGTAGCTATCACCTTTCTTGTACGGCACGCCATAGCGCTCGTAGCGCCATAGCTCCGTAAGACGATCGTTGATTTTCTGCCAGCCTGGCAAGTCCTTCAGGCGTGGTAACGCATGCTTGTTTTGTGCCTTGACCCACGCCTTCACCTCTTCGCTAGACATCTCCTCCATCCAGCGATAGGGGTCGGATACCTCGACACCGAAGTATTCATCCACATGCTCAATGGACTGACTCTTTGGGTAAGTCTCCACCGCCTGCACACTAGCTGTGGCCAGGGCCCCAGCCAGGAGTGCCATTAACTGTTTCTTCATACGGTATTCTCGGTTTCTCTGCGTGAATCAGTCCGCTAATCTAGGCGATTTACTGGTAGGGTTCCAGAGAGACAGTGAGGTCTGAGATGAAAGGATTGATACAACGGGTCAGCCACGCCCGCGTAGAAGTGGCCGGCCAGTCGGTGGGAGCTATTGAGCACGGCATACTCTTGCTGTTGGGAGTGGAGTCTAAAGACAACCGTGAAAGCGCAGACAAGTTACTACATAAGGTACTGAATTATCGGATTTTTCCCGATGAAAACGGCCGTATGAACCACAATGTGCAACAGGCCGCTGGCGGGCTCCTTGTAGTGAGCCAGTTTACCCTGGTAGCTGAAACTGAACGCGGCCTTCGACCCAGCTTCAGTCGCGGCGCCAGCCCACAACATGCCGAGGGCCTGTACGATTATTTTCTTGAGCGTGCTAATGCCCAATTTACTCCGGTAGCCAGCGGAATCTTCGCCGCAGATATGCAAGTGTCTCTTCTCAATGATGGCCCGGTTACCTTTATGCTGGAAACCTAAAGTCCTTAAGAGTTTCATTCGCTAAGTCTGAAGTGCCGGGGCAAATCCTCGTAAACTTATTAAGTAAAAACTGCATTTTTATAACATCGTCTCACTTGAGAGATTCCACCACCAAGGAGAAAAACCGCATGCGGTTAACGGTAACAGAAGATATTTATCTGGAATTTCTACAGGAGAAAGATTTCCAGGAGCTTTTTTATCTAATAGAAACTAACCGCCCACTTTTGGAAAAATATTTGTACTGGGCAAAGTCTGTACAGGATATGGAGTCGACCAAACAATATATTTGCCAGCGTATTTATAGTAAACACAATGGCTCCGCCTGGTACAAGATCATTTTTAATGACCAGCTCTCCGGAATAATCGGTGTCAAAGAAATTGATCAGAAAAACAAGAGTGCCGAAATTGGCTATTGGCTCTCGGCTCACTGCCAGGGCAAAGGTGTAATGGCGAAAGTTGTGACGGGGATTTGCGAAGAACTAAAAAGACAAGCTGGTGTAGCCCAGATAAAAATACACTGCCTTTCTGAAAATACCGCTAGCATTGCGGTTGCAAGACGGGCCGGTGGAATCCACAGTAGCACCATCCCCGCATACCTTACGATCGATGGAAAGTCCCAGGATCTAATGATCTACACCGTCACCCTCTAACAACATCCACCATTAAAAAATATCATATAGAATTTACTCGGGCTGAATCGTTACCGGACTCCACTCCAAGCCATCAGCCCCCTGACCAGCCCTAAAAATTCTCTTGATTTCCCATTTGCCGGTATCTATTTCAACCACCTTCCCGTCTCTCTGTGATCCGACATATAGAAACTTACCATCGGGGGTAAAGAGTAATGATGCCGGTTCTCGCGCAGCGGCAGCGCCTAAGTCAATACTCTTCAGCTCTTTGCGGGTTGCCGCGTCGTAAATCACAACTCGGTTTCCCTGCAGGTCTGCAACCGCAACCAGCTTCCCTTCGGGATGGAAACTTATGCGAATGGGAAGGTAACCAACATCAATGACATCCTTCTTTTCTAAACTAGCCGTGTCAAAGATAAAAATATTCTTTGAACGATTATTACCTATCCATAGCTCTTTCCCATCGGGACTGACCCATACCGCCTCAGGACCATCACCAGCGGGCAGAGTCTTTTTTAAAGTCATAGTGTCCGTATCGATCACGCTGAAGGTATCCGAGCCACGGCTAGTGACGTAAGCGGTTTTATTATCCGGAGATAAAGCCAGTAGGTGACTACCTATCTGGTCCGTTGATACAGAACCGAGCACCTTGCCTGCGACAGTATCAACCTTAATCACATCATGAGTTTCTTCAGTGGTCACGATAAGGTCATCACCACTTCCCAGCCAAGCAATACCATGAGGGCCCATATGAGGGCTAATATCGATAATGCTCAAGCGTTTGCCCGTAGCCACATCAAAGACATTTAACTCTTCGCCAACGTAGCCATCTTCCAAATAGGAAACCACCACAACCTTTGATTTATCTGGGGACAAAACAAGTTCGTGTGGAGAGCCACCAGTTTCCCTTCGCTTGATTTCCTTCCCATTTTCCAAGTCAATAAAGCTGACTGTACCTTCATATTTGTTACCCACGATTAGGGTACTGGCAAATGTAAAACTACCCAGCAACAGGGACAGCAGAATCAAGCTAAAAGTAATTAACAAGCGCATCAGAGCACCTCTCCACTTGGCCCCAACTGGAAGTTATTCACATGGCACGGCAAATCAGGCGCCTATGACCTGTCAGTATAGTTAAAAGTGCAATGCACCCTTTGGCTAAGGTCTAGAAGCACGCTTTGACTATATAGTTTCATAAACCCTAGCGTAATAAGAGCTAATTACTAACAGATTCCATGGATAGAGCTGTGCATAACTCCGGGATATCCACGCTCAGGCCCCTGTTTCCGTGGGGCCCTTTTCAACGGGTAAAAAAGCACCAGCCATTTATCCACTTTCCACAGGCTTGCTTTACTAACAGAAAGCCTGGATAGACTTGTGTATAACTGCGGTATATCCGCGCCAGGGCCCGTGGTTGCTCGGGATCACCAAAACGTGCAAAAAATCACCGGACTTTTTATTGGTATTTCTGTGTCAGTTTTTTTAGTGCAAGGGTTTTTATGTACTGGAAATTAATTTTTAATTTCGGAGTAATTTTTTGCGGTATGTGAGATGCGGATTAAATAACGTGGCGTATTTTTCTGTATTTCTTATTTTTTACCTTACGTAAATATTGAGAAAAACACCTTGTTTAAAGGATTGGAAGCCGTTCGAACTTTTGTGGAAGCTTTGTGTTTTTCTGGGGTTTTCGTAGAGTTGGATTTTTCGGCGGGAGTGTTGCGAGTAAAAATTCGGTTGGAGGTTGGCCGGAGTTTTATTTTTCCTCCAGAGCGCATTTTTCTTCCGACTCTACTTTTTATTTTCCGCTTTTATTATTTTTATTAACTACTTTTTCGCACATAAAAAAAGGGCCACCCTATTGGGTGGCCCTTTCGGATTAGAAGCCTGACGATGACCTACTCTCACATGGGGAGACCCCACACTACCATCGGCGATGTTGCGTTTCACTTCTGAGTTCGGCAAGGGATCAGGTGGTTCCACAACTCTATTGTCGTCAGGCAAACTGGCTTGGGTTGGCGTTGGTCTTATGGGCGTTTGCCCTGCGCTGCCGTTTGACTGTTCGTTTGCCACTGCTTTTTCAGCAGTTAACAGTCAACCCAAATAATTCGGTAAAACAATCTGTAGTAATACACCGCAAGTGATTGTATGTCTCTTGCTCACAATCCGCTAGCTTAGCTAGTCGTTAGTAACCATCTCTGTTGTATGGTCAAGCCGCACGGGCAATTAGTACTGGTTAGCTCAACGCCTCACAGCGCTTCCACACCCAGCCTATCAACGTGGTAGTCTTCCACGGCCCTTTAGGACTCTCAAGGAGTCAGGGAGATCTTATCTTGAAGGAGGCTTCCCGCTTAGATGCTTTCAGCGGTTATCCCGTCCGAACATAGCTACCCGGCAATGCCACTGGCGTGACAACCGGAACACCAGAGGTTCGTTCACTCCGGTCCTCTCGTACTAGGAGCAACTCTTCTCAAATCTCCAACGCCCACGGCAGATAGGGACCGAACTGTCTCACGACGTTCTAAACCCAGCTCGCGTACCACTTTAAATGGCGAACAGCCATACCCTTGGGACCGGCTTCAGCCCCAGGATGTGATGAGCCGACATCGAGGTGCCAAACACCGCCGTCGATGTGAACTCTTGGGCGGTATCAGCCTGTTATCCCCGGAGTACCTTTTATCCGTTGAGCGATGGCCCTTCCATACAGAACCACCGGATCACTATGACCTACTTTCGTACCTGCTCGTCATGTCTGACTCGCAGTCAAGCGCACTTATACCATTATGCTCATTGCATGATTTCCGACCATGCTGAGTGCACCTTCGTACTCCTCCGTTACTCTTTGGGAGGAGACCGCCCCAGTCAAACTACCCACCATACACTGTCCTCGATCCGGATAACGGACCAGAGTTAGAACCTCAAACATACCAGGGTGGTATTTCAAGGACGGCTCCACAGTAACTAGCGTTACTGCTTCAAAGCCTCCCACCTATCCTACACAAGTAGGCTCAAAGTTCAGTGCAAAGCTGTAGTAAAGGTTCACGGGGTCTTTCCGTCTAGCCGCGGGTACACTGCATCTTAACAGCGATTTCAATTTCACTGAGTCTCTGGTGGAGACAGCGTGGCCATCGTTACGCCATTCGTGCAGGTCGGAACTTACCCGACAAGGAATTTCGCTACCTTAGGACCGTTATAGTTACGGCCGCCGTTTACCGGGGCTTCGATCAAGAGCTTCGCCGAAGCTAACCCCATCAATTAACCTTCCGGCACCGGGCAGGCGTCACACCGTATACGTCCTCTTACGAGTTTGCACAGTGCTATGTTTTTAATAAACAGTCGCAGCCACCTGGTCACTTCGACCGGCCTCAGCTTAGGGAGCAAGTCCCATCACCAAAACCGGCGTACCTTCTCCCGAAGTTACGGTACCATTTTGCCTAGTTCCTTCACCAGAGTTCTCTCAAGCGCCTTGGTATTCTCTACCTGACCACCTGTGTCGGTTTAGAGTACGATTCACTATTACCTGAAGCTTAGAAGTTTTTCCTGGAAGCAGGGCATCAACCACTTCACCCACTAAGTGGGCTTCGTCATCAGTTCTCAGCCTTAGGGACCCGGATTTGCCTAAGTCCCCAGCCTACAACCTTAAACATGGACAACCAATCGCCATGCTGGCCTAGCCTTCTCCGTCACTCCGTCGCAGTAATAGCGAGTACAGGAATATTAACCTGTTTCCCATCGACTACGGCTTTCGCCCTCGCCTTAGGGGTCGACTAACCCTGTCCCGATTAGCGTTGGACAGGAACCCTTGGTCTTCCGGCGGGGAGGTTTTTCACCTCCCTTGTCGTTACTCATGTCAGCATTCGCACTTGTGATACCTCCAGCAGACCTCCCGATCCACCTTCAACGGCTTACACAACGCTCCTCTACCATGCTCCTAAGAGCATCCGCAGCTTCGGTTACCAGTTTTAGCCCCGGTATATCTTCCGCGCAGGCCGACTCGACTAGTGAGCTATTACGCTTTCTTTAAAGGATGGCTGCTTCTAAGCCAACCTCCTAGCTGTCTGGGCCTTCCCACATCGTTTCCCACTTAACTGGTATTTGGGACCTTAGCTGGCGGTCTGGGTTGTTTCCCTTTCCACGACGGACGTTAGCACCCGCCGTGTGTCTCCCGCGATTGCACTCCTCGGTATTCGGAGTTTGCATGGGGTTGGTAAGTCGGGATGACCCCCTAGCCCAAACAGTGCTCTACCCCCGAGGGTGAGACGCGAGGCGCTACCTAAATAGCTTTCGAGGAGAACCAGCTATCTCCCGGCTTGATTAGCCTTTCACTCCGATCCACAGGTCATCTCCTAATTTTTCAACATTAGTGAGTTCGGTCCTCCAGTTGATGTTACTCAACCTTCAACCTGCCCATGGATAGATCGCCGGGTTTCGGGTCTATTGCCTGCAACTAAACGCCCTATTAAGACTCGATTTCTCTACGGCTCCCCTAAGCGGTTAACCTTGCTACAGACAATAAGTCGCTGACCCATTATACAAAAGGTACGCAGTCACCCCGAAGGGCTCCTACTGCTTGTACGTATACGGTTTCAGGTTCTATTTCACTCCCCTCTCCGGGGTTCTTTTCGCCTTTCCCTCACGGTACTGGTTCACTATCGGTCAGCTGGGAGTATTTAGCCTTGGAGGATGGTCCCCCCATATTCAGTCAAGATAACACGTGTCCCGACCTACTCGATTTCACTCTAAATGCCTTTTCGTGTACGGGGCTATCACCCTGTATCGCGGTACTTTCCAGAACCTTCCACTAAAACATAAAGAGCTTAAGGGCTAATCCCCTTTCGCTCGCCGCTACTCAGGGAATCTCGGTTGATTTCTTTTCCTCCGGGTACTTAGATGTTTCAGTTCCCCG